>CAYSPM010000110.1:0-9614 GCA_964432925.1 uncultured Pirellulales bacterium | reverse complement strand
TATTTTTGCCGTACCATCCGCATACTGTCAGATTATTTGCGTTGCGTTTTCCATAATCCGGGCATTTTTTATTTTGACAACAGAATTTTGAAAGAGCCTGCATTGTCTTGTCTCCTGAATTTAACTGTTTATGGGACAACCACTTGTCCCTCATTCAGGATATCGGCAAGACAGCATAAGTTTATTCAATATTAAAAGGACACAAGGGGAATTTAGATTTTGTACATTTATTATCTGGTGACTGATGGGTAATAATTACCGACTAATAAACAATAACCAGTTGCCAATCACCAGCTACCAATTTAGACTTATGACTCTTTTGGGATAAAGAAACTGAATGCATAGAGATAAAATGCATCAATTTAATCATATCAAATATGGAAGGTGACGTTATGCAACTTCACTCCGTTGATATTGCGATCATTTTTCTTTATTTGATCTCCACCGTTGTGGTTGGATTTCTGATCTCTAAAAGAGCTTCAAAAAATATAGATTCCTACTTTCTCGGTGGTAAGAGCATTCCATGGTATATCCTGGGGGTTTCGAACGCTTCCGGGATGTTTGACATAACGGGGACAATGTGGCTGGTTTATCTAATCTTTGTTTACGGGCTCAAAGGTGCGTTCATACCATGGCTATGGCCTGTTTTTAACCAGATATTTTTAATGGTATATTTATCCACCTGGCTCAGACGTTCAAATGTCATGACCGGCGCCGAATGGATGAAGACCAGATTCGGCATCGGAACCGGCGCACAGCTATCTCATATTATCGTCGTTATATTTGCAATTGTCAGTGTGATTGGCTTTCTGGCCTATGGATTCAAGGGAATCGGGAAATTTTCCTCGGAATTTCTGCCCTGGAATCTGACGCCAAATCAATATGGACTCATCTTTATGAGCATAACCACGCTGTACGTTGTAAAAGGTGGAATGCACAGCGTGGTTTTAACCGAGCTTATCCAATTTGTAATAATGACCATAGCATCAATAGCTGTTGGTATCATCGCTATAAATCATGTCACTGCGGGACAAATCGCAGGATTAGTGCCTGAAGGATGGAAAGAGTTATATTTCGGCTGGAGGCTTGATTTGAACTGGAGCGGAATACTTGACTCGGTAAACACTAAAATTGCGGCCGACGGTTATGAATTGTTCACCTGCTTTATGATGATGATTCTTTTCAAGGGCTTTTTGCTAAGCGTGGCAGGACCAGCCCCCAACTACGATATGCAGCGGATTCTCGCGACCAAAAGTCCCAAAGAAGCAGCCAAAATGAGTGGTTTCGTTTCCGTAGCGTTGTTTTTCCCAAGATATATGTTGATAGGAGGTTTAGCGGTGCTGGCCATTGTATATCTTATGCCCGATCTTGCAGCGATGGGTGAAAATATCGATTTCGAAATGATTTTGCCTATGGCGATGAACAGATTTGTTCCAACCGGTTTGTTAGGCATATTGATGGCCGGCCTGCTTGCCGCCTTTATGTCAACATTCGCTGCAACTGTCAATGCAGCTCCGGCTTATATTGTTAACGATATTTATAAACGTTATATCAACCCAAGCGCAACCGATAAACAATATGTTAAAATGAGTTATATCATTTCGCTCGCTGTGGTGGTTGTCGGGATTTCTTTTGGACTTTTTATGGTTGAGTCGATTAATTCTGTGACGGTATGGATCGTCTCGTCTTTATGGGGCGGATATGCTGCGGCGAATGTTTTGAAGTGGTACTGGTGGAGATTCAATGGTTACGGCTATTTCTGGGGAATGGTTATAGGCCTGATCGCCTCCCTGACGATGCCCTTGCTTATGCCTACCGTACAGGATTTTTACATATTCCCGTTTATTTTAGTTCTTTCACTGCTGGGCTGCATTATTGGCACCCTCGTTACCAAGCCGGAAGATGAAGAAGTCCTGAAGTCATTTTATAAGCAAGTGCGACCCTGGGGATTTTGGGGCCCGATTCAGGACAAAGTCATTAAGGAAGACCCCAGCTTTCAAGGGAACAAAAATTTCAAAAGAGATATGTTTAACATCGTTATTGGAATTATTTGGCAGACTTCTCTAGTGCTCATTCCTATATATCTGATCATCAGAGAAAATATCTCTCTGATATCTGCGATTGTTATCCTGTTGATAACTTCATTTATTCTCAAGAAAACGTGGTACGAAAAATTAACCGATTGAGAGCATCAATTTTATTGAGGCCAAACGAGTATGAAGTACGGATATTTTGATGATCGTCAAAAAGAATATGTTGTAACGGAACCCCAAACACCGTATCCCTGGATTAATTATCTGGGTATGGAAGATTTCTTTTCCATCATCTCGAATACAGCAGGTGGCTATAGCTTCTATCGGGATGCAAGGCTTAGAAGAATAACCAGGTATAGATACAACAATGTTCCGATCGATGACGGTGGAAAATACTTTTATATCAATGACGCAGGAGATGTTTGGTCGCCGGGCTGGAAACCAGTTAAGAATAAGTTGGATAATTATCAGTGCCGGCACGGACTGAGTTATACAATAATAACAGGTGAAAAAAACGGCCTGGAGGTGGAAGTTTTACATTTTGTGCCGCTTGGCGACCATTGTGAGATTCAGAAAGTCAAACTCACAAATAAAGGCAACAAACCTAAAAGGTTCAAACTTTTTTCTTTTGTTGAGTTTTGTCTCTGGAACGCTCTAGATGATACGACAAATTTTCAAAGGAATTTTTCGACAGGGGAGGTAGAGGTTAAAGGATCGGCCATCTACCATAAGACAGAGTATAAAGAGAGGCGAAACCACTATGCTTTCTATTCCGTCAACCAGCCAATACGGGGCTTCGACACAGACAGGGAGTCGTTCGTTGGCTTATATAACGGATTTGGAAATCCCGATGCTGTGGTGGAAGGAAAAAGTCGCAATTCCGTTGCTCATGGATGGTCGCCGATCGGTTCGCATATGCTTCAAATGGATATGGCGCCGGGGCAAGAGAAAGAATTGGTTTTTATCCTTGGGTATGTTGAGAATGCCGAGGACGACAAATGGGAAAGTCCAGGAGTTATTAACAAGAAAAAAGCAGAAAATCTGATAGCAAAGTATCAGAACTCAGATGATGTTAACGAAGCGTTTGAAAAGCTAAGAAATTACTGGTCGGAGCTGCTTTCAATTTATCAGCTCGATAGTCATGATGAAAAGCTAAATAGAATGGTGAATATCTGGAACCAGTACCAGTGCATGGTCACTTTCAATATGTCCCGCAGTGCATCATATTTTGAGTCCGGTATTGGTCGAGGGATGGGATTCAGAGACTCTAATCAGGATCTCATCGGGTTTGTTCATCAAATCCCGGAAAAGGCAAAAGAAAGAATTTTAGATATTGCCGCGACCCAGTTTGAAGATGGCGGTGCGTATCATCAATATCAGCCTCTAACGAAAAGGGGAAATAACGAGATTGGCGGTAATTTCAATGACGACCCACTTTGGCTGATACTTTCTACTTCAAGCTACATAAAAGAAACCGGCGATTGGTCGATACTCGATGAACCGGTCCCATTTGATAATGACGAAACAAAAGCGAATTCCTTGTTTGAACATTTAAAGAGATCGTTTTACCACGTGGTCAATAATCTTGGGCCTCATAATCTTCCGCTTATCGGCAGAGCAGACTGGAATGATTGTCTAAATCTCAATTGCTTTTCCAAAAATCCGGATGAACCTTTCCAGACCACAGAGAACAAGCAAGGCGGCGTAGCTGAATCCGTGATGATAGCGGGAATGTTCGTTCTTTATGGAACCGAGTTTGCAGAGATATGCCGACGGCACGGTCAGCAAAAGGAAGCAGATTTAGCTATTTGGCACGTGAAAAAAATAAAAGACAGCATCAATAAACACGGCTGGGACGGTCAGTGGTTCCTTAGAGCCTATGATTATTTTGGCAAAAAAGTGGGCAGTCACGAAAACGAAGAGGGTAAGATATTCATTGAATCACAAGGCTTTTGTGTTATGGCGGGGATTGGGTTGGATGATGGCAAAGCTCAGTCAACTTTGGAATCTGTTAAAAAACATCTTGATTGTGAATATGGAATTGTATTGAATAATCCTGCTTTTACGAAATACCATATAAACTTAGGCGAGATATCCACCTATCCAAAGGGTTATAAAGAAAACGCAGGTGTCTTCTGCCATAATAATCCCTGGATTATGATTGCTGAGACGGGTCTTGGAAATGGCGACAGGGCTTTTGAGTATTACAGAAAAATTGCGTCTTCTTATCTTGAGGATATCAGTGATTTGCACAAGACGGAGCCTTACGTTTACTCACAAATGATTGCAGGCAAAGATGCTCATAAACCTGGAGAAGCCAAAAATTCATGGCTCACCGGAACAGCAGCCTGGAATTATTATGCCATAACCCAATATATATTAGGAATTAGACCTGAATACGAAGGTCTATTGATAGATCCTTGTATTCCACATAATTGGAATAGTTTTACGATACAAAGAAAGTTCAGAAATGCAGTTTATAAAATAGCTGTACAAAATCCTGAGCACGTCTCAAAAGGTATTGAGGAAATCATTGTTGATGGGGATAAAACAAAAGGCAATATTATACCCGCTTTTGAGGATGGGAAAACGCATAACGTTACAGTCGTAATGGGTTAACAGCAAGATACCTTTCCTAATCGATAAACGGATTGAAGAATCCTGCGGCAACGACAAGATGCTTTATTAGACAGTGAAATTTTGGTATAATTAAGCATATCTATTTGGGGCAGTGTATTTATGAGCCAAAAGGAGGAGTTCCGTATGCACCGCAGTATCAGGTCAACAATGGTAATAATCGCCTTGATGATACTTTCTTTTACTGCCAGCACACGCTCACAACGATATATGGAGAAGCTGGGTCGTGGGATAATAGCGATCAATCAGGGTGGCGGAGCGGTCTACGTTGGTTGGCGTATGCTTGGAACCGATCCTAACGACATCGCTTTCAACCTCTATCGATCCACTGACGGTGGACCTGCAGTGAAGTTGAACGATCAGCCCATAACGCAGAGCACGAATTATGTCGATTACCGCGTTAGCATGAGCCGGTCGCATCGGTACCATGTCCGTCCTGTTATCAATGGTCAGGAACGGGGATCTTCTGAAGTCGTAGAAATTATGGATCAGCAATATATCACCGTACCCCTTCAGATCCCCCCCGGTCCTTATGTAACTTTTAGCGGTTATACCCCCGGTGATACATCCGTCGGTGATCTTGACGGTGACGGTAAGTATGAAATTGTACTTAAATGGGAGGACAACCCCCAGGATAATGCGCACGACGGCTTCACTAATTCACCGATACTTGATGCCTACGAACTTGACGGTACTTTAATATGGCGGATTGACTTAGGAATAAACATCCGTGAAGGAGCACACTATACACAATTTATGGTATATGATCTTGATAGTGACGGCAAGGCTGAGGTTGCCTGTAAAACAGCAGATGGGACTACTGACGGATTAGGAAATGTAATCGGTAATCCTGATGCTGACTGGCGCAATGAGTACGGTTATATACTAGAGGGGCCTGAGTTTCTCACCATATTTGACGGTCAGACAGGTGCAGAACTTGTCACGACCGATTATATACCACCCAGAGACAATGTATGTAATTGGGGTGATTGCTACGGCAACAGAGTTGATCGTTTCCTAGCGTGCATTGCGTATCTTGATGGACTAAGACCCAGCCTTGTCATGTGCCGTGGTTACTATACGTCAAGGGATGGCTCAAGAGGCAGGACCATGTTGGCCGCCTGGGATTGGAGAAATGGTCAACTGACCCAACGATGGACCTTTGATGCCAATCCTTCGACGAATAGAGCATATCTCGGACAGGGAAATCACAATCTGAGCGTCGCTGATGTCGATGGCGATGGTAAAGATGAAATTGTATATGGTGCATGTTGTATTGATGATGATGGAACAGGGCTTTATACAACAGGTTTAGGGCATGGAGATGCAATGCATTTATCCGATATGGACCCGAATAGGCTGGGTCTGGAAGTGTTTGATATCCATGAACCGGTTCATGAGGTCGGGGCGGAATTTCGTGATGCCGAAACCGGTGAGCTTATATGGGCTAAACCGACATCACCGTCATCAGATGAGGGTCCAGGACGAGCTTTGGCTGCCGATATTACAGCCGTTTATAAAGGATATGAGTGCTGGGTTGCAGGTGGTGGTTTAAGCGGCAACCTTTGGAATTGCTATGGCCAGAGGATAGGTAGTGCCCCTGCGTCATGTAATTTTGCGATATGGTGGGATGGCGATCTGCTTCGTGAACTGCTCGATAGTAATCGGATTGATAAGTACGGCGCTTCCAGATTGCTTACAGCTTATGGCTGCTCTTCAATCAATGGAACAAAGTCAACTCCTTGTTTGCAAGCCGATCTTTTCGGTGACTGGAGAGAAGAAGTAATCTGGAAAACGAGTGATAACTGTCATCTACGTATCTATACAACTACCATACCTACCGACCATCGTATTTATACCCTTATGCACGACCCGGTGTACAGGCTCGGCATTGCTTGGCAGAATGTTTCATATAATCAGCCTTCACACACTGGTTTTTATCTGGGCGACGGCATGGCAGTACCGCCGCGACCTCAGATAAGAATAGCGGTGCCACCATCATACGGTGATTTTACGGGTAACGGCTTAGTCAATATATATGATCTTCCTGGATTTTGTGAAATCTGGCTGGAGAATGATTGTGATCAGACTTCTGGCCTGGATCTGAACGGCGATTGTATAATTGATTTCTACGAATTTTCAATTCTGGCTCAAAATTGGCTTGAAAGATTCAATGATCCGCTTGTCCCTAACCGACGTTTCTGACCGAGTGTTCTGGAAATGTCACTATAAGGCCATACAATAGGGGCACGTTTCCATACGGCAATACAATTTACGATCACAACACTGGCACTTGCGTGCTGCGATCCGAGTTCACTCACTTCTAAATTTGGTCATAAAGTAGCTCTGTTGAATATCCATGTTGTATTTCGTTCTGAACCCGGCTAAGTCAAGTGAGGCTTTTTATATGCTAACCATAACGACTCAATTAGAATCGGGGCCAAAGTTATGCTTTCGTTAATTGGTTATATTGTTTAGAATTGGAGTCAATTTAATAAGTCTCTGGCTTAAGTCTATAGGAGGCTATGAACTATGGTCAGAAATATTGTGTTTGTTGTGTTATTGTTTTACGCTGCAGTTCCTATTAAATCCACGCAAGGTTCTATACCGCCGAATTACAGCGCTTATACGCTCAATCCACTTTACACGGGAAATCCTACATTAGGCTGGGCACAACACCGCATCGAGGAGAAGCTCAATCGCGGAATGTTGGCAGTGCCGGTGGGTCAAGG
Organism: uncultured Pirellulales bacterium; assembly: GCA_964432925.1. Classification (GTDB taxonomy): domain Bacteria; phylum Planctomycetota; class Phycisphaerae; order Sedimentisphaerales; family Anaerobacaceae; genus CAYNTC01. Next base: position 2,212 of record CAYSPM010000110.1, on the reverse strand, counting down.
AAAGATTTATCTGGGGTGGCGGCTATTAAAAAACGACCCAGAAAACATCGCTTTTAACGTCTATCGTTCAACCGCTGGTTGCGAAGCAGTAAAGCTAAACTCCGAACATCTCCTCAAGACCACGGACTTCATTGATGTTAAAGTACCACTTGGCCAGGCTAACGCTTGGTGGGTCAGGCCGGTGCTGAATGGCCAAGAGAAAGAACCTTCCGGCCGGGCAGTTCTTCGTGAGAACCCACCCGAACAGCAATACAAGTCAATCAAGCTGCGAGATGATGTTCGATCAATCGACAAGATCGGCATTGGTGATCTGAACGGCGACGGCATTTATGATTTCGTTATCAAGCAACCCGCTGGGCGCATCGATCCGGGCAGGATTCGTCCGAGTCCGGATACATTCAAGGTGGAGGCTTACGATGGTAGGACAGGCGAATTCATGTGGCGCATCGATTTGGGCTGGAATGTTAATATGGGCATATGGTTCTCGCCTATGGTTGTTTACGACCTTGACGGCGACAACAAGGCCGAAGTGTGCCTGAGAACCGCTCCTTATGCTGCCACTCGTGAGGAGGCGTTCGACGGCGGTAAGGGCTTCGTCTTGGAGGGACCGGAATATCTAAGTGTCTATGACGGCCAGACCGGCAAAGAGATCGACAAGGTAGATTGGATTGCCCGGGGCAAACTCAGCGACTGGGGCGACACCAGTGGCAACCGAGCAAGCCGACACATGTTAGGCGTGGCTTATCTCGATGGTAAGACTCCCAGTGTGCTGGTGATCCGCGGTATCTACGGACTGATGAAGATGGATGCCTGGTATTTACGGGACAAGAAGCTCCATAAGGTTTGGAGCTGGTCCAACCAGACGTCAGGCTGGAAATATCAAGGCCAAGGCCAGCATAACATTCACGTAGCCGATATCGATGGCGACGGTTGTGACGAGATATTAAATGGCTCGATAGCGATAGACAACGATGGTCGGATTATGTGGAGTACGGGGCTGGGGCATGGAGATAGATTCTACGTAACGGATGTGGACCCTGATCGGCCCGGCCTGGAGGTGTGGTACAGCTATGAGGACCCCCATCCGCAGAACGGTGTCAGCCTATGGGATGCACGAACCGGTGATTTGATATTCGGCACGAGGGAGGAGATTATCGATAACCAAATAAAAGCAGCACTTACCGCAGACATTGACCCAAACAAACCGGGCATGGAATGCTGGGGGGACAAGTTTTTCTTCTCGTCAAAAGGCGAAAAACTGGATGGTCCGGTCCCGCCTCAAGATGGGCTCGTCTGGTGGGACGCGGATCTTCTGCGGGAATTAGTCCGCCAAGGCGGTTTCTGGTCAAGGGGGGCCTCAGTCGTTAAGTACCAGGGCCCGACACTTATCTCCAGCATCGAGGGGAGGATTCAGGTAACGGCTGATGTCCTCGGCGACTGGCGTGAGGAGATCGTCACATTTGCATCAGGCCAGTTGCGCATTTACACAACTACTATCCCTGCTGTAGACCGACGGGTTTGTTTAATGCAGGATCCCCTTTATCGGTTTGATGTGGCTTTCAAGGCGATGGGCTACGACCAGGTTCCCATGACCAGCTACTACCTCGGCGTCAGATATAAAGACTCTGCCAATACCACGCTCACTGTTGAAAAGGCCACCCTGGCCCAGTAGGCACAATAGCACTGGAGGGTCAGATGAACTTAAGCCGAGTACTATTTGTTGTAACGTTTGTGGCGATTATCTGTTATTCAGCCGTAGCTCTTGAGCGGCCGGATGTCACCTTCAAAATCTTTCAGTTCCCCGCTAATATGATTCCGCGTATCGACGGCAAAACTGAGGACTGGTCTATGGTGCCTGATGAATACATCATCGGTACTGACCAACTCGTGGATGATACAGGCAAACACCCCAGGCCCGACCCGAATACACTGGATGTCCGTGTTCGTGTTGGATGGGTTAAAGGTTTGAACCGGCTGTACTTTCTTTATGAGGTTTATGATGACTACTGGGATTTTTCCCTTCCCGGTCTTCATAACGACACCTTCGAGGTAGTGGTGGACGGCGACCTTTCGGGCGGGCCATTAATCGGCAAGTTTCATCCTAACAAGGACCTGGATAAAATGGACGCTTTTTTCTCTTTTCACGGAGTACATGCGCAGAACTATCACATCTTCACTCCCGCTGATGGTAAAGACTGGGCGCTGGCATGGG
>CAYSPM010000109.1:0-9762 GCA_964432925.1 uncultured Pirellulales bacterium | reverse complement strand
GAGTCGCTGACGGTTAGCAGCGAAACTATGATTCAACTTGCTATGATTAACCTGACGATTCATCGATCAAAACCCGGATGACCGGACTTTTCATACACATTCTTAGAACAGAGCCTATGCCTCCAAGGCTCACTTCAACGCTTGATTGCTCCTCCATCCACGGGGTAGCTTAATTTTGCCTAGAGTTGGTGCGCTACATGACTCCATGTGGAGCATCAACCCTTCCTCCAAATAGGGAAGGTTTATCCCAGACGAACACGGCTGGGATTAACAAATACACATATCGCAGGTCTTAGCAATATACCGGACAAAATCACCTATTTTACTAATATATTTATATCAATTTGGCCATTTTTTTTCAAGAGGATTTTCCCCTAAATTTATTTCACGGATACTTTATTGGGGAATCCGGTATTCGGCGGTGTTGATTACAAAAGGGGAGTTTATAGGCAGTTACCCAAAAGTTGTATCATGCCATAAATCTTTATATTTTATGAACTTGCGTCATATCATGAGACAAGTGAATCTCCCCGACCAAAGGTCGGGGCTTCTATCAAAAAATAAGGAAGATTCCTTTTTTATGGCATTCATCTCCGACTAAAAAGTCGGAGCATTCTGCCATTATTTTCGTAAAAATCGGACTGATGTAACTGCCCCGACTGAGGAGGTTAAGCAGTTTGTAAGTTTAAATGTTGATATACAAACCCTCCTTATTGTATAAAGCATGAGGTCTTTTATGAACCTCGCAGCTCTTTAACGTTGTGTAATATAGTAGGGCTCCGAGCGTCTAAGCTCGGAGCCCTTTTCTTGTTGACCAAAACACTATATCCTGACCCTGCCAGCTCGTCTAAACAACCAAATGCGCTGACGGCAATCTGACCTTAGTTCAAGCAAACAGAACCAAGTTGCCAAAGTTCATACCACTATCACGACCTCAAAGTCGGGCTAATACCCGGCCAGTCGCTTTCTGACACCTTAAAATTCAACCGGTTCAGAAGTAGTAAACAGCATAAACGACATATCTGCAGGTTCTTCTACCTGATTGTGTAGTTGCTCATACGTTGCTCCCAGTGTATCGGCTCTGTTAGCGACCGCATTACTCTTAAACATGTGGTAATGATTGGTCCAGCCCCACTGATACGGGACATTATCTGCCGGCTCTTTGTATATGGCCACAACACTGAACCAATATGACTGCTCAGGAGTGTCTTGCTGGAACCAGTTGTCTTCCGGCAGCCGTACCGAGTAGCGGAACACAGGTTCATTGGGTTCGCCTTCGGGGTGCTTATCGAAGCCAACGAGGACCTCGTTGTATTTGAGGGCCTTGTACTCCCATATCTTATCGCCTGGATGATCAAATGGTGCCTGATCATTGCCCGGTGCGTTGGTCCATATCGACAAGAGGAAGTAATCCGGCCTATTCGGCTCATTCGGCTCAGGACATTGGCAAGCCTCATATCCGTAACCAAGATATGAGCCGTGCCAGGCCACAGCGACAATCGGATTCAGTCGCTCACACAGCCAATCATCAGCTACCTGACGGCTGATATTAATCTGTCCGGTTTGGTCCTCTGTGCCCATGGAGACCTCATCTTCATAATGCGGCCATTCGTGGATACTAGTAAATGGCTGATCCCACTCGACCCAAGGTTCCTCGGTAAGCAATTCAAATGACATGTCGAAACCTTGCACCTGGTCGCAGAACACTTGTTGCTCGAGTGGTGTAATCTCATTTGGATCAAGCACTAGGCCTAGATGGGGGCCTTCGCCCTGAAAGGCGAATCGCACAGCACTATCCATCCAGGTCTTAGGTCGGCTCTTAAAGCCCCAGGGATGAGGAACATCTGTGGCGCCAGGATAGATAGCTGTGATACTAATCCAGAAGACGTTATCCCGGGTATCGAAATTGTTCTGCCAGAACCACTGCTCCAGTTCAAGCTGGACATTGTATTCAAAGCACATATCCTCAGGCTTGTTGGGGCAGTTGTCAAAGCCAGCAGCCCATGACATCACTCTTTCATGTGGAACTTCGATCTGCCAAATGAGCGTTTCCGGGAAGCTAAAGTTGGTGACCGCATCCTCGGGCATGTTGTTCCAGAAGCTGATTCGCCACGCAACAGGCCGTACATCTGGAATCACGAGCTCTTTCCAGTCTTCGTAAGAGCCCCACCAGCGGATTCTCGTAATCGGAATAGGACCCAGACAGCGGAAGTCATCTGCAACCATACTCCAGTTACGTGGTGTCCCCGGAGGTTCGGCCGAGAAGGCAGGTTCATTCCAACCACAGTACAATATAGGCTGCTCAGAGGCCGGATCAATATTTGGATTGATTTCAATGGGTGGCTGAGACCATTTGACATGTGGGGGCGGTTCGCCCTCGCCGGGCACGTACGGACCGTCCTCACCGATCAGGATATGATAGTCTTCAACCTCACCATCCAGGGCCAGCCAAATGTATCCTAGGTTACCGACACTGCTGAACCTGAACCGTGCGTATGTATCACCTAGCGGGGTCCAGGATGGCACTGCGAAACTAAGCAGATTGTCTCCTGCCACGACTGGCTCGGCTTTGAGGAAATGGTCGTCAGGGTCGCCCCAGCTATGATCACCGAGAAAATCGATCCAAGCATCCACAAAGCCTGGGGCAGAAGCAACAATCCTGATGCCCGCCATCTGGCCAGGCAGCAGGGGCGTCTCAAAGAAGACCCCGTCTTCGTCATCACTTACGCTAATGTCGTCACCTAGGGCGTCCGGCGTTGGCTGGCCGTCAATCTCTGGATCAACGCCTTGACCCAAATGGAATCCATCCACGATCAGATGACATGCTCCGCTACTGGCCTGCAACGTCTGATAGCTCGGATCAGGTGCATCGCCCCAATCTATCTTCGTATTGCCGAACATGAAACCGGGGATCGGCTGCGCCCATGTCAGCGCCGTGATACTATGGGTCCAGGGGGCTGCGGGATAGGTCTGGGTCCAGCCCGGCTGGAGTTCCTCACCCACGGTGTAGTTCTGTCCAGGCGTCAACCCGCTGAACCAGAAGGCTCCATTGGCAGCCGTAGTAGTGTACCAGTCCCCACCGTCCCGTATACCATTCTGATTGTAGTCCAGCCAAATCTCCCAACCTGGCAGCAACGGTTCTAATCCCCATGATCCGTCGCCGTCTTGATCCCACCACTTGAATCCCCAGATAATTCCATCGCTTGGTGGGATCCCCACTGCCTTGATCTCGATCTTGTGGTCCTCAACCTCCCCTGCACCAGCGGCGCCCTTGGACGATACGGACGCGTTCTGTCCCTCATAGATTCGGAAACGTGCGAATGTGGTGCCTATTTGGGCATTAGCGGGTACCTGGAAGGCCCAGACTGTAGGCATAGGTTGCCACCCGCCGGGCGGAGGTGGTCCGACGCTAATGTTAGACGCTCCGAGAGATTCACCCGGGTCATCCCAACTGCCGTTACGATTATAGTCTATCCATCCGGCGACAGTCGCATCTCCGGAGCCTGGAGGAACAATGGTAATAGCGAGTAAAGCCCAGTTACCTTTAACCATATCCCCTAACGGTACTATGCCATCTTCGTCATCGCCTTGGGCGTCGTTGTCATCGCCCATAGCTGCGGGGTCCGGTTGGTTGGCAGATTCCGCATCGGGCAGGTCGCTCTTATCTCCAAACCATGGCCCGCCCAGTGCGTGGCTGGCTGAGGGATAATTAGTAGGCGCATCGCCAAAATCGTACTGACGAACAACTTGCTGATTGCCAAACCATACCAAGTAGACAGCCCACGGAGATAAAGTGGGAATTTGCACCTGGCATGGGGGGGAGGCTGGACAAATACGCTGCCAGCCGGGTTTGAGTTCCTCAGCCAAATAATATGTAGAATGGCAAGCCACGTCAAACCAGCACCATCCGGTTGCGTCGGTCATTTTAAAAGGCTCGCCTGGGTCACACTGGCAGTTTTGGTTTTCGTCCAGGCATATTTTCCAGTTGGCAAGTCCCTGCTCGTCTGCATCCCAGACGCAATCGCCATTCTTATCTTCCCATTTGTAAACATTAATAGTGCAATCGCCCGGCGGTTCTTCGCCCTCGATCGTGACCTCGTAGTCCTCGACCTCTCCTTCATTGCCATGCCCTGTTGGCAGAGGCACAAATTGTACACCTTGTTCCGGTTCTACCCGGAATAGACGGAAACGCGCAAACGTTGGTCCGGGGCTGGCGCTTAGAGGAACCGTGAAGGTAAATTGTAACGGTATTGTACTAAAGGCCGGGAGAATCAGATTGTGTGTTCCGATATGGTCGGGGATAAGATCCCACTTGCCGTCGCCTCCAAAGTCGAGCCAGCCCGCTACTATGACGTCCAGATCGGAAGGGTAATTATTGTTGACTTGAATGGTTGCTGTGGCCGGTTGACCGGGAACCAAAGTGCTGATGCTAGTCAGGCCGTCCTCGTCGTCGCCATTGTTGTCATCGCCCAGAGCATGAGGGTCAGGTTGGCCATCTGATTCGGCGTCTATAGTAGCACCTAAATGTAGGTTAGGATTCACATCATGGTAAGCACCACCACTTGCGTGCAGGGTTCCATACTTATCAGGTGCATCACCAAAGTCATACTCAGCAGCAGTTCGCTGATTGCCAAACCTGACCAAGTAGGCGGCCAACGGCGATGCAGTGTGAATATCCACCTGGCATGGGGGGGAGGTTGGACAAGTACGCTGCCAGCCGGGTTTGAGTTCCTCAGCCAAATAATATGTAGAATGGCAGGCCACGTCAAACCAGCACCATCCGGTTGCGTCGGTCATTTTGAAAGGCTCACCTGGATCGCACTGGCAGTTTTGGTTTTCGTCCAGGCAAATCTTCCAGTTGGCAAGTCCTGTCTCATCCGTATCCCAGACGCAGTCGCCATTCTTGTCCTCCCATTTGTAAACGTTGATTATGCAATCGCCCGGTGGTTCTTCGCCCTCGTGGACTGTGACGGTGACCGTTGCTGTATCAGAGCCACCGTTGCCGTCACTGATGGTATAGTCAAATGTATCGGTGCCGGTCCATCCAGAATCAGGTGTATACGATACTGAGTTACCGTTATTGATCACCGAGCCATTTGGAGGGTTTGTGACGTTTACTATTGTAAGGGGATCACCATCCGGATCGTTGTCATTTACCAGCACATTAATAGTCACAGGTGTGTCCTTGAGCGTGGTTGCCGAATCGTTATTAGCAATCGGCGGATTGTTTTCGGGTGGGCCACCTTCCTCTGTATACCAAAACTTGTTACCGGTGCGTGTTTTGGCATCAAGCGGCGGTACGTATGTAATCCGCTCGCCCGAGGCTGTTCCACCAATGGAGCGTGAGCACTCAAACTTGTAGCCCGATTTGCCCTTACAGACAATGGTATAGTATTCGAATCTGTCTGGGGCATCCAAACCATACCAGCCGTTGTTGTCAGTGGTCGTATTGTCCTGAACGGTGCCCAGCGTTCCCACGTTTTGTGAGCAGTAAAGCTCCAGGGATACATTGGGCAGCGCACTCGAATTGGGCGGTTCTGTTTGGCACTGGCCCTCGTACACGCGTCCTGCGAGCGTGTAGTACTGGCCGTTGGTCGTCTCTGCCATAGCCAGAAATGCCGTTAATGTCAAAACCAAAATTAGTGTTGTTGTTCTTTTCATTTCTCTACCCTTTCAAGAAATAGCTGATTCGTGACAAGGCGCACTTCGTCCGGCATTTGCTTGAAAACAGAGGTGCTTGGATTGTGGGCTCATCACATTTCCGCCGTAATCATAAGTCACGATTAGGTTTTTTATACTACCCAGAGGTTATCGTCAAGGAAAAAATCGGACTGATGTAACCACCCTGACTGAGGAAGTCAAGCAGTTTGTAAGTATAAATGTTTGGTTTACAAACCCTCCTTATTGTATGGAGCATGAGGCCCTCTACGAATCTCGCAGCTCTTTAACATTATGTAATATGATAGGGCTCCGGGCGTTAAGGCCCGAAGCCCTTTTCTTATTGCCAAAGTTCACAACACGATCTACGGCCTCAATACTTTTAGAACCGTTCAGCCGCGTACAAACTGTGTGACACTTTAAAACTCAACTGGCTCAGAAGTAAACAGCATAAACGACATATCTGCAGGTTCTTCTACCTGATCATATAGCTGCTCCCACGTTGCGCTCATCGTATCGTTGCTTTTGGCAGTCGCATTACTCTTGTACATGTGGTCGTGATTGGTCCAGCCCCACCGATACGGAACATTATCCGCCGGCTCCTCATAGATAGCAACGACACTGAACCAGTAAATCTGATTTAAGGTGTCCTGCTGGAACCAGTCGTCTTCTGGAAGTCGTACCGAGTAGCGGAACACAGCTTCGTTGGGTTCACCTTCCGGGTGCTTATCGAAGCCCACCTGAACTTCATTATACTCGAGAGCTTTGTACTCCCAGACCTTATTACCCGGGTGGTTAAACGGCACCTCGCTATCGGCCGGTGCATCGGTCCAGATCGACAAAAGGAAGTAATCCGGCCTGTACGGTTCACTCGACTCATGACACTGGCAAGCCTCATATCCGTAACCGATATAGGAGCCTTGCCAAGCAACAGCGATAACGGGATTCAGTTGGTCACAGAGCCAGTCATCGGCTACTTGGCGGCTGATATTGATTTGTCCAGTTTGGTCCTCTGTTCCCATAGAGACCTCGTCTTCGTAGTGCGGCCAGTCGCGGATGCCTGTATATGATTGGTCCCATTTAATCCAGGGTTCCTCAGTCAGCAGTTCAAATGACATGTCGAAGTCCTGCACTTCATTGCAGATCACTTGCCGCTCAACAGGTACGATCTGACCTGGGTCAAGCACCATGCCAAGATCGGGGCCGTCGCCCTGCAAGGCAAATCGTACAGCGAGGTCCATCCACGCCTCGGGTCGACTCTTCCAGCCCCAAAGATTAGGAACGCGAACGCCATCGGAATAGATAGCAGTGATGCTGATCCAGAAGACATTGTCTTGGGTTTCGAAATTGTTCTGCCAGAACCACTGCTCAGTTTTAAGCTCGAGATTGTATTCGAAGCACAAGTCCGTAGGCTTATTGGGGCAGTTGTCAAAGCCAACGGCCCATGACGTCACTCGTGCAGACGGAACCTCAATCTGCCAAAGGAGTTTTTCCGGGAAGCTAAAGTTGGTGACCACATGCTTGGGCATATTGCTCCAGAAATTAATCTGCCAACTAATAGGCAGTATGTCCGGCTGCTGTGAGGAGCGCCAGTTTTCATAAGAACCCCACCAGCGAATCCTTGTGATCGGAATGGGGCCGAGACAACGGAAGTCATCAGCTACCATGACCCATCCACGTGGCTCTTGGATAGCGGTCGAAACAGCGGATTCATCCCAGCCACAGAAAGATGTAGCTGTGCGAGTGCCTGCACTGAGAACGGGATTAATCTCAATAGGAGGCTGAGACCATTTAACGTAAGGCTGCTCTTCGGGAGGTCCGTTGGGCTCGCCTTCTTCAACAACACGCACTTTGTAGTCCTCCACTTCGCCAGTGAAAAACTCGTGCCCTGTGGGTTTGGCAGGAGGCGTTGGCCATACAGCAACTCTAGACCGGAAACGGGCATAAGTAACGCCGGGCTTGGCGCCGGGCGGGACGTTGAACGTGAGATCGTGTGTTCCTACAGGTAAAGATTGGAATAGAATCATATCGTCCGGTTCGTCCCAATCATTATCCTGATTGAAGTCAATCCAGGCACTTAGATCAATTGTAAAAAAACCAGAGCCATTGAGAACTACACGGACCTTACCCTGCTGTCCCGCGACCAGTGGCATCGTCAGAAATGTCACGCCGTCCTCATCGTCACCATCAGGGTCAACATCGTCACCGAAGGCATGAGGATGAGGCTGGCCGTTGATCTCGCCATCGATAGCGATGCCCATGAATGCTTCTGGAGAAGAAGGCATAAATGTATGCGAGGCGCCACCATGGATGCCCAAGGTAGGATAGCTGATCGGGGCATCGCCCCAATCCACGGCCAGGACGTCGAACTGACGGTCTTCCACTTCACCATCTCGTGCATAACCTGTCGGGGGAAGCCCTCCTTGTGAGCTGATTCGGAACCGACCAAAGGGCCGCTCAACGCATCCGAAAGGTGCAGTGACATAGATATCATGTGTCCCAATAGAGAGCAGGCCTGCATAGACTTGCTCGGCTGGGTGCTCCCAGATTTTATTGCCATTCCAGTCAATCCAGGCTTCTAAAACACCAGGCATAGTGCTGACCGTCACCGATAAGGCTACCGGAATACCCTGGACAAATGGTCCACCGATCACGCCATCTTCGTCATCGCCGTCTATGTCACTGTCATCGCCTTGGGCGAGAGGATCAGGTTGACCGTCAGGATCGGGATCGACTGTAGGACCCAACCACGGAAATATTGGCCCAAAGGGACCTACACTTAAGAAGTGAAATGCGCCACCGCTGACCAGTTTTGTCGGATATGGCTCGGGGGCATCGCCAAAATCGAAATTACCTGTCAACCGGCGATTGCCAAACCAGATCCTTTGGACATCCTCGGGGCTTGTCGTGTGGATAGTCACCTGGCATGGGGGAGTCGCTGGACAAGTGCGCTGCCAGCCAGGCTTGAGCTCTTCAGCCAAATAATATGTAGTGCGGCAGGCCAGATTATCAAAAAAGGCCCATCCTCCTCCGTCGGTGATTTTAAAAGGCTCGTTAGGATCGCACTGGCAGTTATGGTTGTAGTCTAGGCATATCTTCCAGTTACCGAGTCCCGGCTCGCCTATATCCAAAACGCAATCGCCATCCTTGTCGTGCCACTTGTAAACCTTGATTATACAGCCGCCGTCTTCAGACGTAATCTCAACCTCGTGGTCTTCAACTTCCCCTTCATAACCATAGCCGGTTGGCGTAATAATGTAGGCTATACCTGGTACAATGTCCATTGAGATGTTTGCATTAGTGGCTCCGTCGACATGATACAGACGAAAACGCGCAAAGGTTTGCCCCGGCATGGCACCTGGAGGAACGGTGAATGAGAATTCCACCGGGGTTACAGTCATGGGCGAAACCAGCAAATTTTGATGTCCGATGAGCTCGTCGAGAGGCTCAAAGGTGCCGTTGCCGTTGAAATTGACCCAGCCGACAACCGTGACGTTCGCAACAGAGGCACTGTCATTTCGAACCGTAAGGCTTACTTTAGCCAGATCGCCAGCAACAAGATTCGTAAGAAATGTCACGCCACCCTCATCATCACTGCCATCGTTGTCATCGCCCAAGGCGTGAGGATCAGGCTGGCCATCAGAATCAACATCTACAGTGCCGCCTAAGCAAAGAAGAGGGTTCACATCATGGTAGGGACCGCCACTTGCGTGTAACGTTGAATACGAATCTGGTGCGTCACCGAAGTCGTACCGGCCCACCCTGCGATTACCAAACCATACAACACTGACCACCTGATGAGTAACTGTAGGAGGTGCGGTGTGAATTTCTACCTGGCATGGAGGGGTATTTGGACAGGTGCGTTCCCAGCCTGGCTTTAGCTCCTCGGCCAAATAGTAAGTGGCCTGGCAGGCCAGATTATCAAACCAGCCATGTCCGGTTGCGTCGGTATAAGTAAAAGGCTCGTTTGTATCGCACTGGCAATTCTGGTTATAGTCCAGGCAGATTTTCCATTTCCCAAGTCCTTGCTCATCTTCATCCCAGACGCAATTGCCGTTTTTGTCTTCCCACTTATAGACGTTTATGGTGCATTCACCGCCTTCG
>CAYSPM010000108.1:2538-9853 GCA_964432925.1 uncultured Pirellulales bacterium | reverse complement strand
ATGTTATTTTGCCTGATTAGCACGCCGTGCGTAGTGACGGTTCTAATGACAAAGCAAGAAACAGGCTCCTGGGGCTGGGCGTTTTTTCAATTCTTAGGCCTGACCATACTGGCTTATGTGGTAACACTCATTGTTTATCAGGTTGGCAGTTTAATGATAGGATGAGTCGAGAATGTGCATTTAAGTCATCGTAATTGCTGCAATTAAGATTTTTAAGTAGCGACTCATAATGTTGGTAAGGATTTTTCGGCTTGCCACCGGCAGAATAAGCTGGTGGCTTATAAAAATAGTAAGGTGGGGCTTCCAACTCCGGCTTGGCCTTCGCCGAGACGAGTGCCCCACCACAACCTTATCAGATTCCGGTCGAGCTGATCCCGACCAGTCAGGACCAGGTAGTGCCTATGCCGGAAAAATCGATGGGCTAACTTGTGCTACGTAGCGACTTCGCAGAGTAGTAAGCTCACCCTAAACTACCGCGGATTTACACCCGTGGTATTACAAAAGAAGAATAAATGTATTAGCTGTAATACCTAAGATACTTAGGTATTCTTGATATCTGAGGGATTCTTGTTTGAATAATACCAATTGTGCTTGATATTTGCGCCTTTGTCATTTCGACCGAAGCCCCTAAGGGGCGAAGTGGAGAAATCTATTAAAAAGCAGATTTCTCGACTCCGCTTCCCCTTCGACTTCGCTCAGGGCTAAAGGCTAAATCGCTCGAAATGACAAGAATAATCGCATTGATTATTCACAATCAGTATTAATTAGGGGCGAGCAACACAACAAGTGAAACAGATGGTCTTGTGAGGCTAACAAAGGGGTTCTTTGCCAACATAGTGAGGCACTACCAATTTTTAGAAATTATACTTGATAATAATTAGGACTGACTTATAATTTTAGCTTATCCTAACTTTATATGGGTATGATTATGAATGTCAGTGAAGAAGTAAGCGCAAGTCTTGAGGATTACTTAGAGGCTATATTCTGGATAATTGCAGCAAAAGGAGTAGCCCGCGCAAAAGATATCGCAAAAACATTGAGCGTGAAGGCCTCCTCAGTGACCGGCGCGTTACAGGCCTTGGCCAAGAAAAATTACATAAATTATGCACCCTACGAAGTTGTAACACTTACTTCCGAAGGAGAAAAGTTAGCAAAGAATGTTGTGCGGCGACACCAAATACTAAAGGATTTTTTCACCAACGTGTTGGCAGTTGATGAGAAAGTTGCCGACGAGGGGGCTTGCAAAATGGAACACAACATTAACCGTCCGATCTTAGAAAAACTTGTGAGCTTTATGGAGTTTGTGGAAATATGTCCTCGTGGGGGACAAAAGTGGATGGACGGCTTCACAAATTACTACAAAACTGGCAACAAAGGGAATTGTGAACGTTGTATTGCTACATCTCTTAAAGAGGTCAAAAAAAAGAGGGCGACTATGAAGACCAAAAGGGGGACTGACATGACCCTTGCTGGCTTAAAGTCTAAGCAAAAGGGAGTCGTTGTTAGAATTGAACGGCGGGGTCCTATTTCGAAGCGTTTAGCTGATATGGGTGTAGGTCGCGGGACATTGGTTGAGGTAAAACGTGTGGCGCCATTGGGCGATCCCATCGACGTTAAGGTGAAGGGATACCACCTTTCATTAAGAAAGGAGGAAGCTGCAAGTATTATAGTTTCGGTGCGCTGATTTTTTTTAGGCATGAAGTTAGGCACAGCTAATATATTAAGGCTTACCTAATAATTTTGCAAGTGTATGAAAGTCAAAAAGGAGGTGATCAATAATGATCTAATACAAATTTGTGGCGGTAATCTGAAGATATATCCAAGTAGAATTAAAAAGAAAATGTATGGCTCTGTTGAAAACCTAAAAACTGTCATTCCGAGCGAGGCGAAGCCGAGTCGAGGAATCTGTTTTTAATAGATTTCTCCACTCCGCGTCCCTTAGGGACGCTTCGGTCGAAATGACAACCAACCTTTTCAACAGAGCAAAAATGTATCTAAGCGAAAGTAATTTTCGAAATCTCTTTGACGGAGAAAAAAACGATGGAAAGAAGAAAAATGATGAAGAAGTTATTATTTCGTGGCCGTTCGACTGTTGTCGTTTTTTGCTTAGTGGGGTTGTTCAACATTCTTGCCAGTTCAGCTAACGCTGATGAGACTATAATCCTTACACCCAGCAAAGACAACTACATCAACCGATGCTCAGTCAGTGGCAACGAGACAAACTATGGTGGTGCCGAAAAACTTTTGGTAAGATCGTTTGATGGCATAGGTTGCACATTAGAGGAACCAAAAAGCGCACGCACGATAATCAAGTTTGATCTGCCCGATCTCGGGTATCCTGTGGCCCAAGCTACGCTCGGTCTCTACTATTACAGGAAGCTCGGCAGTATCAATCCTGTTGGAAGAATTTACGAAGTTCGCCGACTATTGAATGACTGGACCGAGGGTATCGGAATCAAACCCGTGAATGCAGGCGGAACCACGTTAGGATCAAGTTGGCAAAACAGACATAACTTTGGTGGGAGTATGAAGTTCCCGTGGGACAGCCACGGTCTGCCACACATCGAGGATGTCCCCCCATGCATGCAAGGCTGTTCCGGCTGGGATTATCTCGGTGGTGGAGATTTCCCTTACACTGATTGTAACGGAACCGATTATTGGAGTGGAGACGAAGTATGGGCCACAGCGGCTGTTCCTGCCAGTTTTAGCTGGATGGAGTGGGATGTAACAACTCTTGTCCAGGAATGGTATGCAGGAACCTACCCCAACAATGGGCTGTTAATTCGCGATAGTGAGGAACAATGGCACTGCCCTTGTCTTTATCCCGACGACGACAAATTCGGTGCATGGTTTTATAGCAAAGAGTACGCCGATGCCAATTACAGGCCCTACTTGGAAGTTACTTACGTTCCTGAGCCGACATCGACAACGTGTAGAAGAGTCTGGGAATATGGTTGTGGTATCGTTTCCGACCTCAATCGTGATTGCCATGTTGACTTCTTGGACTTGGCCATCCTCGTTAGTGACTGGCTGCGCTGCAATGATCCAAGCGATCCGAATTGTGAGGCAACTTGGTAGTGCACTGATTTCTGACTTCGAAAAAAATGTCAGCAGCCGCAATAAACCACGGTCGATTTCAAAGTTACGGATGTGAACCAACAGAAGTAAAAACTTATGTAATCTGAGCCTGGTGCGGAGAGGGAAAAAGTTTCTCTCCGCACCAGCTTGCAGGAATATGGCTCTAACCGTTAGGAGATCAATATGTACACGCAAAAAAGTAAGAAACAAAAAGGGCTGACTTTGGTTGAACTTTTGGTAGTCATAAGCATGATTGCGCTACTTATGACAATTTTGATGATTGCTCTTAGAGCAGCCAGAGAACAAACGCGACGCACAAGGTGTGGAAGCAATCTCCGACAGCTTAGCCTGGGTTTGACAATGTACGCTGACGCGCACGATAACTGGCTCCCACAAGCAGCAGACCATCGGAGTCCCGAAGACCCGGAAAAAAACTGGCATAAAAATCCGCAGTTTATGAGTTGTATTGGATTAGAACCAAATCCACAAGGCCGCAGTGTTATAACGTGTCCCAGTCATAATGACCCTGATAAGAACACTGCCGATTTTATGGAAAATGACGATGTTGGTTTCTGGATAAGTTATGGAATGAATGTGGCCTTTGGTTCAAGTAGAGACGATGCGAAAAAGCGAAGGCAAAGAATGGAGTTTAAGCATCCTTCTTTAACCATGGCCTTTATGGATGCATACGCTTTCGGCAACGCCGTCGGTGAAGTTGGCTGGCAAACGTGTCTTTACCTATGTGATGCTTACCGCCATGACGGGTATGCTCAGGTTGTCTTTCTGGATGGGCACATCGGGCGGGCGAAGCGTTCTTTGGTACACAGTTGTGAGGCCGAAGGCATAGATTTCGATTTCTGGGGATGTTATTGGTTAAAACCATAAATAGCTGAAGTGTGACTAATGCTGAAATGCAAAGGAAAATGCCATAATAGAAATCAAGCAACAAACACTACGGCAGATTACACACAATTGATGGGTTTTTGTGTCTTGCTTGTCTTTTATGATTAGCACACCGTGTGTGGTGACTATTCTAATGACAAAGCAAGAAACACATTCCTGGGGCTGGTCGTTTTTTCAGTTCTTCGGCCTGACTACTCTGGCTTACATAGTGACGCTTATCGTCTATCAAATCGGCAGTTTCATAACGGCCTAATTGGACACCTGGTTAAGTCAGACTTTAGCCAAAAAATTGCATAAGTCCTTAAGAGACAAGACTATAAGTGCAAAAGAGATCAAGTTCAAAAATGAGCGTTTTTTCACATTTTTCAGCAATAATTCTCGCTTTTTAACAAAAATTCACAAAAGTGCACACTTTTTTACAAGGTTCAACCACCTCGTAAAAAAAAACCAAAAATAGGGGTCTAAGAGTCAAGAGTTAAACTCAAAATTTTTGTAAAAATTTTTCGAGAGTTGTATGCGAAGCGCACATCGTACGCGGAGAATAAAGTCAAAAAAATAAGTAACCGTTCACGGGGACAATCGCTGTTTTAGCGTATAGTAGTATTCCAAATTGCAGTTTTTCTCCCAGAAACGGCATTTTAAGGCCGTAAACGGTTACAAAAATAAAGGTAGAAGAGACTACTGATAAACGATCTATCTCAATTCTTTGGCCACAGAAAACATCGAGATTTTTCTTGACAAGATTCGAGCGGAATTGAATAATGGATATGTAGTTAAATCATATAGATTTTAGGAGGAAACATGCTATCGCCTCACATCTATAATTAGTATCGCCATTATTTCTTTAATTCAATCTGGATATACTATATCCATTATTGTTCAAATGCAACAGAAGGAGAAGCAACAATGAAAAACTCAAGCATTATTCTAATCGCTGTTCTGGTCGTATTGCAATTATGTAGCGATCTGTGGGCAAGGCCTACAACGGCATACGAGGCGGAGATGGTAGTGAAAGGCTGGCTCAAGGTCGATCCCCAACCACTCGACACAACTCTTGGCCAACAGATCAAAAGCGTTGAGACCTTCACCGACAAGAATGGTCAGCCTGCTTATTACGTCGTTTATTTGCAGCCATCGGGATTTGTGATTGTCTCAGCAGACGATTTGGTTGAGCCAATTATAGGTTTTGCCGATGACGGCATTTTTAATCCGTCGTATACAAATCCCCTTGGAGCATTGGTAATCAACGACCTTAACGGGCGAACTGAAGCGGTTCGTAGTAACATCAGCATCTTATCAATGACTACACAAACAACAATTACCAAGACACAGAAAAAATGGAGCTGCCTCATCGACCTTGCTAAAGAAAGAAATGAAAACATTATGTTGATGAATGAGGCTCCAATTTGCGACGACAATCCGTCGGATGTTCGTGTTGCTCCTCTGACGAAAAGTAAATGGAGCCAAACTTGTATTGATTCAAATCAATGGCCCTATTATCGCGCTTGTTTCAATTATTATACACCGCAAATTCTATCCACCGGAGAACTTTCCTGGGACAAAGGGGATGAATACTACGGCCATGTCGATAACTATTACGCAGGATGCGTTGCTACAGCTTTGGCACAATTAATGCGTTATTACGAGTACCCTCAAGAAGCACCGATCCAGCCGGACCCTACCGATCCCAATAACACTATCGGAGTTGGTGAATTTGATCCTAATGGCAAATTCGTTCCCCTTATGCCTCGCCGGTACAGAAGTCTTCTCGGCGGGGATGAGATTGGTGGTCCATATCAATGGACACAAATGGTGTTTGAGCCCAATAGCAGCACAACATTGGAACAAATCAAGGCCATCGGAGCAATTTGTCATGATGCCGGTGTAGTTGCCAAAATGGATTACACAGCCGATGGTTCCGGTGCTGGTTTTTTAGATGCTAAGGAAGCTCTGATCAATAATTTTTTGTATAAGAATGTGATCTGGGGACACAACCGCATAGATAATATCGGTTCGGCATTAATTGGAATGATTCACCCTAACCTCGATGCAAAAAGACCTGTAATCCTTGCAATATACGGTGAACAAGATGGCGGACACGCAGTTATATGCGATGGCTATGGCTATGATTCTGCTGAAACTCTATATCATCACCTGAATATGGGCTGGTCGGGCAGCGAAGACTGTTGGTATAACCTGCCGATTATTGAATGCCAGGTTACAGGGTATAAATTTACGACGATTTATGAATGTATCTACAATGTTTTCAAAGACGGCTATGGCGAGATAATCAGCGGACGAGTTTTGAGCGATGATGGTACACCCAAAGAGGGAGCTATCGTTTACAGAATATTAAGCGATGGTACCGATCCATGTGAGGTTAGTACTGATAGTAACGGAATATACTTCTTTGACAATCTGGACTCGGATACCACCTACATTATATGGGCTTCAGTTGACGGTAACGAGTTTCCCAAACGAGAAGTTATGACAGGGGCCTCTCAAAACGATTCATCCGTCTCTGGAAACAGATGGGCTGTGGATTTTCCATGGTCACAGAACATGCTTTACGTCGACCAACAGGCAACCGCAGGCAATAATGACGGCTCCTCCTGGTCTAATGCTTTTGTTGATTTGCAGGATGCCATAGAAGCCGCTACAAACTCACCAGGCCAAGTCGATGAGATATGGGTCGCAGACGGGACATATAGACCAGATAGAAATACTGGAAATCGTAATTTGAGCTTTAGACTTGTTGACGGCGTGGGCATATACGGCGGTTTTGCCGGAGGCGAAACACAACACGAACAAAGAAATCCGGACATAAATATAACAATACTCAGCGGTGATCTGAATGGCGATGATGGAGGAAATTTCACCAACAATAATGAAAATAGCTATCATGTTGTAAATGGCAGCGGAACAGGCAGTACGACAATTATAGATGGTTTCACAATTATTGGAGGAAATGCAAACGGAGAATTTGACAACGGACTCGGGGGAGGAATGTACATCTTTGGTAGTTACCCTACTATTAGTAAATGCACGTTCAGTGATAATTCAGCTGAATATGGCGGAGGGATCTTCAATGATAATAGTAGCCCGACGCTTATGAACTGCGATTTTATCAATAACGAGGCCAGGGTAATTAATAATCTGTACAGTTCGTCGGCCGGCGGGATATATAACTACGAAAGTAATCCAACGCTTACTGACTGCACATTCACTGGTAACTTGGCTGAAAATGGCGGCGGGATATTCAATGATAATAGTAGCCCGACGATGACCGACTGCACGTTCAGTGATAATTCAGCACAATGGGGCGGAGGGATCT
>CAYSPM010000108.1:0-2438 GCA_964432925.1 uncultured Pirellulales bacterium | reverse complement strand
TAACGGACTCAGCAATCCAATACTGAACAACTGCAACTTCATCGGCAATGAGGCAATCAATTGCGGGGGAGGGATGGAGAATGAGAGTAACAGCAGTCCTACTGTAACCGGCTGCAAATTCACCGACAATTTAGCAGGATGGGGAGGAGGAGTGCGTAACTACCAAAGCACTACAATTCTGATAAACTGCACTTTCAGTGGCAATTCAGCCAATTACAGTGGTGGTGGAGTGCAAAGCCAAATGAGCAACGTAACAGTTGCAAGCTGTACATTCAGTGCAAATTCAGCAAATTGGGGCGGCGGAATATACAACAGCGCTGCTGATAGCTTCACAACTCTAACAAATTGCATTCTATGGGGCAATATATGGAACCAAATATATGCAGGCTGGACAGGAGATACCATCGTGACCTATAGCAATATTCAAGGTGGCTGGCAAGGACAAGGCCAAAATAACATTGATGTAGATCCGTTGTTTGCAGATCCTTACAATGGTGATTATCACTTGAAGTCTCAAGCAGGGCGATGGGACCCGATTAGCGAAAGCTGGATTATGGATGTTGTAACAAGTCCCTGCATTGATGCAGGCGATCCAGCAAGTCCTGTTGGAGATGAGCCTTCTCCCAACGGTGGCATCATCAATATGGGAGCTTACGGAGGAACAACCAAGGCGAGCAAAAGCCCTTAATGAATTACTGCTAAAGGTAGAGAAGTCGGGATTTGATTTCAACCATTAGTAAAGCGACGCCAGCTACGTTAGTGTAATGCGTATAGCGTGATGAGTATTGTGTATTGCGTTTTTTCTGGATTCCCGATCGAGTCGGGAATGACAGGAATCCCCATGGGGGGATGTATTATACACTTCTTAGCCAAGCTGTGAATTTTGCCAAACCATCCGGGATAGTAGTTTTGGGATTATAATTGAGTTCCATTGCAGCTTTAGCGATGTCAGCATATGTGCGCTGGACGTCGCCTGGTTGGGCGGGTACGTATTCTCTTTTTGCGCTTTTTCCCAGGGCCTTTTCTATCTCTGCTACCAGTGCATCGACTGTAATCGGATGTGAGCAGCCGATGTTGTAAATACTAAAGCCGGGACTCGTGACTTGTGACTCGTGACTGGGGGAGTCAGTGACGAGTTGCTTCATTGCCGCGATGATTCCATCGACTACATCATCAATATAAGTAAAGTCACGCATCATATTGCCATCGCCATAGATTGGTATCGACTTATCGTCCTCGATGAGCGTGGCAAATTTGTGGATAGCCAGGTCGGGCCTTTGCCGGGGGCCGTAGACGGTGAAAAGACGCAGGCAGGTTATGTCCATTGAGTAAAGGTGATGATATGTGTGACAGATAAGCTCGCCGGCCTTTTTCGTTGCGGCGTAAGGCGAAATCGGAAAGTCAACGTTGTCGTCTTCTGAAAAGGGTACTTTTTTGTTATTGCCATACACACTCGAACTTGAGCCAAAGATAAATTTGCTGACTTTGTGTTGTCGGGCAGCCTCCAGCAGCGCTGTCGTGCCATTTACGTTGACATCGGTATATAGCAGCGGCTGAGCAATTGACGGTCGGACGCCGGCTTTTGCAGCCAGATGGATAATTATATCCACGCCAGCACCTACGGCTTCATCCATTGCTGCCACATCACGGATGTCTGCCTGGATTAGCTGAAAGTTATCATTCTTTGTACAGTTTTGAATATTTCTACGTTTTATCTGTGGGTCGTAAAAGTGGTCGAAGTTGTCAACGCCGGTTACAAGGCAGCCCTGGCTGAGAAGGCGCTCACAAAGATGTGAGCCAATAAAACCAGCAGCCCCTGTTACGAGCACTTTGGATTCCGGCATGAGAAAAACCTTAAACAGCCTTTGCTTTGTGAATTTGTTTGAATGGAAACTACTCTCTCAAGTCTAATAAGGATTTGGTGGGGCAAGCCCCACCCTACCATTTTCATACATGAGAGCGAGAAAGCGCTCTCGTATCTCGCATTAGACTTAGGCGGCGAAGATGATGACCGCACCTATGACTACCGCGATTACCGCAATAACTCTATAAAGTGTGACGGACTGCTTCTGGTACCACTCTAATATGGTCCGAAGCTTCTTTGGCCCGAGCACGAAAATCAAAAGCCCAGACAGCAGCAGGATGATCCCAAAGACGAATATCACCCAAAAATGCCTGCACTGGCGAGCTGCAACCAGAAACAGCACGGCAAGTGCCAGCCTAACGATACCGGCGATGTATATGCGTTTTCCTTTTTTGAAGAACTCAATTAGCAGATTCAGAACATCCGGCTTCAACAGGTAGACGATCCCGATAAGGACAAATAGTATTCCCAAACTCTTAATTAAAATATCCATGGGTATACCCTTTCTATGTTAGGCGAGTCTTTGGCATCTCCTTTGGCAAACGGGCCTTTCTTCCAATGCTATGGTACTCAA
>CAYSPM010000107.1:0-9916 GCA_964432925.1 uncultured Pirellulales bacterium | reverse complement strand
TCTTGCTCATTGGCTATCTGATCGACTGAGACCTCTATCCAGAGGTCTTTTTCGGGTATTTGTAGCTCCAGCTCCTCATGTTTCTTTGTACGTTGCGCTGCTTTAAGCGGGCAATTCTCCGGCGGCTGTTCTGTACCATGAACTAACTTCCAACACGTTTTCCCGACAATCTCGTCAAGGGGCTTGCCAAGAAAACGTGAAGTAGCAAGATTAGCCTGAACAATCTTGAAGTGACTATCGATCAGGATTATAGCATCTTTCGTTGCGTCGAAGGTCCTTTCCCACTCGATCCATGCCCGATCCAGCTCCTGGTCTGTGCCCTCATGTCTGGCCATATCCCGGTCTAGCCGTTCCAAATTTGCTACGCGCGCGCGGAGCCTGCGAACTTCCTCAATAGAGTTCTTACCTGTCTGACCACGATCTTGCATTGTTTCATTTCCTGCAGGCTGACTGATCAATCGGCCCACTTTGTCAGCCACCATGAATCCTGCAAAAGGACCTCTTCAATGCACTTTGTGATTTTGGCCACGCCACAAGCCCAACCTAAAAAAGAGCAGTACCGCCAAAGTCAACGAGAACTCTTGTGTAGGTTCCATCGTGGGTGCATGTCTGAATGGCCGCTGCTGTACGTAGACCACACCCCCCTCATCGTTACGAAATGAACCGGCAATGTTAGTATTCCCTACCGCCATTTTTTCCCCTATTGTTGTAATTCTATAAAGTGGTAACGACAAGTCCAATAAAATCCTCGATTTTGTCAACTTTTTTATTACGCATTGTGATCGGACAAGAAGGAAGTCAAAATGCAGATATGGGGCGTGAAGTCATTAAAACATCTGTACCATGCCACGCCCGAAAGAATGAGGTTATGTTGCCTCAGCGGGAATCAAGCAAAGAAACCTGAGAACTGAATCCCCCGTATTTTTGAACTGGTGTTCCTTACCCCCAGGCACAAAGATTACATACTCACTTTCGAATTCATATTCCTTTTGCCCGCATACGAATATGCCCTTTCCCTCAATCACAAACACCTCGTGCTCATGAGGATGAGTATGCAATGGCGTGTTTCCGCCGGGCTGCAATTCAAACATACGCATCGCGAAGTTCCCGGCTCCATCGGCTTTAGAAACAAGCCATCTTATTTCAACACCTTTTGCGCCGGGGATACCCACAGCGCTTTTTGTAATATTGGCACTATTTTCTACCTTCATCAGCTACCCTCATTTCTAAAAGTATCACCCAAGTTTCCTGGCGAGAATCTCGGAAACAACTTTTGGATTTGCCTGGCCCTTAGTTTTCTGCATAACCTGGCCCAATAGAAAGCCTCTAGCCTTGTTACTTTTTTTACCACCGCTAGTCACATCTTCGACCGCCTCGGGATTCTCCGCAAGTGCCTGGTCAACTATCGTTTCCAGTTCACTAACATCACTTTTTTGAATCAAATTGTGTTCCTTTGCAATTTCTTCAGGCGTCCTGTTCAAATCCACAACACTTACGGCCGCTATCGTGCTCGACGCTGTAGCACTAACAATCGCTTCGGTAATCATAGTAGCTAATTGTGCTACCTTTTCCGGGGAAACTCCTAAATCTGCCACGCTACAACCTTTCTCATTAGCCAGCTTCTGGTAGTCCTGAGTTACAAGGTTGCAGACTCTTTTTGGGTCGCTGCCAACTTTGACAGCTTTTTCAAAGAATTCAGCCGTAGATCGCTCGGCTGTTAAAACACCTGCGTCATAGTCACTTAATTCATACTCCCGGACATAGCGCATCTGCTTCGTGAGCGGCAGTTCACACAACCGAGACTTGATATCGTCAAGCCACTGTCTGGTTAGCTTTACCGGGACAAGATCGGGATCAGGAAAATATCTATAATCCGGTGCTTCTTCCTTTTCTCTCTGTAGTACAGTCACCTCGTTGGCGTCGTCCCATCCGCGAGTGGACTTCGTGCCCATCTCCAATGTTCTGCCTGTCTCTATAAATTCATCCAACTGTCTGGCTATTTCATAATCAACACTTCTTTCCAGAGCACGGAAGCTGTTGAGGTTCTTGACCTCGACTATAGGGGTTTTATACTCGGTGTCATTCTTTGTCACTGTGAGATTAATATTCGGCTCAAAACGCATGTGCCCTTTTTGCATGTCAGCTTCAGAAACGCCGAGATACCTGACTATTCGCTGGAGCTGTACAGCCAGTTCACGCACTTCGGCGGCACTGGTCATATCCGGCTCAGTGACTATTTCCAAAAGAGGTGTTCCCGCCCTATTCAGATCAACCTGTGAGAAGTTACCTGCTGTATGGACGTTCTTACCCGCATCCTCCTCCAGGTGCACTCTTAGAATCCTGATTTTTTTAGTCTCACCTGAATCTGATGGGATCCCAATAAAGCCATTAACACCTATTGGCAGATCATACTGACTTATCTGATAGTTTTTTGGCAAATCCGGATAGTAGTAGCTCTTTCTGTCCCACTTGGTAAATTCAGCCACTTGGCAATTAAGCGCTAACGCCACTAACACAGCGTACTTCACTGCCTGCTTATTCATTACGGGCAGCACACCCGGCATCCCAAGGCAAACCGGACAGACTCTGCTGTTAGCCGGCTCGCCGAAACTCAGAGCACAGCCACAAAATATTTTCGTTTTTGTGCAAAGCTGCACATGAATCTCTAAACCAACAACGACTTTATGTTTGAATTGGCTCATTTATAAATTCAAATCCAGAATCACAACTCTAAATCCTCTACTCTCATAACTGGGTTGACCTCTTATGGTAATCGGTCTGAGATTCAAACATCCTCGCTATCCGCAATAATTTATCCTCGGTAAAAGCCGGCGTAAGTATCTGAAGACCAATCGGCAAGTCTGTCTCATCAAATCCACACGGAATACTGATAGCCGGGATGCCCGCTAAGTTGGCAGCAATCGTATAAATATCCGAAAGATACATCTTCAATGGATCGTCTATCTTTTCACCAATCTTAAAAGCGGTCGTGGGTGATACCGGCATCATAATGCAATCGCACTTTTCAAAAGCCATGGCAAAGTCATTGCGAATAAGATTTCTGACCTTCAAAGCCTTCAAATAATAAGCATCATAATATCCACTGGATAGCGCATAAGTGCCGAGCATTATCCGTCGTTTGACCTCTTTTCCGAAGGCCTCAGCCCGGGATTTAGAATACACCTCAATATAGTCACCTGGATTTGCCGTGCGATAGCCATAGTGTACACCGTCATACCGGGCCAAATTGCTCGATGCTTCAGCAGTAGCTATGACATAGTAAGCCGCAATCGCATAACCCAGATGAGGCATATCTATTTCTATGACCTCGGCGCCAAGTTTCTTGTATACTTCCACCGCCTCATCCACAGCTTTTCGAACCTGCTCATCGGCGCCGGCAGCAAACTGGGGCACAACCGCTATTTTCAGATTCTCTATCGGCTCATTGAGTTTCTCAAGATAATCGCTTACAGGAGCAGTCTCTTCATCCACACTGGTGCTATCGGCTGGGTCGTGGCCAGCTATCACATTAAGCATTAAAGCGCAATCTGCAACTGTATTGGTAACAGGGCCAATTTGGTCCAGGCTGGAACCGTACGCGACAAGTCCAAATCGCGAAACCCTGCCGTATGTGGGCTTAAGCCCCACGACACCACAGAAACTTGCCGGCTGACGAATTGAACCGCCGGTGTCGGATCCGAGCGCAGCAAAACACATCCGTGCCGCTACAGCAGCAGCCGAGCCGCCGCTGCTGCCGCCCGGCACCCGTGTCCTGTCCCAGGGATTGACCGTCTGCTTCAAGCCTGAGTTCTCCGTGCTCGAACCCATAGCAAATTCGTCCATGTTAGTTTTGCCCAGGATTACTGCATCGGCGGTAAGCAGTCTCTCAACGACAGTCGCGTTGTATGGCGCGTGGAAATTCTGTAGTATTTTTGAGGCGCAGGTTGTAGCCCCAAAAGTTGTGCACATAACGTCCTTTACAGCAATAGGCACACCAGCCAGCGCTCCCACTGGCTCGCCAGCCGCCACCCGCCTGTCAACGTTTTCTGCTTTTTCCAACGCAGCAGCACCAAAAGTGCTGATGTAGGCACCGATCTCAGGCTCAAGCTTTTCAATCCTCGCAAGGATCACCTTGGTCGCTTGAACACTTGTCACTTCGCCAGCAGCTATCTTATCATGCAATTCTTTTACACTCAGCTCTTCCATTGCCGGAAATGAGCTCCTCATTTGCTTAACTTTTCTCTTCGGTGCCTTAGAAACCAGTTACCAGCATTAAGCCCCAGAGCTATCATCGAGTATCTTAGGTACTTTGAAAAACTCTCCGTCTCGCTCGGGTGCATTTGCAAGTGTCTTTTCGGTCCCCAGCGACTCTTTTATACAGTCATCACGGAAAATATTGCTGATGGGCAAACAGTGCGCCATAGGTTCCACATCACTGGTGTCCAGTTCGTTCATTTTCTCAACGTATTCTAAGATCGCACCTAACTGTCTGGTAAACTCCTCGACCTCAGCATCAGTAAGCTCCAGCCGGGAAAGCTTAGCAACCTTTCGCACCAGTGCCTTATCTATTTTCTGAGCCATCTTTTGAGACTTCCAAATAAAAAAGCGAGGCAGAACCCGCCTCGCCATATTCATGCCTCCAATGCGACCTCGAAAGGCAAGATGTCTCCTAGGCCATTTTCTCAGCGGGCTTATAATCTCGTTTCGGAGGTTTCTGTACCAATCCCATGCGAATAGCCTTTGCTGAGACCCTTATCCGGCAGACCTTGCCATCGACAACGGCCCGGACTTTCTGGATATTCGGCTTAAACTTGCGCTTTGTTACGCCGGTAACCTTCCTGCCGACACCGCCAAGATGTTTAGCCTTGCCACGCCGGGCGATGCTCCTGCCAGCTACCGTTCGCTTGCCGGTAAAATAACAAACTCTCGACATCCGATATACTCCTGATTTCGTTTTTAGCTGTTCGCAAGTAGGATACAGCAGTTATGTTCAAGATAACATACGCGAAATAAAATTATATACATATAAAATTTAACTCGCAATTGCAAGCGCAAACTATATTTCCGTACGAAAACACGTATTTCGCCCAAGAAAACACTTTTTCCTTCAGCAAAGGTTCTACATGCCGTTGGTACTTTGCCCACAGGCTGATATAGCTTATAATTGTTTTTAGCGCTAATCCTACGGGGCGATTTTAACGAAAGAAGTAGTATGAATATTTTAGGAATATCGGCTTTTTACCACGATAGCGCTGCGGCACTGGTGCGTGATGGTGAAATCATCGCCGCTGCGCAGGAAGAACGATTTACACGTAAAAAGCATGACAACCGATTCCCATCAAATGCCGTTGAATGTTGCCTCTCGCAAGGCAATCTCACTGCAGAACAACTCGATTATGTTGTCTTTTATGAAAAGCCGCTTGTGAAATTTGAACGATTGCTCGAGACTTATATCGCTTACGCCCCACGCGGTTTCAAACAGTTCTTAATGGGCATCCCCCTGTGGCTGCGCCAAAAACTACATTTACCCAGGGAAATGGATAAAGCTTTGAATTATAACTACAAAAGCCAATACATATTCACTGAGCACCATGAATCCCACGCAGCAAGCGCGTTTTATCCCTCTCCTTTCCATGAAGCGGCAATCCTGACAATGGATGGAGTTGGCGAATGGGCAACAGCAAGCTATGGCGTTGGTCGTGGCAATAAGATCGAGCTTACTCATGTAATGCACTTTCCACATTCGCTCGGCTTGCTCTATTCTGCTTTTACATATTTTACCGGCTTTCGCGTGAATTCTGGTGAATACAAAATGATGGGCCTGGCTCCATACGGTGAGCCAAAGTATTACGAACTGATTTTGGAGAAATTGCTTGATTTGAAGGATGACGGTTCTTTTCGCTTGAACATGTCGTATCTTCCGTATTGTCATAAAACCGTGATGACTGGCTCGAAGTTCGAAAGGTTGTTCGACGGTCCGCCACGCAGGTCCGAATCACCTCTTACCCAACGAGAAATGGACATCGCAGCGTCTATTCAGGCAGTAACCGAAGAGATTCTGCTTCGTGCCGCCAAACATGTTCATCGCCAGACCGGCATGAAAAACCTGGTGCTTGCCGGCGGTGTAGCCCTGAACTGTGTTGGCAATAGCCGAATCCTTCGGGACGGGCCATTCGAGAAAATCTGGATTCAACCTGCGGCTGGAGACGCCGGCGGCGCTCTGGGAGCTGCTTTGTTCGTATGGTATCAACTACTAAACAACGAGCGTAAAGTCGATGGCCGTGATAAACAGCAGGCTTCTCTACTGGGACCCGCTTATAACGACGAACAAGTTCGACTGTTTCTGGACTCAGTTAATGCAAGGTATCATACATACACCGACCCGGAAGAGTTAATCAAAAAGGTAGCCGAGCTGATCAGCCAGGAAAAAGTAATTGGCTGGTTTCAGGGACGCATGGAGTTTGGGCCTCGCGCACTGGGAAACCGTAGTATTATTGGTGATGCCCGAAGCCAAAAAATGCAATCGATAATGAACCGCAAGATAAAGTTTCGTGAGTCTTTCCGTCCCTTTGCACCGTGCGTTCTAAGGGAAGATGCACAGAACTATTTCAATATGCCAGACGAGCAGGATAGTCCTTATATGCTGTTGACAGCTTACGTTTGTGACGATAAACGTTTGCCGTTGGATACGCCATTGGAAATGCTTAAAGGATTAGACAGACTTAAAGTTAAAAGAAGCTCCGTACCCGCTATTACGCATGTGGATTATTCGGCCCGTATCCAGACTGTCGATGCTGAACGTCATCATAAACTGCACCGTCTAATGAACCGGTTCAAGGAGAGAACCGGTTGCTCAGTGATAATAAATACAAGTTTTAATATTCGTGGCGAACCCATTGTATGCTCTCCAGAGCATGCTTATCGGTGTTTTATGGCTACGAATATGGATGTCTTAGTTATGGAAAACCAGTTACTATATAAAGAGGAACAGCCACAGGCAACCAAACACGAGATTGACGAATACAAAGCCCAGTTCCAGTTAGATTGAATCGTTTTGGAAAGGCCAAAGACTTAAAATGTCGTTAATCGAAATAAACTGGCGTCCTAAAAGTAAAGAGCTTCGCAATTTCGGTATTATCGCCCTGATTGCGTCGGTCGTTATATCGTTGTTGCTTTACATAATCAAGGGTCTTGGGATTCAGTGGATTTTAATTATCTCTGGTATTGGTTTTGCCATCTTTCTGAGCAGTCTAATTTCAGTTAAGTTAACCAGGATAATTTACCTTGGCTTAACGGTGGTGACATTACCGATCGGCTGGATAGTGAGCTTCATATTGCTGGCGACCTTTTATTTTCTGATACTTACGCCGCTTGGACTTGTCTTTCGCTTAATTGGTCGCGACCCACTCTGCCGCAAATTTGACTCAGCCACCGACAGCTATTGGCTCACGTATCGACCACCGGATACCATTGATCGATATTTCCATCAGTTCTGAAAAAACTGGAGACTATGAATGGCTAAAAAGACAAGAAAGAAACAAAACAGCGAGTTTAACAAAATTGCCCAAGAAAGACGTCCCTCTCTGCTTTCAGAATTCTGGTTTTTTCTCAAGCACAACAAAAAATGGTGGTTATTGCCGATACTAATCATTCTCTTGCTTATGGGATTGCTTGTTTTGCTCGGCGGCACAGCTATAGCACCATTTATTTATCCACTTTTCTAAAGTGATCCCCACAAATAAGTTTGAAGGCTAAATCCACCGAAGGCTGATAAATATTTAGCACCGCAATTTAATGCAGGGTTGGAGAAGGACTTTTCAACATTGCCTGCAATATTTTACGTGCTTCAATGGAATTAGGGTCTAACTCAAGAGTAATACGAAGCTCTTTGATCGCTTTTTCTTTATGTCCTTGCTTATGCAAAAGAAGACCAAGACTAAAATGTAAAAGAGAACTATCCGGTATAAGCACCAAACCCTTGTGACATATCTCGACCGCCTCATCAATCTTACCCTGCCGGTAAAGTACATCTGCTAAACTGTTATATGCTACGACGGAATCGGGCCAGAATTTTATTGCTTTGGCATAATGCTTTTCAGCCTTTTTGATTTTGTTTTGCTTCTGGTATATCCACCCGAGATAATAATGCGCCTCGCCACATGTGGGCTTTATCCGTATCGCGGTCAGATAGTAATCGATAGCCTCATTAAGGTTGCCTGTCGCTCTAAATACAGAGCCCAATGTGTTATACATTACATAGGAATGTGGTATGGATCTTTGAATAAACTGAAACTGTTCGGCCGCAGCTTTGTAGTCTTTCAAACCTTCGGCTAAAAGCCTGCCGTATTTCCATCTTAGGTACAAATCCTCTGGAGCGTTTTGAATTGCCTGGCGATACTGTGCAGCGGCTTTTTTAAACGTCTCTGGATTTAGGTTAGCCTTGAGAGCCTTGCATTCCTGCTCCATTATTCTTACTCGCTCTTCATGGTATAGCTGATTAGTAAAAGGCGGCTGTGTAATAAATCTTTTGAGAACCTCATCAGAAATAACATATTGGTCCCACTGTGTATAAGCCAAATGTTCGGCACATTCAGCTTCGGTTAGGGGTAGGGAATCATCGGCCTGATGAATTGTCACCCGCTGAGGAATTAGCTTTTCTGCTTTCTCAAGTACAGTCTTAGCCAGCAGATAGTTTCCCTTAAAATTCAAATGCACATGCTCATAGAACAGTTCATTACTAGTAGTTCTATAGGGGCTGTTTCTTTCGAATGTCTTGGCAGCATCAGCCAGATAAACACCTTTGCCAGCCCAGGAATCCGCCATACTGCGAATGATTTCGTTGATTCGTCGGTCGGCTCTGAACCGCAATGTGTCCAGCTCACGTGCTTGTACGTACCTTTGCCTTGCAGAATCGTGGTCTTGTAACGCCCAATAGCAGCGTCCAAAACGAAACTGAAGGTCTGCGTAAGAACTATCTATTTCAGCAGCCGCCAGATAGGATTCCACCGTCTCGGCATATCTGTCTGCAGATTCATATTCCACTGCCTGGGCGTACAAATTATCCCACTTGGCTTTGTCCTGTTCGGTCAAATCCGGACGATGCAACGACGCAAAGGGGGGACTGTCTTTAAGATTGCTGCCCACGGTACAGACAATTGTCTTCGCTCCAGACTCGCTGCCAATCCGGACAATATCTTCCAGATTCTTCTGGAAATGCCGATAGACCATTTCCAAGCGCTTATCATCCGCACGTATCTGCTTGTCGAGGAACATTTCTAATCCACGCCAGGCTTTTGGCTTACCTTTTGTGGTGCCCACCCATTCTGTAATATTAGCCAGCACTTGTCCCAACCTCGTAGCTTTAACAGCGATGCCCGTCCGGATAACAGACAAACTCGGCGAAAGTGGCGCAAAGACCGTACCTGCTCCGTATGGGCCGGTTACTTCATTGTTACCGAGGTACACGATGAATAGGTCCGGCTCGTGCTGCGCACAATCTTTTACTATTTCCAAAACCACATGGGAATTTATCGCCGCCGTCGCAGCTATGATAACTTCAAAATTCACGCCCTGATATTTATCCTGCAACATTACCTGCAGGAAACGACCAAAACCAAAGGCTCCGTCCGGTTCACCTTGAGCAGCGGATGCGCCTAAGACGAAAATTCGATAAGCATTTTCTGATTTACTTACAGAAATTCTAAATGGATTAAATTCTCTGGATATTTCTTTCGGAAAAAATCGCCAGCAGAACTTGACATTGTCACAATAAAATACCTTGCCGTTCTCCTCATACCTGATCATGGCATTAGTAGGATAACCGTAACCGGCGATGCGCAGCACCAGCTCCAGCAGAACAAGTAGCAAAGCTGGAATAACGGTAAGAGCAATAACGCGAAACAGCCAGAGACGCCAG
>CAYSPM010000106.1:0-9978 GCA_964432925.1 uncultured Pirellulales bacterium | reverse complement strand
TGCCGGAACTGTCAACAGCAATAGAGCCTTCACTTTCATCAAGCTTCCACCAGCCGATCAAACCAGCTAATTCGGCAGTCCCAAAGACGTTTGGATTCTGCCAGGCGTTGTCGTGTTTATCTCGCCATGTAAGCTTAGTGTCACGTTCTCCGCCATCATCGTCATCGTTCACATGAACATCCAGACCTATCTTTACGCCAGCGGCTGGTTTTGTTCCCAGAGACGACCACGGAAATTTTATTTCCAGCAGATAACCATCAGCAGATGTTGCTAACGCAAATTTGATGTCATCATTTTGGTAGGGTTGTCCCCGCTCTTCCATGCTAGGGCTGGTTCTATCCCAGTTAAAATTGTATGTATAATCGTTTTCACCATAACCACTTTCCTTGGAATTGTCAGCATCAATGAAAACCTCAACTGTGTCATCATAATAGTATTCCTCGGAATCATTTTTCAGCTCATCGTCGATCACATCCACAAGCAGGTATAGATTCTCTGCATCCCACATAGCCTTGTAGTAAGCGGAGAGGTCTTCATCGGATGAGACAGGTGAGTATATTACATTGCCAATCTCATACTTTTTAGCATCTGACCACAAGCCTTCTGCCTTACCATCAATCACAGGAGCTTGGCTTGTCTTTTTTATTGTCGCAGGCCTTTCTTCCTGTCGGCGTTTAGTTTCGGCTTGTGCTTTCGCCTGGCCGATGATTCTTGATATTTCAGTTGCCGGGCCGACAATATTACTAACAGGTGGTAGATTTGTTATCTGAGATCGCGAGGTAAATTCGTTGAGCTTCTCGTCTGTGCTCAGCTCAACAAGAGTCTGATTGCAAGCCTGAGCCAATTGAGATAGCGCCTGCTGCAAACTGTCTCTTGTGTCGCCTTCGAAAGGCGAGACTATTCCTGGAGCAGCCGTGCGAATCGCTCCACCAACGTTCAACAGGACAACTTTACTTGTCGTCGGCGATAGTCGATTCACAGCATCTTTCAAAACTCCGTCGTTGCAAACAGATTTGCGTTTCTTCACTGCTGCAATCGAGGCATCCGTAATGTCACGGTTAAGCGATAGAATAGTCGTTTTGTTTGCCTGGTCCATATAACAATACAGCCGCTGGTCATTGACAAGGCCAACCTGGTACCTGCCTGCCGAGGCATCTGTTTGGCCAGCCTGTTGGTCACCAATCATCAAATTAACCGTTCCTAGGATAGTTGTGAGAATCTGACGAGTTTGCTGGGGGTCATGGCTTGTTATCGCCAGGCCGAGACTTGCCGGCAGTTGCGGAAGACCTTCACCACCACCTAGCTCACAAGGTACAGCAAACAATGTTAACTGCTCTATGTTGGCAAATATCTCACGGCCAATATCAAGGCCGGTTACATTCTGGAGCCTCTGACTTACAGCTTTTGCCTGAGCTCCATCAGGCTGGCCCAAGGCAAAGCTAATAAGACCAATAGCTTCGGGCGGTACGGCCTCGAGGCCAGCCTTGGTCAAATTGGGAGTTCGGATCATGTCATAAACAAGACAGTTATGTCCATCTCTGAAGGTAATGTTAGTCTCGCATATAAGGCCAACATCGTTTATGGACAAGTACGAAATCAGATCGTCAATGCTGCCAAAATCGGCAATGGCATTGGCCCATAGAATCTGTTTTGGACTCTCGCCAGCTGGAAATTGCCTTAAGAGTCCGGTGTATAGTTCGTCGACGTTAGCCCAAAGAGTCATTAAGTTTTCGTTGCGGGCTTTCTTACTGATCTTGGCGAAAGATTTATTACTCGATGCAAGGGTTGGATTGCTTGTAAGGCCCAAATGTTGTTTCACGCACCAGGTCAATTGCTCTAATGGTTGTGCGAGGATTATTACGTTATCGTCGTAAACGATGCCTGCTGAATCTTTAATTATTAGCGATGTCATACCTTCAATTGGCTCGCCTGGTTGCGCAACAATACCCAACAACGCTAAAATAATGCCCCGCAAAGCATCACTTTTTCCCGGATACAGAACTGCAACCATTGGAGGATTATCCTGTTGAACACTTGTGACACCGACAGCCATTCCCCGTATTTTCTTGAATTCAGCTATCATACTTGGATTTAGCAAGCTTGCGAGGATTTGGTCGGGGGATGCACCACCTGGGCCAATGGGGCCTCTTGGGCCGGGTATAACAGCGAGCGGATTTTCGAACGGCGTGCCTTTCAGCAGGTTCAAAATTGTCTCGATTTGTTTGCCCGGACTTCCTAATTCCACGTAGACAAGGGTCTCGGGCGGCATCAAATCAGCGGGGTCACGGTTGATAATATCCTCCAGCATTGGTTGGACTTTCTTGATAATGTCTGTCTGGTCGCTGAACTGGCTGACAAGCTTTTGGAAGTTCTGGCTCGCCTGGCTCTCATTTTTGAGCTTGAGATAGCACATGCCCTGGCGATATATAGCCTGAGCGAGATGCGACCTTTGCGCTGAACGATCGTCGATTACCTGCTGGTAGGTCTTGATTGCGGTATCGAGATTGCCCTCGACCTCTTCGGCGTAGAGCGCTTCTTGCAGCAAAGCACTCGGTGATTTCGCCGGCGCTGTCACTGCCGCGATACCGACAACCAACATGAGAAATACTGTTGTGTGTTTGAGCGTTTCCATGGTCTTTCTCCTTTCAAATAAAAGATTCTAACAGAAATACTCTTTCTCGACATAGATAATTATCGATATCAAATGTTACAGTTTTGTTACGGTTTTATCCTTTTATCGTGATTTTTTATTTTTATTGATGTCTTGCCCTTTCGATACGTTATGTAGGGATATAGTCTTCCCAATAAATTGATTCAACGCACTTTTTGGATGTAAGAGTGGCTTTTTTTGTGAGTTTAGCTAAAATAGTGGCTTTGAAGGGATATATGCTCGATAAACAAATAAGATATAATGTTCCTTGACGAACTTGATCTGCATGTAATTAACTTCGAACAGTAGTTAACGTCGTAAAAAAAGGCATTTCGTAGTATGGGAAAGTGATGTCGAAATCGCTTGCTAAATCCTCAGAATCGGTTCCAGTTTCGCAATCCTTTGCACAAAATACTGTAAAGCGATATTCAAGCCAGGACTTTAAGTGGTTGCTACAGAGCTTAATCTTCTTTATCTTTTTCTATCTTTATTTCTGGCTCTATGTGGATCTGCGGATTATGTATCATGGGGCTGGTATTATTACAAATTTCCCAGCCTTTTATAAAGGCTGGGCTTTTTTCTCAACGTTTTTATCATACCCGGGTGGACTTATCGAATATCTCTCAGCCTTTCTGTCTCAGCTATTCTATTATTCCTGGGCTGGAGCCCTTGTTATAACGGTACAAGCCTGGCTGCTTATCGTATGTATGAACTACCTTTTGAAAGCTGTAAACCTGCTGCGAATTCGCTGGCTTTGTTTTATCTTACCAATTCTTCTGATTGTTCTTTACAACCGGTATGCGTATCACTTTGCCACAACATTGGCATTTTTAACTGCGTTGATTTTTACATGTCTGTATTTAAGATTAACTTCGTCACACACTAAGATATTCAGCCATTTGGGCATTTTTCTATCCCTGGCTGTAATTCTGTATTATCTTGCCGGTGGTGCATTTTTACTCTTTGCAGTTGTCTGTGCAATTTATGAACTGCTTTTCAGGTTGCGATGGAAAACAGGCCTCGTATATTTGTTATCCGCTGCTGTTATTCCATACGTAATTGGTCTTGTCATCTTCCGCGTAAGTATCGTCGATGCCTTTTGTAACTTGCTACCTTTTTCCTGGAGAATTCTATATTACGAAACTCGCAGAAGGGCAGTGACAATAGTCTATCTGCTCTATTTGTTTCCACCTTTGATGCTTCTCGTATTTGGTCTTGGGCGGATACTCAGGAAAAAACTTAATTTTATAAAAAGCCAGACAAATAAAGAACCTACTAAAAAACACCGTAATAAATATACCAGCCTGTTAGCGAAGATATTTTCCTGGTATAGACATGCGCCAAAACTCAGGTTGATTATAGAATCGCTGCTTATACTTTCTATGGCTGGTCTCGCCGTTTTCCTTTCCCAAGATGACGGTCTTAAAAGCCGATTTGAAGTTGATTATTATGCGTACCATAAGATGTGGCCGGAATTACTCGCGTCCGCTCGAAGAAATCCCACAGATCCCTTTATAGTTCATGCCGTAAATAGGGCTCTTTATCACACCGGCCGACTCGGCTATGAGATGTTCCACTGGCCGCAGAAGCCAGATTACCTGTTTCTCACTGATCCGGCATATAAATGGACGTACTGGCAAAGCGCCGATGCTTATTTGGAAATCGGCCTTATCAACACAGCGGAAAACGCGCTGGCTGAATGTCTCGAAGGGCTCGGGGACCGCCCTATGGTTTTACAGCGACTGGCCTTGATAAATATGGTTAAAAGTAATATGGATTCTGCGCGTGTCTACCTCAATTCACTGAGTAGAACCCTATTTTACAGCAACTGGGCCGAACGCTATCTTGAGCTGCTTCAAACGGATCCCGATCTGTCATCAGATAAATACATTCAACAACTACGCTCACTTTCCCTTGGTAAAGACTATTCCACACTTTCAATACCAACACAAACAATGCTTTCTTTGCTATTAGAGAAAAATAGCCAAAATCAAATGGCCTTTGAATATTTAATGGCTTGGTATATGTTAACCAAGCATTTAGGCAATTTTGTCCAGAACATCGAGCGTCTTAGAGATTTTGGCTATCTCCAGCTCCCAACCCACTACGAGGAGGCATCCTTGGTTTATGTGGCCAGCACCGGGAAGAAACTTCGCCTTAGTGGTTACCGGGCGAGTGATACACTGAGGCAGCGAGTCGAGGATTTCGGCCGGATATTACGTAGCTATGGCACAGACAAACGAGCCGCGTATGGTGAGTTAGCGAGCAAATACAGAGGCACATATTTTTTCTATTGTCTCTACACACCTTCAGGAACGAAAGAATGATTCAAGCGCAAAAGCATAAGAATAAAAAGGCTAAATTTATTTATGCACTTATAAGCTGTGCACTCATAATTTTTGCACTGCTTTACGTAGTCCGCGGCAACAAAGTGACGATCACGCAATACAGTGTTATTAATCGCCCTGCAGGAATTCGGCCTGATTATTCCGGCACCGTCATCCCGCCCAATATCGCCCCATTAAACTTTGTTATACAACAAGATGGCTCTCGCTACTTTGTGAGAATATACTCTGAAACAGGAAAACCAATTGAACTATTCAGCAAGACACCAAGAATTGTGATTCCCAAAAAAGCCTGGCACAAGCTTCTCGATTTGAACCGAGGTCAGCAGCTAAGCCTTGATATCTTTGTCAAATCCCAGGCTATTACGTCAGCTTCAGAAGCAGAAAATAAGGGATGGTCCCGCTATAAAACCATCACCAACGAAATTGCCAATGAGAACATAGATGCTTTTCTTGTTTACAGAAAGATTCGGCCGGGCCATCGCACCTGGAGGGATATTGGCATCTATCAGCGCAATCTCAATAGTTTTGATGAGTTCCTCATATTGGACAATGGATATTATAAGCACGGCTGTCTGAACTGTCATACGTTTTGCCGAAATAAGCCCGACAAGATGCTGATCGGCATCCGCAGTGCGGTATACGGAAGTTCAACTTTGTTAATCGAAGACGGCGAAGTAAAAAAGATTGGAACAAAATTTGGATATTCTGCCTGGCACCCCAGCGGTCGCCTTGCTTCATTTTCTGTGAATGATGTCAGGCTTCTGCTGCATTCTGCCGCAAATGAGGTCCGGGACGTTATAGACTTCGATTCCCTGATGGCTTACTATCTAACTGACTTGCAAACTGTAAAGACTACATCGGACTTCACTAAAAGCGATCGGCTGGAAACATATCCGACCTGGTCACCCGATGGGCGGTACTTATACTTCTGCAGCGCACCGATAACCTGGTCAGACCGTACCGTAGTTCCCGAAGAGTATGACCAGATAAAGTACGACCTTGTCCGAGCAGATTATGACATTGACCACGACCAGTGGGGTCCGCTTGAAACTGTGCTGTCAGCCGAGGATACGGGATTAAGTGTCATGTTGCCGAGAATTAGCCCCGATGGACGTTGGCTGCTGTTCTGTATGTGCAATTACGGCTGTTTTCCGGTTTATCAGCCCAGCAGCGACCTGTATATGACCGATCTTAATGCCGCCGAACAGACCGGTCAGCTTGAGTATCGCAAACTCGATATCAATAGCGATAAAAGCGAATCATGGCATAGCTTCTCAAGCAACAGCAGATGGATAGCATTTAGTAGCAAACGAGACTACGGCGTATTTACCAGGATATATCTTGCTTACTTGAACGAGAATGGCACGGTGTGTAAACCAATGCTTTTACCCCAGAAGGACCCTACTTACTACGATTCGTGTCTTTGGACGTACAGTGTCCCTGAGCTTATCACCGAGCCGGTTCGCATCACGAAAGAAGAACTTGGCAGAGTAGTTCGTAGCTCCCGAAAGATACCTGTGGATATACCCGTTACGATGGCCACTCCCAAAGCCTATGCTCTTCCGGTTCACGACGAACCTTGGCAGTCAGGACGCCAATAGAAGCGTAGATGCGTTAATGAGTGGATGCGTATATGAGTAGATGCTGTAGCGCAGGTTAACACATTCACGCATTTACTCATCGACTTATCCACTCACTCTTTTGCCCCGTGCTTGCGGAGCAGTTCGACGAAATCCTTGGTGCCTACCACAGGCATAGTTGCCCAATGCATTGCCCAGTACATCGGCGTATGGCCATCCTTTCCCTCGGCGTTGACATCGGCTCCACCATTGATCAGCAGTTCCACGATGTCTTTGTCTTTCATCCAGATCGCGTGGATCAGCGGCGTTTCGCCATCATCCGCCTTTACGTTGAGATTGGCTCCTTTGTCGATGAGTAGCTTGGTTGCATCCTTGTTGAGGTCCCAGACGGCATAGTAGAGCAAGGTATAACTGGACTCGTCCTTCGCATTGACATCGGCCCCTTGAGCCAGCAGCAAGTCCACTATTTCCTTGTAGTCGTGCACCGCCGCATAGTATAGCGGCGTTGTATTACGGCTGTTCTTAGCATTGGCCCTGGCGCCCCTCCCAATAAGGAGTTCGACGACATCTTTCTTGCCCGCTGCAGCCGCGTAATGCAGCGCTGTGTTCCTGCAATCGTCTTGTGCATCCACCGCCGCGCCATCTTCAAGGCACTTTTTCAGTTTCTCCAGGTCTGCCATGTAGGCTGCAAGATGGAGAGGAGGAATTCTCGCTCCTTTTGCAGCGAGCAGCTCGATCATTTCCTTGCGGTCGGCTGCCGTGGCTTGCAGAGCAACAGCCACAGGCGTATCTCCGCCGGTTGTTGTCCTGCAATCCATGTCGGCACCATTGGCGATAAGCAGTTCTCCGACGTTTCTGTGGCTGCCCTCAGTGGCTTTGTGCAGCGGTGTCCAGCCATACTTGTCCTTTGCGTTAACATCGGCACCTTTAGCGATGAGCAATTCTGCCACCTCCTTCTGGCCGAACGAACTGGCATAGTGCAGCGGCGTCCAACCCCTTTGGTTCTTCGTGTTGACATTCCCTCCTTCGGCAGTAAGTAGTTCGACCGTGTCTTTGTGGCCCTTCTCAGCCGCTACGTGCAAGGGTGTGTCGTGCCATTCAAACTCCTCCGCGTTCACATCGGCGCCATTGGCGATAAGTGCTCGAGCGACATCTGTGTAGCCATGCTCGGCGGCGAGATGAAGAGGCGTCTGACGCTCTTCATCTTCTGCATTGACATCAGCCCCTCCGGCGATCAGCCATTTGACTTGCTCAAGGTCACCATCGCCGGCAGCTTGGTGTAGTGATTTGGTAGGTTGGGATTCTTCTGGTATGCCAGCGGCATCCTCTTTGGCACCGTGTCTCTTGAGCAATTCAATGATTTCTGTGTGCCCTTTCTCTTGAGCCAACTGCAAAAGAGTTCGGCCTCGGTTATCTTTGACGGTAATATCAGCGCCGTTAGCGATGAGTACCTCTTCTAAATATTGATCCCCCCGAGTTACAGCCATTATCAGCGGTGTTCTACCATCATTAGTCTTTGCGTTGACATCAGCTCCTTGTGAAATTAAAACCCATCTGGCCTGTCCAGCCCTCCTGTTCAAGATGGAAAGGTGAAGAGGAGTCTGGCCATTGTTATCCTTAGCATTGAGGTCGGCCCCTTGCGCAATTAAACGTTCGACTCCCTCTTTATCACCTGAAGCGGCAGCTCCATGCAGAGTCTCTTTTGCCCCATGTTGGCGCAGGATATCGACAACTTCAGTCATACGTTTCCCTTTGGCCATAGCTATTGGTGTTCTGCCTACTTGCGAAGGCATATTGATATCAGCCCCCTTGTTAATTAAAAGTTCGACAATGTCTGCATGACCGCTAACGGCCGCATTGAAGAGAGGTGTTGCGCCATTGTTAGCTCTTACGTTGATCTCAGCGCCGTTGTTAATGAGAAATTCTGCCGCATCTTTGTTGCCGCTAATGCAAACCATATGAAGCTTAGTTAGTCCAGATCGGTCCTTGGACTGGATATCGGCACCTTTGGAAATAAGCCGTTCAAGCATAGGTACATCACTCGCAATCATAAACGGCGTAAGGCCACGTCCGTCTTCAGCATTAAGGTCCGCCCACTTATCAAGAAGGTAATCTGTAACCTCTCGTGAATTGGCTGCGACGGCCCAATGCAGCGGAGTACAGCCGAATTCGTCCCTTGTATTGACATCTGTACCGCCCTCGATCAGCGTTTTTACCCTGTCTAGATCTTCCTTGCAAGCGGCCAGATGGATTGTGTCAGGATAATCCCCTTTGCTCAATATCAAATCGAGCACATCCTTGCCGCCAATAAAAGCTGCCCGGAATAGCGGTGTATAGCCGTCGTTGTTTTTGATATTGAGATCAGCACCTTTTGAAATCAATAGTTTTGTCATATCCAAATCTTGCCGACGAATTGCAGAGTACAGCGGCGTTTCACCTACTTGATCCTTGGCATTTACTTCGGCACCTTTTTGAATCAGTAGTTCCGCTATGCCTATGCGTCTGCTTCTTGCGGCACTATGCAGAGGAGTCCACGGCCCTGCATTAACATCGACCCCTTTTTGAATCAACAGTTCTGCTATGTCCTTGTATCCTTCGTCAATCGCACAGTGCAGAGCTGTATATCCGTGGAGTTCGACAGACTTGAAATTTATATCAGCCCCTTTGGCGATAAGTAATCTGACCATCTCTACGCTGCTCTCGGAAAACGCCTCCATCAATACTGTCCAGTAGTCATCACCGTGTTTATCCGCGCCGTGAGCAATCAGGTATTCAGCTATGGCTACGTTGTCTTTGTCAACCGCCGTGTATAATGGTGACCATGATCCTGCATTAACGTCGGCACCTGCTTCCACGAGTAGTTTTACCACTTCCATGTTACCTAAACCGGCCGCTTTGCATAATGGGGTGTTAAGGAGTTCATCTAGAGCATTGACATCGGCACCTCTGGCGATGAGTCTTTTGACTTCTTCCACATCCCCTTTTTCGGCAGCTTGGTGTAGTGATTTGGTAGGTTGGGATTCTTCTGGTATGCCAGCGGCATCCTCTTTGGCACCGTGTCTCTTGAGCAATTCAATGATTTCTGTGTCGCTTGTCTTTTCTGCCAAAGACAACGCCGTACTGCCATCGTCGCTCTTGGCGTTCACATCAGCCCCTTTTTCCACAAGTAGCTTGGCTGTTTCAATATGACCGTTGAGAGTCGCTATGTGAAGAGGTGTGGAGCCGTCTCGGGTTCTGCTGTTGACATCCGCCCCCTTGTTTATCAAGAGTTCAACGATCTCTCTATGACCATTTCGGGCCGCAATATAGAGAGGGTTGTGCCCACTTCGCTTGCTTGACACCTCCTTGATGTCGGCCCCCTTGTTAATCAAGAGTTCAACGATCTCTCTATGACCATAGT
>CAYSPM010000105.1:0-10012 GCA_964432925.1 uncultured Pirellulales bacterium | reverse complement strand
CTGAACTAACTGATCCAGAGTCAGTCGTGCTACCGTTACACTATTCCCCAAAAAATTTATTTACCTAATGACGGGTCTTACGAGCACATCAATGTTGCCTAATATCGTTTTATAAGCCCACGATATTCGAGCAACTTCCAGCCTGACGGCAGAAGTGCAGCAGCTAATACTATCTTAAAAAGATCGCCTGGGATGAATGGATACAGACCCAATGCCAGCGCAGCTTTAATCGAACCTGCAAAATTAGACAGCCAAAGCAGACCAAAAGCATACATGACGATACTACCAATTACCATCGCAAGAACTGCAGTAACTACCCATCGGTCCCATCCCTTTTCAGCCAGCAGTCCCACAACATAGGCAGCAGCAATAAAGCCAACCAAGTATCCTCCCGTGGGTCCTAATAGAATTACGAATCCTGCCCTACCCATCGAGAACACCGGCAGTCCCAGCACTCCTTGCATTATGTACAACAGTACAGAAAGACAACCTCGCCGGGCTCCAAGTAAAGCCCCTGTGATTAAAACAGCAAATGTCTGTCCAGTAACTGGCACCGGGCTGAAAGGCAATACAATAGCAATCCGCGCACATAAAGTGATTAGCAACGTCCCTGCGACAATCAGGACAAAGTCATAGTACGCAGAGTATGACTTGTTAGAAGGCCTTAAAACATCAGCATAAGTTGCATTTGTCAACATATTGAGCTACCTCAACAAAAGCCCACCCTCAAGTTTCCGTGAATACTCGTATACAGATACTTCATCCTATTACAACAATACTCCATAAAAGCTGTGCCGATGTAGAACCTTCTGGGCATTATATTTGACATTCCTGCCCACGTCAAACAAACACACTAACAACTTTTGGACAGGTTTCTGCCTTATGTAGCACCAGCAATTATTTAAAGAAATGGGGCCTATATTGTGTATCAATACAGGCCCCGAATCTATGCTAAGCCTGAACAACTACTCAACCTGCAACCACTCCCGGCTACAGCCACAACTGCTTTTAGAGCAATGCGGCTATCAATACCGCCAAGTCGACCATGCAGTTACTCTTCGGTAGTAGCATTCGGATCAGGCTCCGTTTGCAATGGCGAATACAACCAAACGTCATCAATATATAACATACCTGTGCCATTCAATGGAGCAGCCTGATCTCCAACGCCAATGCTCAACTTCTTGACCGAAGTCAAATCCACTCCGGCATCGCTGAAAACACTAAGCAGAATATCCCACTGTTGCCAATCATTTGCCAGCACCACATTTGGATTGTCCGGATGCTCGATAACCTTTTCCGTACCACCATTTTGAACAGCTATATACAACGGCGCAGGATCGTTGGTGGGCATTTCTACTCCAATGGCTTCTACCTGCCAATCATCATCGGTTACGTTGCCGGTAGTCGTTACGTCAGAGAAAACAGCAGTGCATACCGCATTAGCATTGTGGCTGCAAAGCGCCAGGCCAATATAAATGTTCTGCTGCATTACAATGGTCTGCGGATTGGGAGAGGTACCATCGCCGGTGCTCTCATCATCCGGCTGCTGGATCCAGTTGATACCGTCTTCGGAGTAATAACCGGTGATAAGGTTGCCCTGACGTACCAGACGCACCCATAAGGGAAGAGCAATGGCTTCTGCGTCGCTATTCGATGAGTAAGAATCACTAGCAATAACCGTTCGGTTCTGGAATGCTCTACGATTCTCCGGCGTAACGCACATAAGGCCGTGCACGCTGAAAGGCTCCAGCGTCTCACGGATCATCACGCCAGCCTTTGCCCAGAGATCTGTATTGTCTATGCTTACTACACAAGCGCTGATAGAGCCATCGCCCGAGAGCATCTTATAAGCATAACGGAACTCGTCGGATATATCCCAGATATCGGTACCACTGGCACTGATCGTATATTTGCCGGGCGGTTCCTCTACAAAGGCCAGAGGATAACCTTTGAAGAACAGCGTCAGTGTCTGGACGTCTTCTTGGGTCCAGTCCTGTGGGGTATCAAAAGTGCGTGTGGCCTCTGAATATGTTGCGCCGCTAGTGTTGTTATAGAAGAACGGCATAGACTGTGAGCCACTGTGAACGATAGTTTGCTCAGCAAAAGGTGGTGCGTCCCAGCCTACTTGTGAGCCATTCGCAGCGACGCTCCATCCGTCTACCCAAGCATCAAATATCCTGTCGGGACTATAATCATTATAGTCTTCAAAATCGTCTACAACAAGATAGTTACCCGTCGTAAAGCTCCAGACAGAACCTTCCCACATCCTATCAGGGTGAATGTCATTGACCTCATCGACTCGCCAGTAATAGGTTGTGTTGAATTCCAATGTATCAGGCTCAAAGCTGTTGACGTCAACACTTGTCAAGGTAACGTCCGGATAGCTGGACAAGCTGGCTGTGTTGACGTCGTTGACATCATTAAAATCGGTGCCGAAATATACGTCGTGTGTACTGGCATACACCCCTGGCGTCCAGCGAAGAGTAGGTTCTCTTTGTACGTCTGACGCGCCGTCTGCCGGACTCGGCTTAAAAGCCGTCCTACTGCCGACGATCCGAACATTATCGAGGTAGTAAATGCCGCCAGTGGTGTACGCAGGGTCATAGTTCGTGCAGAAGAAAAGCTGCACCCACGGAATGTTGCCAGCGTCGATCTCACTTTGTATCTTTGGGATAGACATAGAGTAGTCGTATGTTACGGTCATCGTTTGGTCACCCTGATCAGAGCTCCAATCAGCGGTTTGGTCCAGAGTATCCCAGAACAGCCAGTCACTGCCAGCACCTACATTGACACACAGAAAGAGTTGGCAATATCCATCAGCAGGACCTACCGCCCACTCGGAAGCCAGTCGGGTAATGTCTACCGTGATTTCATGGCTGCTCATAAATGCATTAAATATGTCTTCGCCTACGCTGCAAAAGATGCTGTTTTGCCAGCCACCTGACGCCTCCATCCTGAGGCTATGTTCGTGTAAGGTAGCCCCGGTTGTACTGAAGCTCAGAGAGACGTTAGCAGTATTGTCGAGGCTCCATTCGTCCATCTCGTCGTTTTCCCAGTCGCCCAGCACAGTGCCGAAACTCGTGGGTGCTAAGGCAAGGACCAAAGCAATAAAAATTAAATGAATCACTTTCGTATACATGGCACTCCTCCTTCTCAAGAAGAAAAATACAACTATATTTACTGTCTTAGCCGTGATGGCAGACTTAAAACCCATCCCATGACGAAAAGCGCTTATCCTGTTGGCTAAAGGCGATGG
This sequence comes from uncultured Pirellulales bacterium, assembly GCA_964432925.1. Taxonomy (GTDB): domain Bacteria; phylum Planctomycetota; class Phycisphaerae; order Sedimentisphaerales; family Anaerobacaceae; genus CAYNTC01. Next base: position 6,756 of record CAYSPM010000105.1, on the reverse strand, counting down.
GCAAAGGTCAGAAGAGACAAAAACCCCAAGCCTTGCTAGTTAACATGATAATACCATGTGGATAGCCTTTCAGTCAACGAAAAACTGCTATCCTAAGTGGGATGCAAGGTATATTACAGCGCTCCTATCGCCGGATTTACACCTTCAGATGAGGACAATCGCGAGTTAATACTTTACAGCCCGTCTCAGTCACAAGAACATCATCTTCTATTCGTACACCGAGCTTGCCAGTGATGTATACACCCGGCTCAATAGTAATGACTTCACCCGCTTTGAGGTTGCCCTTGCTATGATCTTTGACAAAAGGCAATTCATGTATCTCTAAACCCAAACCATGTCCCGTACCATGTCCGTAAATGGGCAAATTGTTCTTGCGAATCACTTCTCTCGCAGCCGTATCGACATCGACAATCTGTGCCCCCGCTTTGACTACGCGTATCGCGGCAGCCTGCGCTTGCTGCACGACATCGTAAACCTTCTTATAAAAATTAGCTGAGCCACCCACTGCAAAGCATCTCGTAATATCGCTGCAATAGCCTTTATATTTTGCGCCGAAATCTATCAGCACGCTATCTTTTCGTCTTAGCTTCCTCGGGCTCGGCTGATGGTGAGGCCGCGACGCGTTTGGACCAAACGCGACAATCGTCTCAAAGCTATTCTTAGCTCCCAGCTTGCGGATAAAAAAATCGAGTCTGCCAGCAAGCTCGTTCTCGGTTATACCAGGTCTTATGTAACGCCGAACCTGTCTAAGCGCTTTTGTAGCTATTGCAGCAGATGCTCTGATAGCCTTGGTTTCACTGTCGTCCTTAATACTGCGAAGAGAAGCAATCACCGCATTAATGGATTTTATGCGGGCTGGAACGTTCTTACTTAAAGCCCGGAAATCAGCGAGCGAGACTGATTTCTCAACAGCTATTGTCTTAGCTGACCTTAGTCTGTGCAATAACTTTGCTACAGCTTCGGCGAGCGATCCAGTTCGCTTTATAATCGCACAGTTCAAACATTCGGCCTGAGCCTGTTCGGTGTACCTGCTGTCGGTTAGAAGGTAAACAATCCTCTTAGTGACAACAGCCCAGCTATCGTCACCTTGAAAGCCAGTCGTGTAGGTAACATCGGCTGGCTTTGTAATTATCAGACAGTCTACCTTGAGTTTCTTTAACTGCTGAAGGATTCGTCTCGCTCGCGCTGTAATGTGTTGTGCTTCCATATGTCACTGAGCAATCTGTGCTATATTGAGACCAGCTACGTTCTGCATTTAATAGCTTATATAGCAACAAAATAAAACTTTTTCGTGTGAATATTTGGCTGCACACCACTTTATTTCTTATACTTTTAACGAGTGAGACCGGCTGGGGGCGAACCGGTTTTCAACATATAACCGCTACGACTCTTAATGTTTTCTCGGAGGAGAAAGGTTCTGCCTGCAGATTTTCCCACGCGCAGGGCGGCATCAGCATCTGCCGTCCTTTTTTAATAACTTGTCTATAAGACTCACTGTTATTACAATACGCATACTGGATATTGCCAATCACCGTGTTCTTGAATAAACGATATCATGATATTACTACCTATTCGCACAAGTATCTGGCCACGACGTACGCCCTACGCAAATTACCTCTTAATCATTCTCAACGTGCTGGCATTCCTTATTACTTATGGCCCGCATCGTGAAATGTGGCAAGGACAGGTCGTATCAGTTCCTGTGCACGCGTGGGCAAAACATTTCATGTTAACCCCTGCCCAACCCCATCCTTGGCAGTTTGTATCTTATGCGTTTCTCCACGGCGGCTGGATGCACATTGTCGGCAACATGTTCTTTTTGTATCTGTTCGGCAATAACGTTAACGACAAACTTGGGCATATAGGTTACTTGGCATTCTATTTAGCCGGTGGAGTGTTCAGCGGTATAGGTCACACACTTGTTCACCTTCAATCAGGTATACCTACCCTTGGAGCCAGCGGTGCCGTAGCTGCAGTGACAGGTGCTTACCTGGCTCTATTTCCACAAACCATGATAACAGTATTCTATTGGCTTTTCTTTTTCATTGGAGCGACAAATGTGCCCGCACTTTACTTTATCGGCTTCAAAATGATTTTGATTGACAACGCAATCGCCAGGTATACACCTAACGTCGCTTATGATGCGCATTTAGCCGGCTATGCATTTGGCATAGCTGCCTCGGTGTTTCTGCTTGCAAGCGGTCTAGTTAAGGGAAGTGGCTTAGACCTTTGGGCAATGATAAAAAGATGGAACCGACGCCGACAATACCGTGATGTCACCTCAAGTGGGTACGACCCGTTTACCGGCCAAGCGGTGAGCAAACCAGTCAAGTCAAAAGAAGTGAAGAAAACACCTGCTCAAGTACAACAGGAACAAAGAGTAGAAAAGCTCCGTAAAGAAATAAGCAAAAGAATAAACCAGCGGAATTTACCAGCGGCCGCTGTTCTGTATCTGGAACTCATAAGCATCGATAGTGAACAGATTCTACCCCGTCAGCACTTACTCGACATTGCCAACCAGCTTGCAAGCGATAACCGGCCTGCTGAATCCGCTCGAGCATACGAGCAATTTTTAACTCACTATAGTAACTATGAGTACGCAGAGCAAGTGGAGCTGATGGTCGGCATACTATATTCGCGGTATCTGAACAAACCGGAACAGGCAGTGAAACACCTGCAGGCTGCCGCTGAAAAGCTCTCTGAACCTGGACAATTGAAAATGTGTAAGGACGAACTAGCTCGACTGCAACGTGGAGGTTAGGCCAGCTTTTAACGAAAACATATTTGGTGCAATAAAAGGTTGACAGGGATAGCCAAGCGTGATAATTTCAAGTGTTAAAGAATAGCTCAGCTATTTGTTTATTCTTGGATTGCGTGAGAAATAGCGCTTGTAGGGAGGCAGAAAATGCAAACTCATACCTATCTCTCAAGAAGCACAGGGCAGCAAGTAGAGAGAAAACTCTATTCGATTGTATTCTCATTCGTCATTTTAGCATGTTTGACCTTTACCAGCTTTGCCCAGCAGGATGTGAACGTGCTCGATGAATCCGCGCCACCCAAAGATCCCAATGCGATAACAGCGCTGCCTTTTCCTTATATCGCTGGGATAACCGGCAACGATGTAAACATTCGGTCCGGCCCGGGAACGAATTACTACCGTTGCGGTAAGCTCAATAAGGATGATAAGGTGGAGGTCGTCAGCACTCAACTGGGTTGGTCTCGGATAGTCCCTCCACTTGGTAGTTTCTCCTGGATTTCAATGCAGTACCTCAGCGTTCGCCTTGATGACCCCACTACCGCAATCGTTACCGGTGACGGCTGCCGCGTGTACGCCGGGTCAGACTACGTGGAACCTATACACTCGACCACCCGGCAGGTAACGTTGACCCGGGGCGATAAAGTAAAACTGCTTGGCGAAGAAAAAGACGATTACTACAAGATCGCTCCGCCAACCGGCGCCTTTGTCTGGGTCAGCAGCAAGTATACAATACCTGTTGGTCCCGTTGAAAAACAACAGCCAACTGCTGCCACCAGCGAGGATGCTGGTGTTGCCCCTGCAACAGAAATTTCCGTAGAAGATGAGAAGCTGAAAGAATATAACGCCCTGCGAGAACTGGTCGAAGCTGAGCGAACCAAGCCAATAGACAAGCAAAATTATACCGAGCTGAAAAAGGCGTTGAACGAGATTGCAAACAATAAAGAGGCGGGCAAGGCTGCTCGCTATGCTGAGTTTACACTCGAGCAGATAGAACGATTCGAATTAGCTTTGGCAGTAGCTAAGGAACTTCAGCTACAGAACGAGCAATTGGAAAAAATCAAACAAAGGATAGACAAGGCTTACGCGGAAAAACTGGCGGAAAATCAAAATTTAGGTAAATATGCGGTCATTGGAAAGTTCCAGAGTTCGAGCGTCTACGAAACAGAAGGCAAGCTAAAACGCTATCGAATTACCGATGAATCCGGCGCGAACATTTGTTACGCTGCCCCCACTGGTCGAGCTGCGGAGATGGATCTCAGCAAGTTCATAGGCCGTAAGGTCGGCTTAGTTGGCAAGATCGAGCCTCACCCGCCGACTGGAGGAGCCATAGTGCAGTTTACCGAAGTAGTCAAGCTAAAATAACTCGCGCTCGAGTAAGTCGGACTGCCTATCAGGCTTTGCCTGGGATGGCCACGACATCATCTTCTGGTGCCCGTACCTCTCCTTCTTCAAAGTCTTCGGCTGTCGGCTTAAGAGTCAAATTATACCATGGTGAATCTTCATTCTCCGTCAGGTCGGACCATCTGACCATTTGGCCGGTATACGCGGAAATGCGACCCATTATCGCAGTGAGATTGGACTCGGCAACATTACGGGCCTCATTTAACGACTCACCTTTTAGGATACTCTTTAGAAGATCAACATGTTCCTGCACATACGGATTATCATGTCCGGGAAAGTCCGGCACATTGACCTGTTTGCCTGATTTCATTCCACTTCCGTCGCCCCAGGTCGAGCCATTGCTACCGACGAAGTGCTCGCTGACCCTATTATAGCAGCCATTAACCTGCCGGCACATGCTATGGATGTGCAGGTCATCGGCGTAGTCATATTGGATGCTGAAGAAATCAAACTGGTTACCCGTCTGCCTGCGGGCACGACCACCAAAGCCGATAGCTCTGATAGGCGGATGACCAATGAACCAATTGGCTACATCAAGATTGTGCAAGTGCTGCTCAATAATATGATCACCCGACATCTCGGTGAAGCTGACCCAATTGCGTACCAGGTAATCTGCGTCACTTTCGCCCGGACTTCGCCTCTTGTACCACAGAGCTCCGCCGCACCACCAAACACAACCACCCTTGATATCGCCGATGGCACCGTGCTTAACCGCATACGCGGAACGAAGATAATTTTTCTGATGACGACGTTGCGTGCCGGCAACAACATTCAGACCCTTGCTCTTGGCTAACTCTCCGGCCTCGATAATCCTGCGAGCTCCCGGCGGGTCCACAGCTACGGGTTTCTCCATAAAGACATGCTTGCCTGCTTTAATGGCGGCCTCAAAATGCACGGGTCGGAAGTTCGGCGGTGTCGCCATCAAAACAATTTCCGGATCACTATCAAGAAGCTTCTTGTAAGCATCGGCGCCGCCAAAACATCGAGATGCAGCCAGGTTATACTTTTTGCCGGTTTCTTCAGCCTTATTCTTGAACCAGTCAGCCGTCGCTATAACATCCAGCTCAACCCCTATGTGCTTTGCCGCATTGACGCAGTCCTCGAGCGCTCCATTACCCCGGCCGCCACAGCCAAGCAAAGCTACGCGAAACTTCTTAGTAGCTGTTTGTGCAAATATAACTTCTTTGCCGGCCAGCACCGCCGCAACGCCTGCCGCTGAAGACTTGATAAAATCTCGTCGCGAGACATCGCCAGCCTTACTACTTTGTTTCTCGTTCATGGATAGTTTCCTTTCGATTGATATACAATTGCTCATTTTACAAATGCAAATCTGACCAGTAGATATACCAGCTCAGAAATCGTCACAAGCCCGGTAATTCTGGATCACAGCATTTTCACTTTGTTTGCCAGGCATGTTCCTGCTATATTCCATGCACAACATTACGTTTTTGTAGTTTATCTCTGTTGTCTGGCAATATCTTTCAGTCTGTTCAGGGTTTCTTAAAAGGCGTCCACTTTTGCTTGCTCTTGGTGTTTGCCAAAACAGTATCAATAAACAGCATACCTCGCAGACCATCGTCAACATTCGGGAAGTCCATCATCAGCATGTCCGGCTTTCGCCCTTCCAAGCGTGCGCGAAGTGTATCGGCAAAATTACAGTAAATATTAGCAAATGCTTCAAAAAAGGCCTCGGGATGACCAAATGGCAGACGCGTAGCACGTCCCGCCGCAGGACTCTTCGCTGCTACATAATCATTGCCGCGACGCCAGACCTGGAGTGGGCCGTTCGGCTCCTTCACGTACAGATAGTTCGGATGTTCTTGATGCCATTCCAGACTCTTATTCTCGCCATAGACCCAAATTGCAAGATTGTTCTCTTCACCGATTGAAATCTGGCTGGCGTGCAGGATGCCTCTTGCGCCATTGTTAAAACGTAACAGAATATTGCCATCATCGTCCAATCGCCGGCCCTTGACAAAAATTGAAAGGTCGGCGCAAAGTTGAGTAATCTTCAGGCCCGTTATGTACTCTGAAAGGTTCTCTGCGTGCGTGCCGATGTCACCCATGCAGCCTGCACCGCCACTTTGTTTGGGGTCGGTTCGCCAAGAGGCCTGCATATTGCCCGTTCTTTCAAGCGCGGTGGCCAGCCACCCTTGTGGATACTGAACTCTTATCTTGCGAATCTTGCCAAGCTCACCACTACGTGCCATGTCACGAGCCAGCTTAACCATCGGATAGCCGGTGTAATTGTGCATCAAGCCGAACACTCTGCGGCTTTTCTTTACAAGTTTTTGCAGGTCTTTTGCCTCTTTGACACTGATTGTCATTGGCTTTTCACACATGATATGGAAACCTGCTTTGACAAAATCACGGGCTATTGGGTAGTGCCAATTATTGGGCGTAGCAATCGAGACAAAATCGATCCGTTCACCCTCAGGTAAACTTAGCTCCCGATTGATCATCTCTTTATAGGTGCCGTACACACGTTTACGGTCAAGATAAAGCTGTTTGCCCATTTGCTTCGATTTGCGCGGATTAATATCAAAAGCACCGGCCACAAGCTCGATTTGCCCATCCATGCGCGAGGCCTTGCGATG
>CAYSPM010000104.1:0-10059 GCA_964432925.1 uncultured Pirellulales bacterium | reverse complement strand
GGGCTTCCATTCTCCCCCCTAGGGGGTGCGAAGGATGAATCGGTCGAAATGACAACCGACCTTTTCAACAGAGCCATAGCAGAATAAACTGCGTATTTTTAGAGATTGTCATGCCGAGCTTGCCGAGGCATCTGGCCAACGAATAAAAAGTTGCTCAATGATCCCAAGTTAAACTCATCACTTGTCTTTGGCAAATTCAGAAATGACGTCCGCCATGTCAAGAGTAGAAGACCAATCAGAGCTATAAGCTGTAGATCACGAGTTTGTATTCGTTATTTTGGTTTGAAACCATCCACACCATTTCCTGTGTACTTAGCGCAGGCTTGCTCCAGATCCACATCGCTTATATTAGCTAATGTACAAAGCCAGGCAAAAACGTCAGCGAATTCTTCCTGTTTATTTTCTTGGTTCTTGTAAGCCAGCGCAGTAGCTAATTCGCCGACTTCCTCAATAAACCACATGAACGTCGCCGGAACTCCCCGTTCTTGGTCTCGCTTTTTGTATTTCTTAGCTATTATTTGTTGAAATTCGCTGATACGCATTTCGTTGTGCTGTCAAGGCACATTTGCACAAACAAACACGATGACTTCGTTTGTCTGCATTCCAAACACTGCTGATCGTCTTATTTTTTGCCTACTATCAGAGATGAAAGCTTTGCTTTTTCGAATACTTTTCTGGCTTGAGCAATTGCTTTGTCATAGACCTTTTCGGCTCGAGCACCGCATTTGTCGCTGCCGGCTTGCTCAGCGAGGTTCAACTGGCTGATCATTGGCCCGTCAACGGCTTCTATGATCTGCAGCATTGTGATCTTGCTCGCGGCTCTGGCCAGCGAGAAACCGCCTCGTGGCCCTCTCTTGCTGCGCAGAACGTTTGCCCTAACCAACTGCTGTAGTATCTTAAGCAGATATTCTAAGGGTATATCATACTCCTTAGATATGGTTTGAGACAAGATTACTCCTTTGCCCTGATGTTGGGCGATATAGCCGACTGCCAGCAATGCATATCCTGTGGATCTACTGATTCTCATTCTAATCTCCTTCAAAACAATCCGAAAATTCTGATAAAATCTTTGCATGCTCTAAGCACTTGCAGCAGTGTAAGAGCAAATACTAATATTACTCCGAAGCAGTGAGCCGACAGTGTGAAACCGTGTAACTCATATCTCTTCTGTGTCTACTATATGTTTCTTTCGCTGCCTGCCATTCCCCCTTCAGTGAATAAAACTGCGTTTTGAGCCGTGCCTTAACTCCTTTAGCAGTATATTTTCGTGCACAGCATTATTTTAACATCGAAGCATACTAAAATAGTGGTAAAACCAATCTTATTTCTTATACTCTATTTCTAAGCGATCAATACTCAATGACTAATACCTCAAACGCCCGAAATTCGATATTATCCACAACATCCTAAAAATGGCAAGTGTTTTCTTGGGGAAAGAACCCAAAAATTCGAAATTTTGCAAAATATTTTTGTACATGCAACATTTTACTCTCTATCTACAATCTCAAAAATTCTCTGATCCGGGCAAAAAACTTGACGTCAGGCACATACCAACATACTATTATCAAATTACTTAGAATCTTTTGTTTGGAGGTTGTTATGGCTGAATTAAAGCCGCGAATAAGTGTCGATTATGTTGGTAAGGCAACGGTATTGACCTTTATCGACCAGAAGATCCTCGAGGATAAAGATATTAACGCACTTCAAGAATCCATTATATCTGTTGTTGAGCAGGCAGACGGCATAAATCTAATTTTGGACTTTAGCAATGTCAAGTTTTTATCGTCTGCTGTTCTTGGCCTTTTGATAAGGATTAGCAAAAGGGTATATGAGCATAATGGTCGGTTAAGACTTTGTGGTATAGACCCAAAAATTTACGAGATATTCAAGATAACAAGACTAAACAAGGTTTTCGACATTTATAAAGACGTTGCAAGTGCTGCGCAGGGTCTCTCTGAGGCTGATTAGATAGGATATTTATGATATTTGTTGGCTAGCATGGTGGGCTTTAATCGCCAACTGGCGCGAGGGGATGTGTCTATGCCGGCAGGGATTTGTTCCGCAATTTAGTCTCTGAGCCTATGACTTTGGAAACGCCAAACTGTTGCTCGATTGTCGTCAAGGGCGTGCCATCTGCTCTTGCCGATGTGTGTAATCAGATCTTGTCAAAACTCCAAGTTAATAGCTATCGTCAGGATGATATTTTTGCTGTCCATCTGGCTCTGGAAGAAGCCTTCCTCAATGCCATAAATCACGGCAATCGAATGGATCCCAACAAAGAAGTCAAAATCGACTGTTCGATAGGAGCTGACAAAGTTGAAATTGCTTTGACGGACCAGGGACAAGGATTCGATCCAGATGCTGTCCCTGACCCGAGAATGGGCAAAAATCTGTATAAGCCAGAAGGCCGAGGCTTATTTCTTATAAACTCGTATATGGATGTTGTGAAATTTAATGAGCGTGGAAATTGCGTGTATATGGTTCGATACAAAGAAAGGCCGCCTATAGAAGGAACCCAGCAATAGACCCAGATATAGTAACCTGATGCTCTATGAATGGTATTATAATGAATCGCCATGCCAAGTTTATTCGGTTACACTCATGGCAGATTTATCTAAGGTTTCTGGACAACAAATCAGAGTTTGCTTATCATTCACAGGTCGCGTTTTCTATCAGCCTTCTGTGGACTCGGACATGATATCCGTTATTTTATGTAGTCACAAAGCACTATGCCAATCCCAGTAATGCAAAAAACTCGATGCCGTGTGTTGATTAGCAGAAGTCTCATTGTTTCCGTGTGTTTATTTTTCGTGACTGGCTGTCTCTATCAAGACGAACCAGCCCCCGAAATCATAGGCTCTCCTGCTACCGTAGAGCTGCTGCCAACACTCAATAAGCTCCCAGAACCAACGAGGATGCCCGCTATTGTTAACAAGGACGTGCCGTATGAGTGGTTCCCGCCTAAAAGACTGGAAAAGAGGTGGACTGCCATAGTGATACACCATTCGGGCACAAGCAATGGCAACGCCGCTATTTTTGACAAGTGGCACCGTGAGGGCAACCATTGGGAAGGAGTCGGCTATGATTTCGTCATTGGTAATGGCAGTGATAGCCTTGACGGAGAGGTCGAGGTTACATTCCGCTGGAGAGAACAAAGAACTGGTGCCCATTGTGGTGGTACACCGAATAACTGGGCTAACGAGCGCGCCGTGGGAATTTGTTTAGTGGGTAATTTCAATCGTTCATTTCCCAGCGGCGAGCAGATGAAGTCCTTATCAAAGCTGGTTCGTTTCTTACAAAGGCGGTATTCAATCCCGAAGAATCGCATTTATGGTCACAACACAACTCCTGGTGCACGAGCTACGGACTGTCCAGGCAGCAAGTTTCCAATGGCCCAGCTCAAAGCAATGCTCGATAGCTAAGCTTTCTCACTCATGTGGATAATTTAACGAGTCTCCTCTTACGTCCTATAAGCATACCTTACAATTCTTTTAATCTTCTTTTCTTCCGTGGTATAGATGAAATATCCTTCTGAGTCATAACATAGAAAAAGTTGCTTTGCCGAAATGCCGAAATCCTTACTATTCGTACTTCTTTGAAAGGTTAAGTAGTAAGGAGGCAATCTCATGGGCATGTATGGTTCTATTTTTTCTCCCGGCTATGCACTGAATGAGCAAGTGGCCCGACAAATTTTTAATATTCTACCAGAGCAAGGCCCCATCATTTTAATCATGGACAGACAGGGTAACTGCTGGCCGAGCGACTCCGAGCAATTTTCCAAACTTAACATCAACGAGTCACTTTTAGCAGAACTTTGTGCTAAAGTTGATGATGGTGTTGAGCCGGCTGTAACTCAGATCAGCGATGTCAACATCGCTGCCGCACAACTGGCAACTGACCAGACGGACTGTGGCTATGTGATCATTGCATTACCGCGGTGCAATGCAGAGTCTGCTCTGACGAGCATTGATTTGATCGAAGTGCTGCTCAATCAAATTGCCTTGATAGCTAAGTTAATTGAGAAAAACAATCTCATCTGCGAGCTTCACACGAAGCAGTACACTATGTACGCCAAGACTACAGCATCTTCGAACTAACAACATTGCTGCCGCTATGTGGAAAAGGCTCGTATTTGTTGAGTCCCACCCTTACTCATCTCACGTTTTTTTTATCAGCAAATGGTTTGCCGGCGCACTTCCTGGTTTTTTGCATTGCCTTTAAGCCTGTTGTCGCTATAATCTGAATTGTGTTCGTTATGTCCATGACGTTTATCATGCAGAAATCAGACGATTCCGCTTGATTTGAGGACAACAGTGCGGTTCAGAGTTTTTAACAAAGGTAAGCTCGCTGACAAGTTTACATTATGTGGTACCTATCTTTTCGGCACTGATGGAATCAGCATCCGCCGAACTAAAACCGTGTTTAAAGATGGGTTTGTTGAGTGCAAAAAGCCAAATTTAGAGACGGCCGGCTTGGCCTTGCTTTGGCCTGTCAATGGGTTTGGAAGGGTGCTCTTACCGACAACTTGTCTGCCTGAGAGAAAGCGCCCATACAATTTGAACGTCGAGCTAACCCGAGCAAAGCTAATGCAAATCATTAACAAGCGAGAAGACTGGGCGTTTTTCGACGGAATTGAGGGTTTCGAACAGATTTCTAAGGAAGCTCAAGACCTGTTTATCCGAGCCATCCAGTACGTTTCAGATCCGCCGACTGCATCGCAGTTAGCAGACCAATCGCTCGCTAAAGCTATGGTTCTCGCTGAAAGACTTGCCACAGAGCAGGCAGCCACGCTTTTTGACGCACGGGCAAAAAGTCATGGCTTCGGCCGTGGTTGCCTCGGTTGCCGAGTGGACCCTGCACAGATTCACAATCTCAAATATCTTGAAACCCTATTGGAGTTGTTTGGCTTCATAACCATACCTGTAAACTGGGCCAGAATCGAACCTGAGAAAGGAAACTTTGATTTTTCAACGCTCGATGCTTGCGTAGAGGTACTTGGCCAGAGAAAAGTGGCCATTGCTGCGGGCCCTTTGCTTCGTTTCTCAAAGGATTTCCTGCCAAAGTGGTTACTTCGCAGCGGTGTGGGCTTCGAGAAGATTCGCGAAACCGCTTATTACTTCGTCTCGAATATCGTCGCTCGTTACGCAGGTAATATTCGAAGGTGGTACGTTATTAGCGACCTAAACGCTGTCAATCAATTTGGTTTCACTTTCGAGCAGGTTTTGGAAATGACTCGTGCTGCGAACATGGCTGTCAAGGCCGCCAGTGGCAGGGCACTCAAAATCGTCGAGATTAGCAATCCTTGGGGTGAATACTATGCAACCACCACTGGCACTATTCCACCTTTAGTTTATGTTGATATGGTTGTGCAGAGCGGTATCAACTTTGATGCCTTTGGCCTCCAAATGCAGTTCGGCAAGAACCAATCCGGAATGCACGTCAAGGATATGATGCAAATATCATCTGTCTTGGATTATTTTGGGCCAATCGCCAAGCCTCTCTACATAACAGGTATGGAAGTTCCGAGTAGGAATGGTAATGGCCCATTTGATGGCAAGGTTGCTGGAATATGGCATAAAGAGTGGGACGAGCAATGCCAGGCTCGGTGGCTTGAACAGTTCTATAAGATAGCACTGAGCAAACCCTTTGTAGATGCTGTAACCTATGGAAAATTTGCGGACACGCATGAAGGTGCTATAGCCCATAGCGGCTTATTAACAGATCAGCTCCGTCCTAAAGAATCCTTCCGAATGCTCAAGAGACTGCACGATAGCATTTTTCGTAGATGAATCGTTAAGTGTACCTTGTGATAAGTGAAGCGATTTGTGTCAGGTTTAGTGCAGCAAAAAATACTGTATTACACAGTTCTCATGCTTAGCCTGTTGGCTCAACGTGAGTATTTGCCGAGAATTGCCTAACTTCAGACAGGGTATTTAGGAATTTTGATGTCAAATAGCACGTTATGTACAAATTTCGAACAACAAACCGAAGCCAACCAGGAAAAGCTTCGCTCATTCTCGTTTATTATCGGCGCCTTTATAGCTGTGTGCCTATCAGTCGGTTTCATTTTATCCAGCCTTTTAACCTCGCAACTTTCCGATCTCCGAATTGATGAGAGAATAAATCCCAATAAAGCATCGATACAGAGTCTGGCGAGGCTACCTGGCATTGGAGCTACGAGGGCTCGCGCGATAGTTAATTACCGGAAGAACTTTACAGGGGGCGATAGCAATATTGCGGTATTTCAGAACTGCAACGACCTGCAAAAAGTCAAAGGCATCGGTCCCAAGACTGCACAAAATATAGAAAAGTGGCTTTGGTTCGAGTAGGGTTTGTTGCGTTACCTGAATAGATTTTGTCTTCGGTCAGTTTTGTGGTTAGCATAAGCCTTCGGGTAAGCCAAAGGTCAATTATCAAATATGGCCTATAAACAAGAAACATCTCAAGTCAAGGCAGAATTTACCACTGGCCAGGAACTGAGCCAACGAAATGGTACCGTTTCTGCTTCCGCTCCTCTTGCTATCTTTATCTTTTTACTGATAACTTCTTTTGCGTTGCCTCTGATCAGACTTGGCAAACCCGAGCTTGGTAGCCCACATGAAGCCCGCGTCGTCGCAACAGGTACGAACATGGCCGAATCCGGCGACTGGATAGTACCGTATTTCAATGGTGCTCTACGTCTACAAAAACCTCCTTTACCATATTGGACCATTGCTATTCTGGTTAAAATCTTTGGCCCATTGGACGAGTTTTTTTTCCGCTTGCCTTCGGCTCTCATGGGCGTCGGCGGTATTATACTTACACTTATGATAGGCCGGGTTATGTTCGGGTGGCACATAGGATTGTTGGCTGCACTTTTCCAGGCCCTTACAACCAAATACATAATCGAGTCTCGCCTGGCGAGGGTAGATATGTACCTGACTTTTTGGGTAGTGGTCTCGTTGTTACTGCTGGTGTTGATCTTCTTCGGCAAAAAAAGGCGTGACTGGCTCTGGCCGATTCTCTGGGCAGCGATTGCCATGGGTTTCTTAGCAAAATGGCTCGCTGTATTCATGTTTGTTATGCCTCTGATGCTATACGGTCTTTGGGCTTATCCGCAGCGCAGGCCACGCCTTGGTTGGCACCTGCTTGGTATCTCTATCTTTTTACTATTAGCATTTTCTTGGGTATTGGCACTTGTTGGAAGTTTGGGATGGGAGACAGTGCAAGCTGGTTGGGCGCGAGAAGTTAGCGATAACATCACTTCCCCAGTCCATCGTGCTAATCATGGCTATTTATACTATATCCCCCAGCTCTTCGTGCTCAGCTTCCCTTGGGCTGCTCTGATTCCAGCAGCACTGACAGTACCATTTTGGGCACAGGCCAGGCAACAAAGAGACAAACTTTTGGGGCTGCTGCTATCTGTTATTGTTGCTCTGGTCCTTTTGTCATTAATCAGTAAGAAAAAGGCCGATTATCTTCTGCCAGCTTTACCTTTTGTGGCAATTCTCGCGGCAAAAGCCTGGGAAATTTATGTCGGTGAGATCGCTATATCCGGTAGGGGGGCTATGAAATACTGGCGCCGTGCTCTCGGATTGCTTCAGGCAGCGGTTTTCGTAATCGCCGCAGTAGTAGTTTTGTCTTACTGTTTCTTAGATACCGAACTGAGACGCTATGGTGCCATTGCCGTTTCTGGCCTGAGTTTAGGTAGCGCCGGCATTTTCGCTTTATTTTACATACAAAAGGCCAAGGGATGGTCGGCTATTATATCGTTATTCCTTGGTACTGCTGTTTTCTCTTACGTGCTTTTCGGATTTTTCATGCCCTATGAGACACGGATTTCTTCTGCAGATTTTGCTCAGAGCATTGCTAAGGCTATCGGTGATGCTCCACTCGTGTATTTCCGGGGCAGAGATGATACACTAATATACCATCTGGATCGCACAATCCCGACAATAAATGATCTCGAGCAACTGCGCTTGCAGGTAGAAGAGTATCCAGAAACGTTTGTCCTGGTGCGAAGCAAACACCTTGATACTGCCAGGCAAGCCGCCGACTACGTCGTCCTGCATCATCCAAGATTTCGAGATGTGTCCCTGCCCTTGCCAGGAAAAGATAAAGAAGCTGTGGATATTTATCTTTTGCACAAAGGTAGTGTTGATATACAGCCAAAGGAGTTTATTGCCTTTTCACCTCAACCACCAGGCTGGCTAAACGTAAAGAATGTTTGGCTGGCGTTTGGTTTTCTCGCACAGGGGATGTTTTTTTGTCGTTTTCTTATACAATGGATCGCCTCAGAAAAGAAAAAGCAGTCTGTTATACCGGTGGGTTTTTGGTGGCTCAGCCTCATAGGTGGGATTATGCTTTTCAGTTATGCCGTTCATCGAAGAGACCCGGTTTTTATCGTGGGCCAAGGTACCGGCGTTCTAATTTATTTGCGGAACCTGTACTTTATTTACGCAAAACGTTCGCAGAAGCAAGAGCCCTCCACTGAGGAATCCAGGCCCCAACCGGGCGTAAACCACTCTGAGCCGGCAGGAGAAAGCTATGACAGCAGAGACGACCATTGATCTCTCGGTAGTTATTCCTGCTTACAATGAGGAGCAGAACATAAAGCCCCTATTGGATCGGCTTGCTGAAACCCTAAAGCCTCGCAGCTATTCTTTCGAGGTCGTGATGGTCGATGATGGCAGTACGGACAAGACACTTCAGCTCCTGAAGGAATACAAAAAGTCAAAACCTTGGCTCCGCGTAATCACCCTTGACCGCCGATCCGGCCAGACATGTGCTATGGCTGCCGGCTTTAGCGCCGCTCGTGGTGCGGTTATTGCCACCCTCGATGCGGACCTGCAAAATGACCCAGCCGAGATTCCTCGTTTAGCGGATATGCTTAATGAATGCGATGCCGTTACCGGCTGGCGTGCCAAACGCCAGGATCCTTGGCTGCGGCGAGTCTCCACACGCATCGCTAACGCAGTCCGAAACAAACTCTCAGGCGAATCGATTCACGACTCTGCCTGTTCTCTGAAGGTTTACAAGCGTGCTTGTCTTGATGGCCTGGTACTTTATGACGGCATGCATCGGTTTATGCCTACCCTCGTAAAAATGAGGGGATTCAAGGTTATCGAAGTCCCTGTCTCACATCATCCTCGTCACGCCGGTAAGGCCAAATATGGCATTTGGAATCGGGTGTTCCGAGCCTTTATCGACCTGCTCGTCGTCCGCTGGATGAAAAAACGCTATTTGAATTATCATGCCCGTGAACTTTGAAACAAGGTAGAATTTCTTTGCCTATTGCAAGCAATGTTTGCTATCTTAGCGCATAAAAGCCCCTGGCTTGGGGCTGAATGCTCGTTGACCTGTAAGGTTTTTGCAGAATAGCTTATAGAGAGCGAGAGAATGGAGCAATGGGATATCAATAAGCCTCTTGGCCAGTGCTACGGTACCGGTAAGAAGATCGAGTTCGGTGAGGACTATTTCGGCGCTTTAGTTGAAACAGACGAGGGACTTCAACGCAGGGATTTTAGCGTCGATTACTGGCAGAAAGAAAAACCACAGGTATTTTGTTACTGGAAAACTAAGCTGCCGCATCCCGATCAAAAAAAGCAGGTATTTGTCGATGATGATATGCTGATGGCCTTCTTCGATCGACTTGCGGAGGAGACCAATCCGGAGAAGGTAAACTTCCGCTTTGTGCTTGCAATGATTCTGATGCGAAAAAGGCGTCTTAAATATGATTCTACGAAGATGCAAAACGGCAACGAGATATGGTGCCTGCGAATAGTTGGCGATAAACAAATTGTTGAGGTAGTAAATCCTCATCTAAATGAAGAACAGATCGAGCAGTTGTCCTCGCAGATAGGCCAAATACTTCAGACGGATCTATAAACCGTGAGCTATGACCATCTTAATAGATCGTTTTTCTATATCGCCGCAGCAATCCTGATTTTCACAGGCTGTACGAGCCAGATTGATAAGACGATTCGTTTATGTCCAGGCAAAGAATTTACTGACGAAGCATTATCTGTTTTGAAATCACGTTCTCAATATATCGTACCTTTTAGAGCAACCGGCCAGTGT
>CAYSPM010000103.1:0-10098 GCA_964432925.1 uncultured Pirellulales bacterium | reverse complement strand
CAGAATTGTAAAACAAGGATTCTGTAGGAGTGTGTACGTACAAATAAAAGAACGACCCTTGTCTCGCTGATAAATACGGATTTTCACACCGCCCTGTGGTCCAGAAATCCCTCGAGTTTGCGAGCACGCACCGGATGCTGTAATTTTCTAATAGCTTTTGCCTCGACCTGCCTGACTCGCTCACGAGTGACCTTGAAAATCCTGCCAACCTCTTCGAGCGTGTACGTGTAACCATCGCCAATGCCATATCGCAGCTTAATAATCTCACGTTCACGATACGAAAGCGTTTTCAAGACTATATCGATTCTCTCTTTAAGCATTTCCTGCGTAGCTGAAGCAACAGGAGAATCGACAGCATCATCCTCAATAAAATCTCCAAAGTAACTATCGTCGCTCTCACCTATCGGCCTATCAAGGCTGATAGGATGCTTTGAAATGTTAAGCACCCTTCGGGTCTCCTCCACACTCATATCGGCTTCGTTTGCTATCTCTTCAATAGTTGGTTCTCGCCCCAGTTCCTGATGTAAAAGCTTACTGGCCGCTCGAAGTCGACTCATCGTCTCTATCATGTGAACAGGAATACGGATCGTCCTTGCGTGATCCGCAATCGCACGCGTAATTGCCTGACGAATCCACCATGTGGCATAAGTGCTGAACTTATAGCCCCTGCGGTACTCATATTTGTCCACAGCTCTCATTAGGCCGGTATTACCTTCTTGAATTAAGTCCAGAAAGCTCAACCCCCGATTGCGATACTTCTTGGCTATAGAAACCACCAGTCTGAGGTTTGCGCTCGATAATGTACGCTTAGCATTCTCATACTGAGTAAAGACTCTGTTAACTGCACGCAACTTTTTCTCAAGTTGTGTAGGGGTCTCTAAAACTAATTCATTAAGACCAGATAATTCTTGCCTCACCGTCTCGATATCATCAACGGTCATCTGGTCATTGACGCCTGCCTCAATGATTAGTTCCAACTGTCGCATTTTTTGGTAAATGCCGTGCAGCTTATTCTTCATCGGTTGAATTCTGCTGGTTCGCAGGCTAAGCTCTTCGAGCAAGGTTGCAATCTTCCGCCTGTTTCTGCGTATTCGTTTTAGAAATGGTTTTTGTGTACTCTTACTCGTTGCCTGACTCCAATTCTTGAATAGGCTATGATTCATTTTTAGAAGCTTATCAACCGTTTTGATATTCTCGCGCAGCCGCTTTTTTATCACGCTCTTGCCAAGGTTCTGGGCCGTCCCTGTTTTGATTGTCCTGTCGAAAGACATCGAGCCTTCGTAGACCTGCCGAAGTAATTCAAGCGAATTATTCGCGCAGTAATCAAACTGGAGCATCTTACGCCTAAACGCCATTCTGGTTATTTCGATCTTTCGCGCCAGATCAATCTCGGCCTTTCTAGTCAACAGCGGTATCTGACCCATCTGGGTTAGATACATCCTTATTGGGTCGTCTATACGACGAGAAATTTCAGCTTCGACCAGTGCCCGTTCGAGACGTTTATCTTCCTCGATCTGTTCCACAGTTGAATCTTCATCCTCTTGCAAAGAGTCCTCCTCACCCTCCTTGAACTCGTCCCCCTTGTCTATATGTGATTCGACCTCTACCTCGTCGATCAAGCTAATCCCCATCTCGTCCAATGTCGCCAACAAACCCTCCAAACGACTTAGACTTACAGCCTCATCGGGCAGTTCTTTATTCATTTCCTCATAGGTGAGAAATCCTCTCTTCTCTCCCTTATCGATTAGCGTCCTTATCTGCTTTTCAGCGTCTTCGCTGGTCACTCTCTTAGCGGGTGTGTTTTCCGCCTGAACATGTTGCGACGAATCTGCCTTGTTCACTTTCGTGCGTCTTTTCGCCACAGTCGGTACCTCTATATGTAATTTAGAAAATCAGCTTTAATTTAACGCAGCGAAAACAATCCATGGTCTACCATGCTATGCTTTCCCGATATATTGCGTTCTACGTCTATAAGTAAAAAATTGTTCACTACACCATTCCCAAGCTATGCCGGTTCTCCCTATCCGCCTGGTCACGCACTTGCTGTAGAAAAATGGTTTCGTCCTCCGCTGCTTTAGCCTGGTCTTTTTCTCTCTGTGTTTGACATCGTTGCAAGACCCGCAGAGCCTCAGTTAACCGAGCTCGAAAATTTCCCTTTTCCTGCCCAACTCGCGCCAACTCAGCGATACAATTGCTAACTTGAATAGACTCCGCCTTGGCTAATATCTGTGCTACTGGAATATTCACATCATTCTCCAATAGTTCAAACAGTATCGCAGCCACCTGTCTCAGTATCGGTACTTCGAATTTCTCCGTATTGACCTTTCCTCTTACAATATCAAAACTTCTCGGGTCGCTCACCAATACCTCGAGCACCTCCCGCTCAGCGGCAGCAGACAAACCCTCTCCCCAATCAGTCTCCACAACTTCTGAGCCTGTAGCCTTGTAGCTTGCCGTTTTTATTGCCCTTTTGAATCTTCTATTTAGCTCCGCATTTATCTCTCTGCTATCGAGTCCGAGGATTCCTGAAAGTCTATTGACTATCAGCCCTCTGTCTATCGCCGGCAGGCTCCCTGCTGCCAGAGCTGAAGCTATACTCTGCAGATACTCTTCTATCGCGGATTTCCTGCCGGCAAGTGTCTTTTCGCCGCCGAACTTTTCCTCTAGTCGTGCCCATTTGAACTCGAGTACATCAACAGCTTCGTTTACTAACTGCTCGAAACCTTCTTGGCCTGCCACAAGAATGAAATCACACGGGTCCTTGCCCTCAGGCACCGAAGCCATCCTGATGTCAATACACTGCGACAGGCAAACTTCCAACGCCCTGTTGGCAGCTTCAATACCTGCTGCGTCGCTGTCAAAAACCAGCACAACCTCCTTCGCATACCGTCTTAGGATTCGTCCGTGACCGGCTGTGAAGCTTGTCCCCAGGCTGGCTACTACATTACTGCATCCGAACTGATGAGCCATTATGCAATCAGTATAACCTTCAACAACAACGGCAGTTCCTGTAGAGACAATCTCATGTCGAGCCTGCTCTAATCCATACAGTGAATTGCTCTTGTCAAACAAGGCTGTCGTCGGCGAATTTATATATTTAGCGCCCTGATCACTTAGTGTTCGCCCGCCAAAACCGATCACTCTGCCTGTGACATCAGTAATCGGAAACATTAGACGGTTAACAAATTTATCCTGGTTCTGAGCAGTGATCAAACCTGCCTGTTCAAGTAATTTCGTTGGAATATTTTTATTGGCCGCTGCTCTAATCAAATCATTGGATGATTCGATAGCCAGTCCGAGACGCCATAACTTGGCACTTTGAGGCGTAATTTCTCTCGATGCTATATAGTCACGCGCATATTTCCCTTTTCTATCGTCATAGAGATTGTTCTTGAAGTATTCAGCCCCCCACGCATTGACCTTTGCCAGTCTGTTCGGATCGACATTCGCTGATTGCTGACGGGTTTGTCCATTCTTGATTCTTGCAGGTTTTAGCTTTATACCCACTCGTTCCGCCAATCTCTGCACAGCCTGTGGAAAAGTCAGATTTTCGCGCATCTGAACAAATGTAAAGACACCACCGCCAGCACCACAGGCAAAACACTTAAATATCTGCTTGGAAGGATTGACATAGAAACTCGGACGATGGTCGTCATGAAAAGGGCACAGCCCGATCATCTCTCTGCCTTTTTTTTTCAGGGACACGTGCTCACTTACAACATCGATAATATCATTGGCCTGCTGGACCTGATTAACCAGCGCCTGGTCGAACATCCCCGGCATATATACCTCAAGTTAGTCTCTTACGGCGACTAAAGACGTTTCCTTCTCCACGCCCGGCATGGATAAGACATGGACTGTAACTCTAACGTTACCGCTTAATTAAGCCCAACTACATATATATACATGTATTTAACAAAAAGTCAAGTTGTAGCACAAAATCATACTATTAGTGTTATAAAACGGCTTCTAAGCCATTTAGACACTTGGTTGTATGGGACGTGCATGGACAATACACATTCTTCCTCCCGCCTCTTTAGAAACTCGCCTCACCTTAATCCGAGTGTTTCTTCTATTTGTGCCTAATGTCTTAGTAGCCCAAAGAAGGTCCTGCTAGTATCTGTTACAGCCTGAGCAAATTCGGTCAAGCTCATTTCCTTTAGCTCAGCTAAGAGTCTCGCAATGTGAATTAAAAGTGCCGGCTCATTCACCTTTTGTTTTCGCATAGGTTCCGGTGACATATACGGACAATCCGTCTCAAGCATCAGTCTATCCAGTGGAACAACCTTGGCAGCGGCGCGGGTCTTTTCAGCATTTTTAAAAGTAACTACTCCCGTGAAAGAAATATAGTAGCCTTTATCCAGCACAATCTTTGCCTGCTCAGCAGAACCACTAAAACAATGAAAGACCACTTTCTCAACACTGCTGCTGTATTCATCTAAAATCTGCATAGTTTCTTCAAAGGCCTTTCGGCAGTGTATGATCACGGGCAAATTACACTCAGACGCTATTCTCAAATGCTCAGCGAAAACTCTTCTCTGGTCTTCGTGCAGCGAAAGATTGTAATGGTAGTCCAGTCCTGTTTCGCCGATTGCAATAACTCTTGGGTGTTTTGCCAGCTCTCGTAGCTCGCGCATTATATCCGCTGTTACAGTTTTAGCATCGTGTGGATGGATGGCAATAGCCGCATGCATATTCTCGAAGCGCTCAGTAAGTTCGATAGACTTGTTGTTATGCTCTGGATCAGTCCCGACTGTTATCCAGGCCGTGGTGCCCGCTTGGCGACTGCGCTCGATCACACCATCTATATCTTGCGCTAAATCCTGAAAAGTCAAATGACAATGTGTGTCAATAAGTTCCGTTATTTCCAAAAGCACCTCATATTTTCTTTTTAAGGAAGAAAGATACTTTTTTTATATCATTTTCCCTTTTGATTACTATTGTCATCTTTTGCTTGTCCCCGGACTGTTTTATTTGCCCAAGCTCCCACATTTGGTACTCATTTGCATTCTTGCCATTCACTTCGAAGATGACATCCCCGGCCTGTATTCCCACCTTATCTGCTGGGCTGTCCTTATCAACAGAATGAACAACCGTTTGGTTTGAAATGCGGAGAAGGTGTAAGCCAGTCATATCTAACTCATCCTTCTTGTTGAACTTTTTGCCTTTTTTGAGATATATCTTATTATTGGGAAAATCGAAGGTAACTAAATGACGAGATAATAACGACAGTCCCAAGCGAGAGAAATTGCCCTCATCGAAAATGAGGTTCTTGTATCGGAACGTCCCGATAGAGAGACTCTCGATGCGTGCTACGCGTGGGCGTATCATACCACCAGCGGTTTGGCTCAATGCTTCCGATGTTCTAATTTGATTCTCTGAGATAATTTTTTTAAATATCAGGTGGTGTAAAGCTCCTGCACCGCCATCACCGGTATCAATCACAAAATCCACTTTAATATTTTTGAGCATAGTTCCAGTAATGAATGGAAGACCAGAAGGGTGGTAGTCAATTTTGTGTACCTCGCCCAAATCAGAATTTTTGCCAGCCATAGGTTTGAGAAATAAAAGCTTGCCTCCATCAAAATTTATTTGGACGACATATTTCTTTAAGAAATTCATTCCTAAAATCCCGCTGATTTCCTTTCCATGAATTGAGCTTAACATCTTTAAGTCCATGTAGATTATCTCGCCGCATTCTTTCAGATTAAAAGGACCAAAAAAGGCATCAGGGGCATTGAATGACTCAATCGTTGCTGGTGCCCCTGCTGTAAACAATGCGCCGCCAGTTCTTCTTGGTTGTATTGAATCTTCCTTGAGCGAGCTATCGAACGCCGTTGTTGAAGCACCAGTGTCGAGAAAAAACAAATATTCTTTTCCTTTAATCCGAACAGGGATAAATATTACAACTTCATCTCTTTTAAATGTGAATTCAGCCAAAATCTGTTGATTTGTAAGCGGCTGGTCACTTTTAATGGCCTCTGTTTCACAGTTGGCACAGGGCACCAACGTCAAAAAAGACAGGACCAAAAATATCCAGGTATTTAGAATAATTTTTATCATTCAAAATCCCCAATAAAACAGCTATGGCACAAAAGCTTTTTTATAATATCTTATCTGTGGTCGGCCGGTTTGCCCGAGTACTATCGTAACGATATCGAAGCGGAACGGTCGGTTTTCTATACTATGTTTTGCAAGAAAATAGCGAGCCGTTTTTAGCAATCGAGCCTTTTTCGTAGATGTTACCGATGCTTCAGCCGGCGCGAAATTCTCATCTGCTCGCGTTCTGACCTCAACAAAAACAATACTTCTATCGGCATCCACCATAACAAGGTCAATCTCGCCACTATTGCAGGAGAAGTTACGGGTAAGTATCTTTAGGCCTTTTTTCTTTAAGAACCTGCCGCAGCGTTTCTCGCCCCATTGACCCAGCAGTTGCCGATCGGCTAATAACTTTCGTTTACTGAGCAGCATACCAATCATAATTGATTATTGATAAATGATTATCGGGGATTGAAAAAGGAAAAATAATCAATTGTAAATAGTCAATAATCATTTGGAGACGGTATGTTCGCTGTGGCGATGAGCCAGCTTGACAGCTTTGCCTGTTCGCTGACGCAGGAAATATAGCTTTGCACGTCTTGTTTTACCGCTTCGGATCGGTCTTACATTGACAACATTGGGTGAATGAAGAGGAAAAATACGCTCCACTCCCTCGTTATTGACAATTCTCCGCACCGTGAAGCTCTCGTTGATTCCACGTCCTTTGCGAGCGATTACAGTGCCCGTAAAGACCTGGGTACGGACTTTGTCACCTTCTTTAATAAGGCAGTGAACATCCACTATATCACCTATCTCAAAATGAGGCACCTTTTCTTTTAGGCTCTTGCTCTCAACTGCATCGATTATTTCTGTCTTGTTCACAAGCTTATCTCCAGAAAATAAATAACCAGCCGAAAAAAGGAGTCGAAATTATATTCAATCTACATCTTGATGACAAGTAGATTTTGCAAAATCGATATATTTTGTTTTAACCCCCGCAAAGTGAGCATTCCTATTTTATATGATCGCCCTTGATAACATCTGAGGCGAATAGATCGGCCTAAGCATCTATCTGCGTCGTGGAAGCGACGGGTCATTTACAAGAAGTGAATCGAGCTTGTTAGCAGGCTCGCTGCCAACGACAGGCGGTGTTCCTCGCACTTTGTCTTCACCAGCCCAGTAAGTGTAAATATTATCGTCGTCGATGCCACAATATGAGCGTTTCTCAAAGTTCACATGACTATCCAGGAATAAAACATTCTGGCCATGCCCCTCATGGCCCCAGTTGTTGCCGTGTCTGGCCTGTTTCAGTGTACCTTTGTAGGGTGGTTTGTCGGGCACGAAGCGAGCAAAATCCTTGGCCTTATGGCCGGGAGCATCAATCCAAGGATTGCGTTCAGCAGCTATAGCTATATTAGGCTCATCGCAGCTTTTTAAATGGTACTTGCCGTAAGGGTTATAATAACTAAAGCTGCAGTGTTTTGCAGGGTTGGGGCCGAAATCCCAGGCATAAATGAGCTCTCTACAATTGGCATCACGATTTTGGTAGTCGTAGAGCTTGAATTCCTTAAAATACTTGTCGCCGTTGCACTTAAAACTCTTAGGAGCTACCTCAGCATACTTGACCAGAAGGTATAGACTTGATGATATCGTTGCAGTCCCGCCGGTTCCGTCCTTTGAAAGGCCGAAGGCAGTAAAGCGATCGCGTGCGTCCCAGGCTGGTGTGCGTCCTGTCCAGCGTGTACCTGGACCGCCCGCACGAGGGAACTCATCATCAAAATCATTTGCATAAATAAGCATCGCTTTGCCGATGCCGGAGAGATTGGTGCCGCAGGTCATGCGAAAGGCCACGCTCCTGGTCCTAAGCAGCGCTGCAGAAATAAACATGCTAAGAAATGTGATAACAGGGATGCCGATGCCTGTTATGGCACAAGCACGCCCGACCAATCTGCCACCACTTAATTCGATCCGGATGAGGCTGATAACACCAAGGAGAAATGCTGAAATTGATCCCACAAGATATAAGACGCCGACTACATGGGGAATAGAACGGCTTAAAAAAGGCCGGACGCTTAGAGGCGCCAAGAGAGCAAAAACAGCAAGGGCGAGAAATCCCAAAACCATGGAGGCCACAGCCAAACCGTTAGTCTTGACAGTTATCTTACCCTTTACCGATTGTGGTTGATTTAATGGGTAATTACAAGAACCGCAGAATTGAGCGTCATCTGGATTATCATTACCGCATTTTGGACAATTCATTTTGTCTCCCTCCAATTCTGATTGTTTAATTGTTGTGACTCTTAAATTTCAATGCCGGCTCTCAACGATGTGCTGAACATGCAAGGAATCATTTGCTATCTTCAAGCAGGTCGGGGCGCCATTTTCTTGTACGCTCGATAGCTTGTTGTTTTCGCCACTCGGCTATTTTACCATGGTCGCCGCTTAATAATATATCAGGAACCTTCATGCCACGAAAGACTTCAGGTCTTGTATATTGCGGATATTCAAGAAGCCCTTGGCTGAAGGAGTCATCTTTCGCTGAATCTTCATCGCCAAGCGCACCAGGCAATAATCGCACAACCGCATCAATAATGACCATCGCAGCAAGTTCGCCACCATTCAAAACATAATCGCCAATTGAGGTTTGCTCTGCATCAAGGCCGATTCGGATACGCTCATCAAAGCCTTCGTAGCGACCGGCAATAAGAATGAGTCTCCTCTCTTTGCTAAGTTCGGTTGCTTTTCTCTGGTCGAACCTTTGTCCCTGAGGTGTGAGCAGAATGACCCTGCCTTTTTCGGGTGATAGCTTCTGGACGTGTTCGAAGCAGGCAAAAACAGGGCCGGGCATCATTACCATACCCGGCCCACCGCCGTATGGCTTGTCATCTACTTTTCGATAGTTGTCGGTGGCAAAATCCCTTATATCAGTAAGCACTACCTCAACGATACCTTCGTCCTGAGCCCTCTTTAATATAGAGCAGCTCAAAGGCGACTCAAAAACTTGTGGGAAAAGCGTAAGAACATCGATTCTCATCACTCTTTTTCTTCTTCGTTGGGATTCTCTTCCTCTTTGGCTTCAGCATTAGCTTCAGCCTCTTCTTCGGCTTTGTCTTCTTCCTGTTCAGCTTCTTCTTCTGCAACCTCCGGTTCTGCTTCGGCTTTCTCCTCGGCCCCAGCTTTAGTCTCTGCTTCTTTTATTGCCTCGGCTTCTACCTTGGCTTTTTCCTCCGTTTTCTTTACGGCCTCAGCCTTTTCCTTAATCTCTTTGGTTTTGACTTCGGCCTCAGCCTCAGTCTTGGCCTTTTCTTCTGCCTCCTTCACTTTCGCCTCAGCCTTCTTAGCGGTCGCAGCCTCAGCATTGGCCTTTTCTTCTACGTCCTTAGCCTTTACCTCGGCTTCGGACTCTGCTTCCGCTTCCTTTGCCGCCTTGGCTTTTTCCTCCGCCTTCTTGGCGGCCTTAGCCTCAGCATTGGCCTTTTCTTCTGCCTCCTTAGCCTTTACCTCGGCTTTAGACTCTGCTTCCGCTTTCTTTGCCGCCTCGGCTTCTGCCTTGGCTTTCTCCTCCGCTTGCTTGGCGGCCTCAGCCTCAGTCTTGGCCTTTTCTTCTGCCTCCTTCACTTTCGCCTCAGCTTTCTTCTCCGAAGCTATTTTCTCAGCCTTTGTAAAGAACTTGCCCTTGGTACGAGCTATAGCCTTGGCCTGTGCACGGCTTTTGGCCTTTTCTTCAGCGTATTTGTGTTTGATTCCCTGGCGAAGCAGAATCTGCGAAACTGTATCGCTCGGCACCGCACCAATACTAAGCCAGTACTCCGCCCGCTCGCGATTTAAGACAATCTGCTTGGCGGGGTCTTTCTCAATAGGGTCGTAATGCCCCAATTTTTCAAGTATCCTGCCATCACGTGGCGTGCGAGCATCGATTGCATTGATTCTAAAAAACGGCCGGTGCCGCCTGCCCATTCTCTTGAGTCTCAGTTTCACTGCCATGACTTTTTCCTTTCTTTGATAGTCTATAATCAATTCCCGTGATATGCCCTGTGCAAGTCACGGAACACGTTT
>CAYSPM010000102.1:0-10144 GCA_964432925.1 uncultured Pirellulales bacterium | reverse complement strand
CCGCGACAGTAGTATAACACAGCGGTTTTGACGCCACTGAAAGAAAAGTCTAACGAGTCTCGACCAAGCATAGACCGCGGAAATTTGATTGCGTTCGGATCGCCACTTTTAGCAATCTTTTCGATGCTCGGCCCACCCGGATATGGCAGCTTCAGGATTGTGGCGACCTTGTCAAATGCCTCACCTGCAGCGTCATCAATTGTCGAACCAAGCAGCTTCAGCTCCAACGGCGACTCACACTCGTATAGGCAAGTGTGCCCACCCGATACGATAAGAGCAACAGCAGGTAACTGAAGATGCTCCTGGTTGAGCATCGCTGATTGCAGATGTGCATGTAAGTGGTTGATCGCAATTAGAGGCTTGTCCCACATAAAGGCAAGCGTCTTGGCCATAGTGACACCAACGACCAAAGCAATAGTCAGACCTGGCTGATTCGCTACAGCAATCGCATCTATATCGTCTTTAGTGACACCAGCCTGTTGTATAGCCTCCGACACTACAGGATAAATGTTCTCAATATGCGCACGCGAGGCTATTTCTGGAACAACGCCGCCGTACTTCTCGTGAAGCTTAGTCTGCGATGCTATAACAGACGATTTAACAATGTGCCCATCCGCTACTACCGCCGCAGCCGTCTCATCACAACTGGTCTCAATGCCGAGAATATTAATCGTCTCTCGTGATTCGTGACTCTTGTCTCGTTTTTCTTTTATCGACATAAAAGGGATATTAGCCAAACAAACAAGATATGTCAATTCACTGTCATAGTCAGCGAGCGACTAAAAAGTTTTATTGCTTCTCCTTACAGTCCCTACCAGAATAACACCAATCAAAGCAAGAGTATTGTCCATAATGAGACACTTAACGAAAATCAATGGTAAGATAATCTTTAGTCCGTGCGGTCAAATTTCTTTTTGGGTTTTTTTAGCCGGATAACAAATACTTTATTGGCCACAAATCTCGCAACGAGCCGCCGCCCAGCCAAAGGTGATAATCCCGCCCACTTTTTACTTGATTTCAAGAGTCAAAAACTATATAATAATGGTGAAGTTGGGGGCAGTCTAAAAACACTGCCAAGCATTAACAATTGGGGGGTGGCTATTTTCTTATGCTTTGTTGATATCTTGACGTTTTATCTCTCGCAAAGCAACTCTAATACTGATTGTGAATAATCAATGCGCTTATTCTTGTCATTTCGAGCGATTCATCCTTCGCACCCCTTAGGGGGGAGAATGGAAGCCCCCAGCGGAGTGGAGAAATCTATTAAAAACAGACCTGTCCCGAGCCAAGCCGAGGGATTCCTCGACTCGGCTTCGCCTTCCCTAAGGGACGCCTTACGGTGCGCTCGGAATGACAGTTTTTTTTAAATTTTCAACAGAGCATTAGATAATAAAAATGAGCGTTGCTGTCTGCCGGTCACATTTATAAATGAAGCGCTTTAAGTATAGGCTCTCGATTCCGTCTTAACCGACTTAGCCAGCAGTAACACCTGCTTAAAGATACTTTTTACGAATATGCAGAAATGAGAACCTCACGGGAACAAGCTTGGGTAGCTCGAAATCTGTACATATATGTTGCTAAAAGTCGTCACCTATTGATGTTTGAAAAACTAAAGAAACAGGCAATGCTTTGTCACCCCCGCGGAGGCGGGGGTCTAAAATACCTTAACAAGAGCTGGATTCCCGCTTTCGCGGGAATGACAGAGCACAAATGTTTCCCCAATTTGCTCAAAGATCAATAAAATTTCAATTTCAATAATATCCGAACATCCGAATCCCATCTTTTTTGCCGACCTGATAATTGGCCGACTATCCGGCTAAACATCCACGATCTTACAGCAAATAGTCTCACAAGCGATTGGATCGGTTATTAGACCTGCTCCTTTTACCAGATCCAGAGCCTGTAAGCAGAGAGAGCATTTCTATGTGTAAAAGTTTAGCCATAAGCACATACGCCGCCGCACCTAAAGGGACAGCCAGAAGTAGTCTGAACACATCAGCCGAACTTCTCAGCAAGCCTAATGCAACCACCACAGTAATAGCCATACAAAGCGTCGCGACAGCCGTTTTCACAAAAGCCATCGCCAACCCTTCCAGTATTGAACCACTAAGTCGTCGCCTAAGAACAAATGCCAGAATTATCACTTGCAAATATGAACATACTGCTGTAGCCGCAGCCAGGCCACCTGTCCCCAGAAACCAGATCAATGTGAGATTCAAAACTACATTAACGATAACTGCAATTATCGCACTTCGTGCCGGCATTTTAGAATCCTGCAAAGAATAAAACGCCCGAGCCAAAACCTGCTGCGCGAAATAACCACACAACCCCAACGCGTAAAAACTAAGAGTTACTGCCGTTATAGAAGTATCGTTAGCTGTGAACTGTCCGCGTTCAAATATGACAGAAACCAAAGGCCTGCTAACAAGTACCAGTCCAACTGTAGCTGGAAGCGCCACGAATATTGTGCAGCGTAAGCCCCGCGATATCGTCCGACAGAATGCGCCGAAATCCCTTCTCGCTGCTTCGGAACTCATCACAGGGAAAACAGCAGTAGCCAAAGAAATCCCGAATACTCCTAAAGGAAACTGGTACAACCGTTGTGAATAGAAAAGCTGCGACACCGCTCCCTCCCAGAGGGGATACCTGATCTGGTTGCCGAGAAAAACAAAAAAACTGCCCTTTTCCGCCGATCCTGAAAACCACAAAGCGATAAAGTCATCAGCCAACGTATTTATCTGTGTCACCGTTAAGCCAATAATCATCGGCCCCATCAGAACAATGACCTTCTTGAAAGCGCCGGACCTTATTTGCCAGGCAGGCCGTATGCGAACCCCTTTCACCCGAAGCGCAGGTATCTGAATCAATAACTGAACACATCCCGCCAAAATAACAGCGACCGCGACTACAAAAACCTGTATGCGTGGCTGCACTGCAAAGACCCACCCAGAAAAGCAAAGAGAGCCGATGATAAAAACATTCAGCACAATTGGAGCAGCCGCGGGGCAAAAAAAGTGCTTATTGGCATGCAATACTCCTGCCAGAATCGCCACAACACAAATCAAGATCATGTAAGGAAGCATTATCGCGCTCAGTGCCAGTTTCATCTCAGTACCTGTATAAATGCTGAAGAATCGGTAGTACACCAAGATGATACCTTCACCGAGTAAAACAACTCCCGTTAGCAGGACAAATACAACCGTAGCTACTGTCAATGCCATTCGATCGGCTTGGTATTTACCCCTTTGTAGCTCTTCGGTGTAGACCGGAATAAGTGACGACGAAGCTGCGCCTTCTCCAAAGAGTCGCCTGGCAAGGTTAGGAATCTTAAAAGCTATTGCCCAGCCATCCATCAAGCCGCTTGCACCCAGAAAGTACGCAAAAGCCATATCACGTAGCATTCCCAGGATTCGGCTGAACGTCGTCAGCAAAGCAATCTGCCTAAAGCCCTTTATCATTCTTGCATTCTTTTCCCGTCATATCCGAATATCACACAGCATAAGGGGCAGTTCAACTCTTGCGTGCCACAGTGAAAGGCCTGCACCGCCCTACATTGTTCAATAACCCTACCGCAACCATACTCACAACTAAGCTGGAGCCGCCATAGCTTACGAACGGCAAAGTTAATCCTGTAATTGGCATAAGTCCCAATGTCATACTCACATTTGTCAGAACCTCAGCCGAAAACATTGCCACAATACCCGTCGCCAGTAACTTACCGAATGGATCAGTGTTGTTCGCTGCTATCTCCAGACCACATCCCGCGACAATCACATAAAGCCCTAAAAAGCAGATACTGCCCCAAAAACCCCACTCATGTGCAATCACAGCGAATACAAAATCGTTGTGCCTTTCCGGCAGAAAATTGTACTTTACGAAAGGCCCCTTCCCAAAGCCCCATCCTTTCACGCCTCCGGAAGCCACCGCGAATTTGGAACGAATAAGATGGTAACCCCAATCGTTCCTCCACTGCCGCGCATTGAATTCTCGTCCCACAAGAATCTTGCCGATAGTTGGATGCTGCTCAGCCTTTTCGCGAATCCAACTGCTCTGCAAAAAGACACTGCTTATCCTCGTTCGCTGATAGGGCTTCATTTTGAACCAAAATAACGGGCTGACTAAAAACGCAACAAGTATTGCCAATAGCAGGTGCCGGAGCTTTGCCCCCGCAACGAACACCATTGCAAAGAACACCGGCATCATTAGCATGACAGTACCTAAATCCGGCTGAGCCAGGATCATAACCATTGGCAAAAGCGTTAAGACGAAGGGGCCTACCAGAGAACGGATACTACGGTAATTGCTTCGATACCGCAGATACCACGCCAAGGCCAGGATGTATGCTAACTTGCAGAGTTCAGATGGCTGTATCGCAGGCAGTTGCCGACCTGCTATTTTAAACCTAATCCATCGGTGCGCTCCATTAATCTCGGGCACAAAAGGAATCGGCACAACGTACCTGCTCACTAGTAAAACGCCCAATATCAGCAACACAACCGCATATATCCAGTAGCTTGCTTCGCCGATACGCCGATAATTGATGAGATTCGCTGCCACAAATCCAAGCAGACCCACCACCAAAAAGATGAGCTGTTTCTTCCAGAAACCACCTAAATCGCCTGTCTGCTCGGTAGGGCTGGGCTCAGCCGGGTGACCCACCGAATAGATCGTGGCTATCCCCACCGAAACCAAGACTAA
Source organism: uncultured Pirellulales bacterium (assembly GCA_964432925.1). Classification (GTDB taxonomy): domain Bacteria; phylum Planctomycetota; class Phycisphaerae; order Sedimentisphaerales; family Anaerobacaceae; genus CAYNTC01. The sequence goes on along the minus strand of CAYSPM010000102.1, from coordinate 5,446 downwards.
CACCGTCGCAAGCAGGCACAGCCTGACGGCTGTAAGGCGTCCCTTCAAGAAATTTTCCATACGCGCAAAAATAACATACACTTACTACAATTGCATATTCTGAACTGAAAAATCCTAAGAAAATTGTATAGCAGGGTCAAGCCAAGACCAGGATATGTAAAATTACGGGGTGCATGTCATCTTTGCAGGTAAAAAGGCTTATTTTGAAAAAAACCACCCCCATCTCTGAGAGATGAGGCTGCCACCCGATCATCATAAACGAGGCAAGAGGTACGATAGATAATAAATGATGTGTGGCAGCCTCAAGCGCTAGCTTGGGGATGGGTACGCGCCCACGAAAAAATTGATGCTAAAGGCCAAAAAAACTACCTACAAACTTGATACACACGCAAAATTACGGCTTTCCCCTTTTTTTCTTGATTTTTTTTGGGTTTTATGATATTTTCAAAATGGTTTTTTCTAATGAAAATTTGTGTTTATTGCAAACCGACACACATTTTTCGCCAATAGGCGGGAAAGGAGGAGTAGACGGAACGAACATTTTGTTTAACCGGCTTTTCCTGCGAGCCGGGTTGATTGTTTAATGCAAGATTAAACGGCATTATTCGGATTTGGACATTTCAAACTTTTATTGCCGACGCGGCAGGATAGAAATTTCAAAAAAACCAAGATTGTGCAAAGTGTGTAACTTTGCAAAGAAAAGAAGAGAAGAAAGGAAGGGTCTATTATGAGAAAGATGATTGTGATACTTGCGGTAGTTTTAGTAGCTAATATCGCGTTAGCTGAAGTCAAGATTACTGCTAAAGACGAAGGTAGCGGTGTAGTCAGCATCAACTATGAGGTCACGGATAGCCCGAAGGCAAGGGCGTTCGCCTTAGACATCACCGTTGACGCAGGTACAATTGATGCGATCTCAGGCTACATAAAGGGCGAAAGCACCGCAGCGAATCCTGGCTTCGGTATCTTTCCCGCCAATTTCAGCCGCTCCATTACCGTTGATCCCGACACTGGCGATGTCGCGGATTGGAATGTGGATGGTTACACACCCGTCGCCGACCCCAACGATACGGGCGCTCTCGGCGGTCTTGGAACAGGTGGCATTACCATCGAGATGGGTGCGCTGTACTACCCAACCGATGACAGTTCGCCGAACGCTCCTGGCGATTCAGGGATACTTTGTACGATCACCGTAAGCGCAGACTGCAACTTGAACATTGCCGAGAACGCAACGCGAGGCGGTATTGTATTAACAGATCCGGCTATCGCCGCGGATGTTAACCTTGTTGGTGCAACCAACATGCCTGTGGTGTTGGGTGCCGCTGACTGTTTCCCAAGCTCTTTCGAATCCTACGCAGACTGGGTAGCCATGGGCAAACCTGCTTGCTGGTGCGCACCATATCAGTGCGATGGCGATGCTGACGGGCTCGATTCAGGTTCTCCCGACAATTACCGTGTCTTTAACGGTGACTTATCTCTTATTGTCGATAACTGGAAGAGGAAAATCGACGATCCACAGCTCAATCCTTGTGCTGATATCGACCATAAGGATTCCGGTTCCCCGTTCAATTACCGCGTCTTCACAGAAGACCTAGGTATACTTGTGGATAATTGGAAAAAGACAGATTCGGAGCTTACCGGCGATTGTCCAAGGAACTAACGGTAGTCCCAAGCCGAATCTTGGATACGAAGGGCTGAATGAATGCCCAAAGCTGACATTCAGCATGTAGGGACCACGGAAAGAGAAGATACTATTCGCGGTAGCTATGCCGGTTCTTGGTGGTCTACTGATTAGATGTAGAAAAAAATAAAGCTAAGTAAAGATCAAAAATTAAGGCGAGGCAAGATCAAGACCTGCCTCGCTTTTTTATTGTAAATCTAATCCCACCCATTAAAATAATCGCTCACCCTGATACAGAAAGAATAATCTCAGGAGAATACTGTGAACAGAAAAATCCTTATTATCTGCCTGATGTTGTTGGCTCCATGGACAATAGCTGGCTGTCAGATAAATCGAACCCAATTATTTTCAGGCAGAAATTCGTTACCCCCCGAAGTTGCCGGCACGTGGCAAGCTCAGGATAGTCCCTGGAAGATAGTTTTAAATGGGGACGGAACCGTATCTTCAGCAGTTATACCTATGGGCCAAGTCGAAATCACGCCTAATAAGATAACAAGGATTGAAATGAAAGATGGAAGCTTCAGCACCTACAAAGCTGGAGACTGCATCGTCGAATACACACCAGAGACACGGCTTTTACTTGTCACCATAGAAATAAAGGATATTCATATAACTTTCAATGAAAACGTGATCGACGGCAATAGTCTCGATAGATTTGTAGGACCGGTCTCCGAAGACGGAAAGACATGGACGCCCGACTGGATAGCTGTCTTTGACTATGGCCCTCGCTTTCCTCAAGACCCAAATGACATATTCGCTCAATCCTTAGTATTCAGAAAGGTCAACGATTGAGTTAGGGCAGCAGAGTCGTTTGATGTCTTAGTACTCGTAATATCTGATGCCCTTTTTGTCACTGCCTGGCCAGTCGAGTCTAATAGTTTTGGTGGCAGGCTGATAGACCCACCCATATTCCCCGGTCGCATCCTCTGGCAACGTCTCGCTATTTCCGACCACCAACATAGTATCCAAATTGTTGAACGGGTTTTTAGGCATCTTCGAGATGTAACGCCTTTGCAGTACCGTCTGGCTGAGAAATGTGGCACTACTTGGAACTGTATCCGGATCATCATCTTGATAGCCTGGCGGCATTCCACCATGCTGGGCGGTATACAACTCGATTGAGCTTCGCAGTAATCGTAGGCTGTCTTTGGCCACAGCCTCTTTAGCCTGGGTCGTATGCGATTGAAAATTAGGTATCACAATAGCTGCAAGGATACCTATTATTGCCGCAATTATCATCAATTCAACAAGAGAAAGGCCTTTTTTCATCGTTTCTCGCATTTCGCAGCCGTAGCCTGCTAATATGTCTACGCGCACCGGAACTGCCTGATTGCCTTATCGACTCATAAACACCTCCGCTTGATGTCTTAATCCGCTTATAGGACTATTGTTCTTCTCCACCCACCAAAACCTCAGCCGTACCAAGGAAAAAACCACCACCCACAAAAATCAGTCTAACACGCTTAATAGCCTATTACTTTATATCACCTCATTTGCATCGGTGTCATTGCGAGCAATGCTTTCAGACTGTGGCAATCTCATACAACTGGACTGAATAGACTTGGCGTGTTCAAAAACACTCAAATATAAACACCCTTCAGTCCATTAAGATTAAAAACATTTCGGATTTGGGATATCTAAGGAACATCGTATCCGAATTCTCTAAGAATGTGTATGAAAAGTCCGGTCATCCGGGTTTTAATCGATGAATCATCAGGTTAATCATAGCAAGTTGAATCATAGTTTCGCTGCTAACCGTCAGCGACTCATAGTCTTTACTCAAACGCCGATACTTTCCCAACCACGAGAAGGTCCGTTCGACTACCCATCGTCGCGGCAATACCGCAAATCCTTTGATCTCGTCGTTGCGTTTTACAATCTGCAAAACCCAACGACCAAAATTGGCAGCCCAGTCAATGAGCTTACCTGCATAGCCACCATCGGCCCAGATTAAAGACAAACGACTGAAACGACCTACCAGTTTACGCAAGACCAATTTAGCACCGTCACGATCCTGAATACTGGCTGCGTGCACAACGACAGCCATCACAAGACCCAGTGTATCAACCACCAAATGGCGTTTTCGGCCCACTATTTTCTTGCCAGCGTCATAACCTCGTTCCCCCCTTTTGAGGCGGTTTTGACCGACTGACTGTCAATAATCGCCGCACTGGGACTGGCCTGGCGACCGGCTTGGACACGCACACGCTTGTGGAGGCTCTCATGAATCTGGTCCCAAATTCCATCACGCCGGTATTTCCAGTAATAATCATGGACCGTTGGCCATGGTGGAAAATCGTGTGGCAGCATTCGCCAAGAGCAGCCCGTGCGAACCAGATACAGAATGCCATTGATAACCTCGCGTAGTTCGGTGGTGCGTGGTCTACCACCGGGCTTGACTGGCGGAAGCAAAGGCTCGATCAATTTCCATTGTTCATTCGTCAAGTTACTTGGATAAGTCCTTTCGTCCATATATCAGTTGTCGGACAAAAGACCACTTTTCATACACTTTCTTAGTGCCTTAAGCGTTCTGCGAGCGTTTTCTCCTCCGCCTTGATAAAGATATCAATATCCAATGTTGCACGTGAATAACCGTGAACGGGAAAGGCGGTGGCGCCGATTATGACAAATTTAACGCGTTTTCTTTTAACAATTTCAGTAGTTGTTCTGCGTGCATTTCTTTTTAGAAGACTCAATATTTCCTGGGTTTTTCTGAACATCATTTCAAACCGCTCGGTTGTTGTTAACGATGTAACTCAAACTGACCGATTCTTTGTGTCATTCCCGCGCAGGTGGGAATCCATTAAAGTTTTCAGCAAATTGGATTCCCGTTTTCACGGGAATGACAAAGTGCGATATGTTGTTGTCAAATAGGTATTTACGTTGGTTTTCAATTAAAATTAGGTCAGTCTGAGGATGTAAGGTAATCTAATTCAAATTCAATTTCTTTAGCTTCATTATGTTTATTCAGTTTTAGAATAGCCATACATGCCTTTCAGCAAATACAAATGAAATTACCGCGAAAGCGGTAATCTACCCCCAAGTCATTCCAAGTCCTTCGCTTCGATCGAGGATAAACTCCGCAAGGAATCTACCATTCCATCTTATAAAATTTTATCCGCGATATCTACACATTTCAAAAAAAGCCTCTGCCTGCCCTGGTGATGTAAAATACTCCCTCGCCGATATCACCACAGCAGAGAAACTGCTCTGCTACAAACCTATGGTCTCATTACGCGAAAATGGTATTGTGGGGCTTTCCATCCTTCGCAGTGCTTACTCAGCCGTATTAGCCACGGCTACAAAGGCCGGAAGCTTTGCTACAGAGAATTGATGCCCAACTAGTAGATTTGTATATCATCTTTCACAGGTTGTAGAAAATGCAAGTAGTCTTTTTGATTAGTCATAAAGACTACACGCTTTACACTTCGTTCATAAGACAGTCGCTACGTCTTAGCACGCAAGGGGTGAGTGAACATTACCGATTTTTTAAGAACTTTGTTGGCCACAAACTTATAGTCAAATCCCGCTAAGGCCTGCAAAAAGTAATAGGCTAGTGCCGTTTCTAAAAAGAAACTGTCACTTTTTCATTCCTGCGAAAGCAGGAATCTACGCACTTTTAAGCCTGGATTCCGGCTCAAGGCCGGAATGACACAGGTGAAAAGTTACACTAATTAATTAGAAATGGCACCAGTATCGCGAAAATCTTCTTTAACTCTGTCATCCTGAGCGAGAGCAAAAACCGATGTCATGTTCTCACTTTCCCTT
>CAYSPM010000101.1:0-10185 GCA_964432925.1 uncultured Pirellulales bacterium | reverse complement strand
ATTATATGCGACGTTGTATCTCAGCAGGCCATCTGCTTTTTTACATAAAAAAGCCAGCGTACTTTTATCACCCCAATAACCAAATCCTAAACTTATTCCAGCCGTACTCTATAATATAAAAATTGCTCGCTGGAAGTCGATCGTAAGACAACCGCACAGGATACGTATATCTGATCATCGTACTGTGCTCATGGTTCATCGATGAACAATCAACGCTTTTCGTGGAACAAGCATGATGCAGGAATATTTTTGTTACCAGACTCAACTTTGGTGCCTTTTATATATAGTTAGAGCAGGCTCTTTTTCAAATAGGTCCGAATACGAAAGATTAAAGAGAACAGCAAGGAAATCCATGGTAGGTGTAAATAAACAATTGCTAAAAGATAGTTCTCTATGCAAAAGCATGGATTCTAACTTGGTGCTCTGCTGTTTTTTGAAGAGTCACGCGCGAAAGGAGGTGCAGTATGTCAACTCATAGACACACCAGCATTTTCAGGATAATTCTTGTGACATTGTTTCTAATCTCAATTGTTAGTGCTAACCGTAAGTCTGCGGGCGCTCTGCGAAGCAGATCAAAACGAAGTGGTCAAAGCACTAAGCAACAAAGTAAGCCATCTTCCGCCAGTAAGCCCAAGCCACGCACGAGCATCACGAAATCGCGGACAAGGAACACCTCTATCCGGCGGTTTAGCAGACCTTCAATAGGGCTAAGCACCTCAAGGATATCCAGCCCAGTTCATTCACGAATGTTCACGAGGCATCGCGCCACAATCTCCAGAGGGCCAACATCGAGTGGAAGCACAACCCAGAGCTTTACTCGCCGACGTCTTGGCAATCCTCTTGGTAATTCGCTCATAAGAACGAAAACAACTAATCCAAGCCCTACAACGACATCGCCGCCTAAACCAACCTCCCGAGTAAGATCAAACTTGATCACAGGCTCCTCGAACAACCGCCCAACCATTATCAGAAAATCATCTGAGCCAATCAAGCCAACCCCCAACATACATCCGCCCGTTACCACCCACGCTGAACAATCGAATTCTCGCACAAGTATAAGGTCGCGCATAGGGAACTTTATTTCAACAAGAAGAAAACCTTCTTCTATAGATGTAAGCCAAAAAATTCGTGAGAATATAAGTTTGGATAAGAAATCTGATACAGACAACACAATCTCCGTTCCCGATAAAACACGACCTCGCAAGATACCGTTCGCGAGCCGCTTACTCAGTAAAACAAGGTCAACTCCACTTGGCAGGGACAAGGAAGCAGAAGCTGACAAAACGCGGCAAACAAGCAGTTCACTGGACAAAAAGAGAGCAACAGTTCTCACAAGAGGAACATTTAATCGGATATTTAAGGATAGACACACCGAAGCAGGAAAAATACAACGTGATGGCAAGCCTAATAAAAATTCCGAGGCACTAACTAATAGACAGATCGTAGATACGGTACATACCCGTGACTTGCGAAGGGACGCAGGTCGGCGACACGAGAGGGACTTTGGCTCCTCCAGGCCAAGGGATATCATAAGGCGAAAACGGGCAGCTCTTAGAGATACTCCCTTAGCAGAGCGCGTCCACAGAACAGAACGCAAACGGGTGCACCGCTTTTCAAGGCCGACATCCGTGGTCTATTATGACAGCCCGCAACTGGTAAGGCATGTAAACCGTCACGTACACATATATAAAGATAACTATCACCGCTTGTGTCACAGAATCATCTGGCCAAGATTCCGCTACGTCGTGCGCTACCACTGGGGACCGCGCTTAACCTTCAGATACGTCTATCCCTACTACCACCGCAAATATATCTTCGTGAGTCTGGGTGGCTACTGGCCAGTTGAATACAGGTACGTGCGCTATTATTGGTACGGTTGGCATCCTTATATTTGGTGTGGTTATTACCCTATCCCTCACCAGGTAGAAGGTGACACATACAATTATTACACATACAACTATTATTACAGTAGCACAGGCGAATCAGCCGAGACCTACCAGACCAGCCAAGGCGTAACAGATGATTACATCCCGACTGTTGACCACACAACTTTCGCCGATGTTCGCGAAAAGCTCGCAAAGCAAAAAGCAGAGCCCGATCAACAAACTCTAGTCGACACGCTTTTTGAAGAAGCGGTCAAAGCCTTTGAGAACGGTGAGTATGACTCAGCGGTTGAGAAGTTCGCCGCTGGAGTCGAGCTTGCGCCGGAGGACATGGTTCTGCCGTTTGCCTATGCTCAAGCACTTTTTGCCAATGAACAGTATGCGGAAGCGACAGAGATGCTACGTACGGCTCTGGAGAAAGTCACGCCCCAGGAGCAAGGTGTGTTCTATCCACGAGGTCTTTATCCCGATGAAGATGTTCTTCTGTGGCAGATTGAACGTCTGGCCGAGCAAGCAGAACAGAACACGCACGATGCAGACTTACAGCTTCTGCTCGGTTATCAGATGCTTGGCATAGGTGAACTCGATGCAGCCACTGAACCGTTGCTGCAGGCAAGCCTGGACGTGGAGAATGCAACTGCCGCTGAGATACTGCTTGAGCTTCTGGAGAAATTAAAAGCTGATAGCATCACAGAAACTGAAACGACTGCTGATCAAACTGACTATGAATGAGAATGGCAAAAGAAATTTTTGCAGCACATTTAAAAGTGAAGACGCTGGTTTAAGGAGACACAAAGATGGATAGGAAATTTTCGACAACTCTGATAATGGCAACAGTAAGTATCGGATTGCTTCTTTTAACAGGTTGTGAAAACAGCGCCCAAACCGGCTCAGCCGTTGGAGCTTTAACCGGTGCTGGGATTGGCCAGTTAATAGGCGGCGACACCGAATCAACTCTGGTCGGAGCTGCGGTAGGAGGAGCCGGCGGCTACATGCTCGGCAACGAAGCCGACAAAGAAAGAGCACAGGCAGAAAGAACGTACATCCGTGAGGAAATGAAATATGTCACGGTCAATATAACGAACAGCAACGGTTCCATCAGTCGGGTGAGGTTGAGAAAACATGGTGTCGGGTACGTCGGCACAAGAGGGGAATACTACCATACTCTGCCGACAGAAGACCGGTTAAGACCCGTGTATGGCTTTTAGCAGTTGTGTATATCTCAGGGCGTTTGGATCGCTGTGCTTAAAAAGGTCCTCGGTTTATCGCAATGCTGACAACTTGATTATTGAAGAGGTCGCCCTTGTGAGTTATGATTGCTCAAGCCTGCTAAAGCTAATTCCTTTGCATTTGGTGCAAGGGCGTTACTATGGCACGGCTGTTTCAATGTGACCCAGCAAGGATATAGAAGTAGAGCCCTAAGCGATTAACGGGTAATGAACAAGAAACTACAAAACGCTCTGAAGGGACTTACAGCCACTGATGCTGAACGACGTCGTCGTGCGATGGAGCCTTTTGTACGGGCAACTTTTGAAATGTTCATCAGGTGCTTGTACCGCTATCTCGGCAATGAGGTGGAGTGCGAAGATGTCTTGGCGGATGTGTATGCCGATATATGGCAGCAGCCTGGCCACTTGTGGGATGTCACTAACGAGAAAGAGCTGTTGAGGACTGTATATCTTTACTACATGCGGAAGCGCCTAAGAGAAGTCTACAGGAGGATGAACCGGAATCTGAGTTTGTCTCAACAGGATTTGCAGAACCTTGTAGCCCCAGACCTCGGCATCCTTGACCAGATATCTCAGTCGGAACTTCATCAGATACTGCACCGGCTGTTAGCTAAGCTCAAGGCAAGAGAACGAAAAGCAATAGAACTCTGGATGGATGGTCTTTCCAACAGGGTTATAGCAAATGAGCTCAAGACCACCGTTGGAGCAGTAAAGATGCTCGAATTTCGAACTATATTGAAACTTAGAAAAATGTTGAACGATTACTGTCACGAAGGCTAACCGCCTTCTTCTGAGAGGAGCATAAAACAATGCCTGATGCAAATAGAGAAATCCAGGAGCTACTGGTTGACTATGCAGGAACGCTGCGTGATGGCTGCATACCAACTTTTCTTAAATCCATCACACGTCAGGAAGCCAAAAGCATTTCCTCGTCGCAGGAATTCTTTGATGCCGCAGAGATGGTACGAACACTCAACGGCATAGGATTCGCCGACAGAGCTCCCACTCCGGATGTGAGCCTGTTCATATCCCGTGTCGATGCGGAAATAGCATCACGATTAAGAAAGGCTAAAGCTTCGCCACGCAGCAAACGCAATTCGCGAGCAAAGCCCATAGTTAAACCGGAGGACAAAACTGAGAAATCGATATGATCTTGGATTGTTACCAATGTTCTTCGTGCTATTTCGAGGACAAAGAAGCATCCTCACGAATAGACCCCTCAACCATCTCGCCGCAACAACCAAAGATGGTTTTCAGGAACGTGCTCGTCGTCTTTGTATGCATGGAGCTGTATGACGACAGACAGGAATTGCAGCAAGCTGCCCAGGAGTTTGCTGCATTATCAGAGCTGATTGGCAAAAGGCCCATCGTTCTCTGCCCAAACGTTCATCTATCAATCGACAGAGCACCTGAACAACAAGCTGCTTTTTTAATTACTGAGTTAGAAAAAATGCTTATCGCCGAAGGCTATGAAGTACACCGGTTATCCTTTGGCTATCATAAGCAATACGGCATGGAATGTAACGGCAATGTAGGCAGTGTCGTCGGTAGGCGATTCTACGGCTCACAGGAGAAGCAATTTTTAAGGCTCCTGACCCGCCTTGGTGTATGCCCGCCCGAATCATTACCGGCAGATATGCCTGACTGGGCCAAGGTCTTAACTCAACGGCAATTGAAAGTGCTGGGCAGTCGAAGAGAAACCTATAACGTCGCAAAAAAGATGCTTCAGGATCAGCTTGATAGTGCCGGCCACAGCGAGCTTTGGACTTGCATGTTATTTGAAGGCGAAAGGCAGCCAATAGATGATTATCTCAGTACCTTGTACGAAATCGTAGAGAATTACAGTGATGTCAGAGTGCACCGAGCGCTGAACCTGAGCGTACCTGGGTTCTCCAACGCTGCGCGTTTTCTGTTCCGTAAATACCCCAAGGCAATTGAGTCCGGCAGGCTGCGAATTTACAACAGTAAAGTCTCCGACCTTGAGTTCCTGCTAACCAGGACAGCGGTTCTTCTGGCTTTCCCACAGATTCCCCGAAAAGCGGGATCCCACGCAGGTGAAATATCATTCGGAATCTACTGCAAAGACGACGAATTCGCAAAGAATCTGATTCAGTGGTACCGCACTTTTCTTGTTGATGCACGCTTTGGATGGATTCGTACCGAGGCTGAGCTAAATGCTACGATTAGCGAACTGGAAGAAGAAATGTACCAGGATAAATCTCAGTAGATATCGAGATTCACTCCCTGAGTCGGTCCTGGTACTTGGTCTATAGAGAATCAGATTGGGATCGAGCTGTGCATACAATCTTATCCGTGCTGGTTGTGACAGGTTACTTAGTAACGCTTACCTTTATTGCAGTACGCGCTCGCACAGCCCGTGCATTTGAAGAATTCTCACTGGCTGGACGCACATTGACCCTTCCCATGGTCTTTGGTAGCCTCGCCGCCACCTACGTTGGGCCGGCTTTTTCCATCGGCTTCGTAGGCAAGGGATTCAAAACGGGTTTTCTTTTCTTAGCCATAGGCCTGGCCTACTCACTTCAGAATGTCCTGGTTGGTCTATTTGTTGCCCCCAGACTAAGAGCTCTTAAAAACTGCCACACATTGGGTGATGTTATTGGCCAAAAGTACGACTCAAAGTGTCAGATACTTGCTGGGATTATTTCCGTAGGCCTGTGCGCCGGCTTTGCAACGGTTATGGCCCATGCAGGCGGGCTTGTGCTGAGCGATACATTCGGCTTACCGAACTGGATTGCCGTTGTCATGATTGTTGCTATAACAGCTCTATATACAACATTTGGAGGATTGCGGGCAAGTGTAATAACCGATGCCTTCCAATTCACCACGTTTGCAATACTGCTGCCTATCATACTGCTATTTGTATTATTATTTCATCTCGATGGCGGAGTAACCGAACTTGCCAAACAAGCATCGACAGCCACCAGAAGTGGCTTCCAATCGATGTCACTTGTTGAGGTAGTTGGACTGATAACAGCTTTTTTACTCGGTGAAACGCTCATTCCCCCTTATGCGAATCGAGCATTGGCATCCAAGACAACACGTGTGTCACGCAATGGCTTTGTGCTGGCTGGTCTATTCAGCATAGCCTGGTTTATAGTTATGATTGCGCTCGGCCTTTCAGCTCGTGGTGTCATTGCAGCCGATTCACACGAAGACCATGTCCTGCTGAACTTGGTAAAGGCGACCATGCCACCTGAAGGCTACGTACTTCTGTTGGTCGTCTTAGTATCAATTGTTATGTCCAGCCTGGATTCACTATTAAATGCAGGCGCCGTAGCATTTACAGAAGATGTCGTTAAGCCTTTCGTTGCCTTACCGGATAGTGCTGCTCTGAATACAGGCCGCTTCGCCACTATTGCCATCGCAGCCATCGCCGCAGCAGGTGCTGTTGTCGTTCCCAGCATCATCGCCGGCCTGCTTGACTGCTATACAATTTGGGCTCCAGCTATCCTGCCCGCTCTTGTAATTGGTTTGTGGGTAAGGCGTCCATGTCCACTGGCTGGAATCCTGTCAATGATTACGGGTTCAATTGTTGCCATCCTACTGCAGTTCGTTTTTCCGTCGGTAACCCACGTACCCGCTATCCTTGTAGCACTTGTCGCAGCACTGTTGGCATACGTGTTCGGCTATTTGCTGGGACAACCCAGCAAGGAGCATAAAGAATGATAACGATATTATTGATTATTATAGTAGTTGCCGCTTTTGGGGTTATTACCAGCGGTATTTGGGTATCCATCGCTCTTATAATCGCTATAACCGAACAGAGATCAATGCATCCACCGCAGAATGCGGAAGGCAAAGCAGAAGTCAGGTGCTAAAGACGTACCCACGTTTGAACCAGACAAATAATTAGCACTATAGTATTGTCGATACGTCTGGAATCCTTGAGATAGCCTTATGAAAACTGACTCCGAAACAAAATTGCAAATATTCACCATAGGACATTCCAATCGCTCATTTGAAGAGTTCTCGTCTCTTTTGCAGGGATTCGCTATCGAAGTCGTGGCTGATGTGCGTCGCTATCCAAGCTCACGAAAATTTTCTCATTTCAACGGCGAGACTCTCAAGAGCCTTTTAGAAAAAGAGGCAATCAAGTATATCTGGTTGGAGACCTTAGGCGGCCGAAGACAGGGCACAAAAAATAACAAATCACCAAATACAGCCCTTAAAAGTTTAGGCTTTCGAAATTACGCAGACTACATGAACACAGACGAATTCTGTGACGCCGCTGAAAAACTGATTACAACCGCAGCAAATGCGCGCACCGCTATTCTCTGCGCAGAGAGATTCTATTGGAAGTGCCACCGCAGACTTCTAAGCGATTACCTAACCGCTCAAGGTGTAGAAGTAGGCCATATAATTGAAACCGGCCAAGTAGCAAACCATAAGCTGACTCCCTCCGCAGTCGTCACCAATAAAAGCTGGGTCGTCTATCCGCAGCCAGAGCACAACAACATACAGATGAGTTTCCTTGAACTTTCGACTGAGCAACGTCATACAATGGATGCTTTTTAGCGTTGGCTTTAGTGGAGCATTTGTGGCTGATTTGCGCGAAGGTTATTATGATGCACGCGGTGTGTAGGCCGATGGCTGTAACCATACAGAAAAAGTGTCGGCTGGCCTTGACGAAGCGATTGAAAGCGGGTAATCTCTCGTGCACGCAAAAAAATAACAAAAAATGAAATTCCGCCACAGCACATAAGGAAAGGACAGGAAATGTTCACTACGATAGTTGATGTCACCGCACGTGAGATACTTGATTCGCGTGGAAATCCCACCGTTGAAGTGGACGTTTTGCTTGAGGATGGTTCATTCGGCAGAGCAGCGGTGCCTTCCGGAGCCAGTACCGGTGCCTACGAAGCAATCGAGCTTCGTGATACAAGGGCAAAACGCTACATGGGTAAGGGCGTCGCCGGGGCCGTAAAGAACGTAAATGAAATCATCGCCCCTGAAGTTTTAGGTATGGATGCTTCAGCCCAGGAAGAACTTGACTGGTTAATGATCGGGCTGGATGGCACAGCCAACAAAGCCAAGCTCGGCGCAAATGCCATATTGGGCGTCTCACTGGCTGTGGCCAAGGCAGCAGCAGAATCAGCAAATCTGCCCTTATATCGCTATTTGGGGGGCTGCAACGCTAATATCGTTCCGGTGCCTATGATGAACATCATCAACGGAGGAAAACATGCAGACAACAACGTCGATTTCCAGGAATTTATGATTATGCCGACCGGCGCCAAGGACTTTCCACAGGCCCTGCAAATGGGAGCAGAAGTGTTCCACACATTGAAAAAGGTTTTGGCTCAGAAGGGCTACGCTACATCAGTTGGAGATGAGGGTGGATTCGCACCCATGCTCAAAACCAACGAAGAAGCCCTGGAAGTGGTTATGACCGCTATTAAAAAGGCCGGCTATAAGCCCGGCAAAGATATCTCAATCGCACTTGATCCCGCTTCAACCGAAATGTACGACAGCAAGACAAAAACCTACAAATTTTTCAAATCCGAACCTAAGAAAAAAGTCTCATCTGATGCAATGGTAAAACACTGGTCTCAATGGGTGGATAAATACCCTGTTATCTCAATTGAGGATGGACTGGCTGAAGATGATTGGGCGGGTTGGACAAAGTTGAACAAGCAAATCGGCGAAAAAGTTCAGCTCGTTGGGGATGATCTTTTCGTAACAAATACCAAACGTCTAACTAAGGGTATAGAACTCAATTGCGCTAATTCTATTTTGATCAAACTCAATCAAATAGGCACATTGACAGAGACATTCGAGGCGGTCAACATGGCCCGAAGGGCGGGTTGGACCGCCGTTATAAGCCACAGAAGCGGAGAAACCGAAGATACCACAATCGCTGATCTCGCTGTCGCCACCGGCGTTGGCCAGATCAAGACCGGCTCGCTGTGCCGAACTGACAGAATCTGTAAATACAATCAACTGCTCAGAATAAACGAAGAACTTGGATCAGCCGCTCGTTACGCTGGTTTCATGTTTAAGAAAAGGTAAACCAAAAAACGCGACATTCTCCATAGAGGTGAGAATACCGCAACTGCAAGCGCCTAAGGCGTTCCATAGGAAGCACTTTGCTGCGGGCTATGCAGGCACGAAATGTCATCCGTGTTTCTGTTTTTATCGTCTTCTTTGGCATCGGCGTCGCTGCACTCGGCAGTTCTGTACTTTGCCCTGATCTGATTCGATATTACCACAGCAGAGATTTACTTAACCAGGCCCAGACGTCTTTGGATACGCTTGAACTACTGAACGCTGATTACGATGCACTCTTACAGCAACTACAGCAAGACCCCAATCTTGTCAGGCGGATCGCTCCTGCAACGTTTGGTGCCGAGCCTGAAGACCCAAACGCTGTTTATCCGACAGCAATGGTAAAGCAATTAACTTTTGCCAGAAAAGCCTTAACAGAACACACGCAGCAGTACCCCACCGAATTAGCAACACCTACCTGGTTAATCCGTTGTAGTGAGCCTCGTCGCCGAATGGCGTTGTTCTTGGCTGGGACAGGCTTGATCCTTATATCTATTATGTACTTCGGCCCAGCAAAAGAAAATCCCAGCCAGGATATATCTAATACTTGACACTCTTTGTGTTGAAAGCTTGCTTATAGTGAATGCTACGGATTTACGGGTTTGCTGAGCCTGGCGAAGGATCAGCCGCCTGCCAGTTGATTATGTCATTACCATAGTCAGCCGGCTCCAGCCGAGATAATGAACCACCTCCGCCATCTGCGTCAACCGGCCAGGGATCTACTCCAGATGAAAAATCATCATGATGTGAGCCATCACTATAAACAACACGGTCCACGCGTATCCACTGACGAATGCCCTCCCCATCCACATCGCCTGGCTTGCTCAACTGTATCTTCTCACTTCCATTGGCTAACCGGCCAGCCCCCCACGCAAAAACCTGAATATCCACAGGAACCAAATACGTGCCCACAAATACATCCAAATCCTTAACCAACAATAAATACTCGCCTGGCTCTATCGTTACCTCACGTTCCGATGGGAACAAAAACTCTATCCCGGGATCAT
>CAYSPM010000100.1:2376-10197 GCA_964432925.1 uncultured Pirellulales bacterium | reverse complement strand
TCAAATAGGTATTTACGTTGGTTTTCAATTAAAATTAGGTCAGTCTGAGTAATATGGAAAACACGGCTCATGCAGCTCTGCCAAGGTAGGTTTAATTCTTGATTTGTTGGAAGCTATTCTTGGCAGCTTCGATAGTATTTTCAATATCGCGTACTGTATGGGCCAACGAAATAAACATCGCTTCGTAAGCGCTTGGTGCTAGATATATCCCTTGTCTTAGCATCTCAGTAAAGAATCTCTTGAAGCGACCTATATCGGTCGCCTGCACATCAGCAAAATTCCTCACCGGCTTATTAGCAAAAAAGCAGCTCATGATCGAGCCAACACGATTTATCGTAACAGAGACACCTGCCTGTTTCGCAGCATCGGCCAGACCCTGCTCTAACATAGCTGCTCTTGATTCGAGATATTCGTAACTCGATACTCGTCGAGAATCGAGTATCCAGCATTGAGATTCGAGCAATTCCAATGTTGTAATAGCTGCGGCGGTTGCGAGTGGGTTGCCGCTGAGTGTGCCCGCTTGATAAACCGGCCCAGCCGGTGCCAGCATATCCATAATTTCAGACCTGCCACCAAAAGCCGCCGCAGGTAATCCTCCACCTATAACTTTGCCGAGACATGTAATATCTGCTTTTATGCCATAAAGTTCCTGTGCACCACCAAGCGCTACTCGAAAACCTGTTATCACCTCATCAAATATCAGAACTGCACTATATTGATCGCATAACTCTCGTAGCGCCGCAAGATAGCCTTCTCGCGGCGGCACAACACCCATATTAGCCGCGATCGGCTCTACTAAAACTGCCGCTATCTTACCACCGTGTTTCTTGAATGCTGCCTTTACTGCGTTAGTGTCATTGTAGGGCAAGACAATAGTCAATTTAGCTATCGCCTCAGGAACACCGGCACTTGAGGCTGTACCATGTTCGGCAACGCCGGAGCCGGCAGCAACAAGAAGTGAATCGCTGTGCCCATGATAACAGCCTGCCATTTTGACTATCAAATCCCTGCCCGTATAGGCACGGGCCAAACGAATAGCTGTCATTACCGCTTCGGTACCACTACTGACAAGCCGGACTTTTTCGATGGACTCAAACGCCCCAACTATCTTTTTGGCCAGCTCCGTCTCAGCCAACGTAGGTGCCCCAAATGAGGTTCCTTTCAGCGTTGCCGTCCGGACAACCTTCAAAACTTCCGGATGAGCATGCCCCAGTATCATAGGCCCCCATGAGCCGACATAGTCAATGTACTCATTGCCGTCTATATCGTAGATATGCGAGCCCTTTGCGCCGGCAATGAATAGTGGACCTACGTCTAGTCCGCCGAACGCCCGTACCGGTGAGTTGACACCCCCAGCTAAATACTCACAGGCCTCGGCAAAAGCTCGAGTCGAGTTCAGATATGTCCCTTCTCTGTCCATCTTTTACATTCACATCATAAGGACAGCCGCATCGAATTACAAATCGTTTATATGCCTTCCGCTCTCGTTGGACGCCTTTTTGGCCATACTTAAAAGCCGCCATCTGATCTTCTTCTGGAAAACGAATCTCAGTTTCTGGATCGGCAGTTCGGCAATAAACTACTATTTTTCTTGCAAAGCTCAAAGAGCTGCTTATACTCTCGTGTTTTAAGATTATATGTAATATAGACTCATTGCTTTGCTATGTTGTGCATAAGATGCGCAACATATCCTTTTAGCATGATTAGTCTACACAACAAAACAGGGCTTGGCAAATTCGGAGCACAAGTATGAACCTTGTGAAATGGTTTCGAAAGAACAGAACGAAGGTGATGGCTGTCGTGGTCATCGTCATTATGATCGGCTTCATAGGAGGTACTGCGCTGTCATATCTGCTGCGATCATCTACAGGTATGCACCAGACAATAGCGTATTTCGCAGACAAAAGAAAGATAACGAGCTACGACCGGTATATAGCCCAGCGAGAGTTGGATACACTCAGAATGCTAAAAATCGGTGACCTGCTCAGGTCTCAGCCTCAGGACCTGCGAGCAATTCTGCTGGCCGAACTGCTTTTCGCGGAGAGCAGAAGTTCCACCTCGCTGGTCAACCGTATCAAGCAACTGATAATAAGAAACCAATACAGAATTAGTGACGCGCAAATTCGTGACTTTTATAAGCGTTCCGTCCCGAGTGATCTATACTGGCTGCTTCTTAGAAATGAAAGCGAGCTTGCCGGCATTAGAGTCCCAAACAGTGAAGCAGGCAAATTGCTTGCAAGGATAATACCTCAATTATTTCAAGGCCAGACATATTCACAAATCATAGGATCGTTAGTAAACCGTCAAGGTATTCCCCAAGAGCAAATACTAGCGACTTTTGGCAAACTCCTGGCAGTGCTGCAATATACCAATATAGCCTGCTCGACAGAAAATGTCACCAGCTCTCAGCTTGCACACATCGTCAGTCGGGAAAACGAGGTCATCAACGCCGAATTGGTTCGCTTTGATTCGGCTGTTTTTGCTGAAACTCAAAAGGAGCCTGCAGAAGAAGAATTTATTGCGCATTTCGACAAATATAAGATGTTCTTTCGTGGCCAGATAAGCCAGGAGAATCCTTATGGCTTCGGCTATAAACTCCCGGACAGAGTCCAGCTCGAATATATTGCCCTCGAAACCGACAATATAACACCGATCATAAAACCACCTACACAAGAAGAAGCAGAAGAATACTATGAAAGAAACAGAGACCAACTATTCACCGAGCAGGTGCCAGCCGATCCCAACGACCCAAACTCACCAATGGTTGACAGAACAAAGAGCTATGCAGAAGTGGCTGCTGACGTCGGACAGAGACTTTTTCGCAGCAGAATAAACGCCAAGATTGAGCAGATTCTCCAGGAAGCTAAAACACTCGCCGACGCCGCCATAGATAAGACCGCCTCAGATATTGAAGAGCTAACTCCGGAACAGCTTAAGCAGTTAGCAGGTGATTATCAAAATGCTGCTGAAATCCAGGCCGAAAAATATAAAGTGCTTTTGTTCCGGATTGAACCGGGATTACAGAACAGTCTTGATGCTGCTGTTATCTCAGAGAAGCTGCGAACGGAGTTTGAGAACAACAAAAATCCGTTGTCGCAAAACGCTTCAGCCTCTATAAAGGAAAAGGGCAGTAAATGGTTAATAACCAACGGCTCTAAGATATATGCGATCAGGAAAGAAAAGGACAATTTAAATGTTTACTACAAAATCAGACTGTATGTTGGTAAGACAGGATTGCTCAACGCCACGGACATCCAGATAGATGAACAACTCAGCAGACTTTTTGTAGCCGGGTATGGGTATGAGTTTGCACCGCTGATACGAGTCGTCTTTTCAATCGACCAGTTGCAGGTGTATGAGCTTGGCCTGTTGAGCATGCAAAAGCCCAGAATGTATGAAAGTATCGGCCCAGCCAAAGACCCATCGAGGCAGATGACAAAAGACACCTCTGGCCAGATAACGGCTCTGTTCCGAGTGATAGAAGTCAAAAGAGCTTGCGAACCGGAGAGCGTAGATCAAACCTTTAGCACCGCCACGATGAAATTGCAAAACAGCGTACAGCAAAAGGAGCAAGATGTTTACTCCGTCAGAGAAAAGGTAATCGAGGACCTTAAGAGACTTTCCGCCTTGGATCAAACAGAGGCCAAAGCTCAGGAATTTATCGATGTAGCAGTGAATGATAGTTGGCAGAGTGCGCTTGACACTTTCAACAAGCTCTACGCGCAAAAACTCACTAAAGAAGAACCCGATGATCCCAACGTATTCAAGCTCGATAGTATGACGGGCTTGCGTAGGATCTCAAATGACCAATTGAATACTTTTGCTGCCCAACGTGCCGGTAATCCGACGGAGCAAATCTTCATGACCGAAGCTAAAGCACAAAGGCAATTCATAGACCAGCTCTACTCGCTTATACCGGAAGATAGCAACACACCTGCAACTTTGCCTCTTGTCATGGAGTTCAAGCCGAGTATGAGCTTTTACTGTGTGAAGGACCTCTCAATTGCGCGCCTCAGCCAGCAAGAGTACGACCAAATTAAGGCGACACGAGCTTATGGACAAAACCAGATTCAGGCCCAGAACCTGGCCGTTGTGCACTTTAATCCCGCAAACATATTGAAGCGCATGAATTTCCGATCCCCCAAGCAAGATGAGAAATCCGCTGATACTAGCTCGTCAGACCAACCGAAGGAAACACCCTAATGACACAACGGTTGAAAGAAAATCAAGTACTTTTTATGCTGGCTGTCGGACTATTGGCCTGGCTCGTGCCGGGTAGTGGACATTTACTGCTCGACAAAAAAAAACACGCCCTAATAATCTTAATAGCGATCGTTCTGACCTTCTTAATGGGCTTATACATTGGCTCAGTCGGTGTGATCAATCCAGTCGGAGCGAAACCATGGTATGTGGCACAAATGCTCAACTCGCCGGCAGTAGCGATACTCGGACATCTGAGTTCAACTGGCGCTTATCCTGTCTACGCTAGGCCAAATGAAATCGGACAGATATATACCAGTATCGCTGGTCTTCTCAACCTTTTGTGTATAGTCAATGCTGTTTATCTGGCGCATTTAGCCGGAATTCAAACAACAACAAGAAACTAATATGACAACAATTTTACCTTTATTACTTGGTACTTTTACTACTCCCGAAAAGATCGGGACGACACCCCAGTCCATGTTGTGGCTGCTTCCTTTAGCGGCTTCGATAGCCGTCGTCTACAAAGCGACCAAAGTACCGAAAATAACACTACGGTCCTTCTTGAAAGAGACAGTGGTTCTGTTTGGCTCCATTATCATCTTCATAGGTGTAGCTGCTTTGGTCCTATACACGCTGGCGTGGATAATAATAGGTTAAGATATACTCCCCCACTTTCTTGTTCTAATCCTTCGAATCTGAGCAGGGCTTTTTTAGCACCCCCAATTCCACAAGAGCATTTAGGGCTGCTTTCTGCTCTGCTTCCTTTTTGTTCGTCCCCCATGCGCTCGGGAAATGACGGTTCGCCACAATCACTCCGGACTCAAAACATTTATTGTGGTCGGGTCCTTTCTCATCCAGCAGTATGTATACAGGTGTGACGTTGAATCGCTCCTGGGCGTACTGCTGCAGGAGAGACTTGTAGTTACCATGAGCATCTTCTGCCTCAGCATCCTTGATTAAAGGATCAAAATTATTAAGGATGAATTTACGTGCCGCTTCCAATCCTCCGTCAATATATATTGCAGCGATCACAGCCTCCAGTAAGCCGGCGCCGAGTGAATCTGGCAAGGCTCCGCTCGAAATCATGCCCTTGCCAACGTGCAGGTATTCCTGCAATCCAAGCTCTTTGGTCACGCGGGTGCATGTCCCGCGCGAGACAAGCATGCTCTTCATTCGGGTCAGCTCACCCTCAAGGAAGTCTTGGAATCGTTCAAAGAGAGTATGACAAATAACTATAGACAAAATAGCATCACCTAAAAATTCGAGCCTTTCGTTGCTCTCAAGGCGATGGTTGGCTGCAGATGAATGAGTAAATGCCACCGCTAAAAGACTTTTATTTGAGAATTCGTAGCCTATTATATTCTCGATCGGCTGCAGGTCTGTGTTTTCCATTGAGTCACATCCTATCCGCTGGATTCTCCTTCTATGATCTGTTTGCAGAAATGACTTGTCAAAAACAAGCTGTTGAATGCACGACCACTAATACAACTGCTTTAATTATCAAATTCTCTTGTCCACTCTACGCAAAAAAAACAATATCCTGCTCACGTTAGGTCACAGACCAACCTGCTAGAGACACCTCGTTCATCGTACTGTGTTCGTAGTTCATCGATGAACAATCAACCATGAACAATTTTCGTGGCTCGTGCCTCACAGCTATCCGGTTAACCGACCATCTGCAGGCTGGCCAGGGCGACAAACTTATCGTCAGCAATTTCGAAGATTCCATCAAGCCCAGTCACCGTGAAGATGCCTTTCGTAGCCGCAGCAACACTGCAGAAAACAAGCCGATGCCCGCAGTCACCCAGCAGCTTTCGCAACTTCAGCAGCTTGGACAGACTCGATGATGTCACAATATCAACGTTCGAAAAATCGACAACTAAATCACAATCGCCCCTGTCACGCACCATCTCCGTAATCGTCTTCAGTTCCTCACCCATTTCAGGTTCTGCAGGCAAATCAACGAGAAGGATATCTTCAGACCAATTTTGAATCCCCATTTTAAGTCTCCTTCTTCATAACTTTAACCTTGCATTTATAAATGATTTATCGGCACATACAGCAAGGATGTTGAGTAAAAAAACACATCTTGGCGCTTATCTATCCAGAGTAAAAGCCTATAAAAACCCTTTATCCTGGACTTGAACGAACTTGATAGGGATTATGGATGTCTATATCGACTCTTTTCGGATTTATGTGGGCCCCGGACCAAACACAATTGATTATTGATAAATGATTATTGATTATTCATCAATTCGCAATTGACTCAGGTCCGGTGCTATACACATTTTCCCATCCACTCTAGCCCAATAATCATTAGCCAATCATCAATAATTAATCCGGAAGTGCCCCAGTATAGTGCTCTGCGTCAGCCGTTCCAACCCCTAAGGGGGGCCTGCTGAGGCATTTGGCTCAAGAATGAGAGGACATTCGGCTGAGCTCAGTCGAAGCCCTCAGTCGAAGCCCACACTAACAATTCGCAGGCTGGATTATTTGTCCGTCGCAGGGATCGGGGATCAGAGAAGGCTTCGCCGAGTCTGCTGATCCCTGAACCCCGGCCCCTGACCCCTTTCTTATTCTAAGCAGCGCAACCGGTTAAAGTTTTCTATCGAGTTTTCGGTAACTTATAGCTTCAGCGACGTGCTCAGGCCTGATGTCCTCTTCATCAGCGAGGTCTGCAATCGTGCGCGAAACCTTACAAATCTTGTCGTGCGCACGAGCACTCAGGCCCAGCTCAGTCATCGCCTGCCTGAGTATAAACTCGCAGGCTGAGTCAAGCTTGCAGAACTGCTCGACCTGCTTATGGCTCATCCTTGCATTGGTCATAATCCTGCCGTTGCCAAATCTGTTGGCCTGGATTTCTCTCGTCCTTACCACGTCATTTCTTATGGTCGTGGAATCCAGTTGTTTAGACTTGGTACGCAATTTAGTAAAGCCTATCGCCGGCACGTCAATGTGGATATCGATTCTATCCACCAATGGCCCAGAGACCTTTGAAAGGTAACGTCCAATTTGACCAGGCGTGCACTTACACATCCTGACATTACTGCCAAAGTAACCACACGGACATGGATTCATCGCTGCGACGAGCATAAACTGAGCAGGAAATCTAATTGTCTTTTTGGTCCGTGACACAATTACGAAACCGTCCTCCACCGGCTGCCGAATCATCTCAAGAACATGCCGTGGAAACTCCACGAATTCATCAAGAAACAATATCCCGAAATGAGCCAGCGAAAGTTCACCAGGACGAGGTGTTGTTCCTCCGCCGATTAAAGCCGGGCCGCTGGCCGAATGATGTGGCATCCGAACAGGACGCGTTGCCAACAACGCCTTGTCCTTATCCAGAAGTCCGACCGCAGAGTATACCCGCGTGGTCTCAAGCGACTCTTCTAAACTCAAAGGTGGCAGAATAGTCGCCAGCCTTTGCGCCAGCATCGTTTTGCCCGCCCCCGGCGGACCTATCATCATTATGTTATGACCGCCCGCAGCGGCAACGGTCAACGCCCGTTTAACGCTCTCCTGCCCCTTAACATCTGCAAAATCAACCTCATAATTGGAAGCAACATTGAAAAGTTTTCCGATGTCAACGTTAGTTGTCTGGAGCACTAACTGCCC
>CAYSPM010000100.1:0-2276 GCA_964432925.1 uncultured Pirellulales bacterium | reverse complement strand
TCAATTCCTTCCAGTGTAACACTGTGCAATCTCGCTAACATGCTCGTCCCCTAAATTCGTTCGGCTGCAAGACTGCATTTTAAGACCTGTCAGATATGCTCGCAAGCACTTTTTATAGTATCGTGGCAGCAAACTTCAGCCGCTATCGAATTTGCCTCAGGCAGCTAATAGACGACGGCTGACTAATCTCGTCGACCCAAAAAGGCCTTCTGCATCGCTGCCAATGCGAAAATGGCTGCACTGGCAATGACAATACACGCACCAGTCGGCAGATCAAAATAGTACGAGACAAAAAAACCTGCCAGCGAACTTAGTATTCCGAAAAACATTGAGACAAAAATAACCTGTCGGTGGCCCGTACATATCTGATAAGCCGCTGCAGCCGGACACGTAATCAAGCTGAATATCATCAATCCCCCAACGAGAGGTAGGTTAACCGCCAGCACAATTCCACACAAAGCCAGGAATAGGCTATATACGAAGCCCTCATGCACACCCGTCGCTAATGCGATAGCTCTGCTGAACAGAAGCACCTTCAACTGCTTATTGAAAACAACAGCAAAGACAGTAAATATCAGTCCGACTATAGTTATAACCACAACATTTATTCTCTCTACGAAAAGTATGCTGCCCCATAGTAAGCCCATCACTTCGGTTCGACTGCCCCGCATTAGGCCTATCCCTAAAAACGTTAGCCCCAGCATCACGGAAAAGAGTATTGCAACAGCCACACTGGGATCGACCCTCGATTTTTCAGGCCTGAGCACAGCTAAGCTCATCGACGCCGCCGCTGAAAATGCTATGGGGCCAAGTACAGGGTTAAAACCCAGCAGAATAGAAAAAACCGTCCCTGCCATAGCCGCATGTGAGATGCAGATACCAATAAAAGGCAAACGCAGACCCACGATATAAACACCCAGCAAGCCACAACTGGCTCCGGCTATCGCCCCCGCAAGCATGACTAAATAGAAAAAGGAATCCATCTACACTCGCACCCGATAGTTGGACCTGTCAGAAACAGCAGGTCTACCTGCACACACAGTTCGTGATTTTATAAGCTCATATCCTAGGCATTGCCTCTTCCTATCGTGTACTTCCGGCCATCCACTTCAACCACTTCAACGCGGCACTTATAGGCCCGCTCAAGTGCTTCAGATGCCAGAACATCATCAGCTTTGCCATCAGCTAAAATATGTCCCTCGTGCAGCAGAACAATTCGATTACAGCAACAAGGCAGCACATTTGTTTCATGTGAGACCATCAGTACAGTAATGTTTGCTTGCTGATATAGTCTGTCTACGATTTCCGTAATCTGATATCTCCAGTTAAAATCAAGATTCGAGTAAGGCTCATCCAGCATTAAAAATTCCGGCTCCTGTGCCATTGCCCGTGCGATCAGGGCCTTCTGCTGTTCGCCGCCAGATAAGCTTCTGAATGTCTGATTGAGCCGATCGGCTAATCCAAGTCTATCAATCCAGCTATCTACAATCTCGTGGTCCTCGGAATCCAGTCGAGCCCATAAAGGTTTAACGCTTGTTCTGCCCATAGATACAACTTCACGCAGAGTAAAAGGCAAATCAGCATTGTACTCAGCCGTCTGCGGGATATAACCGATGCGTTTTCGCAGTGTGCTCTTTTTCCAGCTACTCAGCCTGCTCAGGTCCTTGTTATCAAATATGACCCTGCCGCGATTTGTCTTTATTAGGCCGCAGCACACTTTCAGTAGTGTGGTCTTACCCGCGCCGTTAGTACCTAAGATGCCTATAAACGCCCCCGGAGCAATTTGAAGATTATCGACATTAAGAATAGCGCGGCCAGACCGAAGAACCTGCACCCCAGAAAGACTTATGCTCCCCCCTCTCATTATTCAGCCGCCCCAAGTAGAGCTTCCACATTTCTCCGTATCAATTGGTCGAATCCATACGCCCCGACGTCATTTTCGGGAAAGTTGCTGAAAACGACTGCTCTTGCCTGCAGACGCTCCGCTAAAGCCGTTGCGAGCGATTTACCTTCCTGTTTGTTAGCTATCACGAACCTCACATCCACGCCAGCAGCTTTTTGTAAACAATGATTAATATTAGATACCGTCTCAATATCGCTGCCAACAAACGTCGCCACCGTTTCTAAACCCAGCCATTGGACGAAACTCGCTTGATGATCGGATACCAAAACCTTAGCTGACTCAGCATCCGACCGCTTCACACTGTCGAGCAAGTCCTGGCCTAGTCCATTGATTCTTTCCTCTATAGACTTCGTCCTCTGTTGATATTGACCAG
>CAYSPM010000099.1:0-10236 GCA_964432925.1 uncultured Pirellulales bacterium | reverse complement strand
GATATTTTTTAAGCAACAACAGTACGCATAAGCATCCCAACAGATAGCGCCAGCGATCCCACTGTGTGCAAAAGCACGGTGCTCTGACTAGCGCGAAAGTAGCCGGGTCTGTTCAAGTCATCTTTGTTCGCTAATCGCATAGCGAATATAGCCAGTGGCAACGTCAGTAAATAGAACAGACCTGCGAAAAACATTAAGCTGGTGGTAAGCATAACCGCAGCCACTGCAAAAGTCACCGACAACGAAACTCTGTAAATCCAGACACAAGCAGGCACACCGAGCCAGACAACAAGCGTTCGTTTATTCACCTGCGCATCCGCAGGCCTGTCAGGGAATTCGTTTATCAGAATCACCAAAAATATCAATATGCTCACGACAACTGCCGGCAGAAGTGGTATGGTGTCGATTCTACCGGCTTGAAGATAGTACGAGCCATATACGGGAAAAAGGCCAAACAGCATCGCAATGACAAATTCACCGAAGCAACGATAGCCGAGCTGGATAGGTCGTGCCGTATAGAAAAAGCCGCCGAGCATTCCTATGATGCCGATAGTTAAAATAAAGACACTTTGCGTCAACAAAACTATGAGCACGCCAATAACCGAACCGATCATCAGGAAAGTTAATGCAGCCAGCAATGTTGCCTTAGCAGAAAGTATGCCTTGTTGGATGAAGCGTCGGCCACCGGAGAATGGCGTCGGGTTCTTATTGACCCAGTCGTTTCCGGAAAGATGGTCAAAGTAGTCATTGGTAATATTCGCGCCTGAATGCAGGGCCATTATGCCTAAAAGCGCAAGAACGAAAAGATGAGGCTGAAAAGTTCCCGTCACGGCATAGCCTACAGCCGAGCCGACCAAAACAGGCGCGACGCTGGCGATTAGAAACTTCGGCCTGGCCGAGAGAAATAAAATCTTCAACCGAGAAAACACAAAGGAAGTTTTCACAAAATCAATCCTGATAAATCCACACCTGCGGACCAGGCCAGATTCTATGCCCGCCAGCCGGAAAGTCAATCACATCTGAAGCGATAAAATCCGCACATATTTCTTGCAAATTGCTTACATGCGGATGGTGTATCTGCCACGCTGACAGGACAATTTTGTCCGGCTGCAATTTTGCCAGCTTGCACCAGGCAAAACTACTTTACGCAACCACTTATCTTTCAATCACTTATGCGAGACGAACCCACGGCGAATGATTTGGCACACCATTTGCAAATACTTTGCGATGAGAAGGTACAGCTATGGTTGCAATGTGGTCAAAACTTGATGAAGTCAATTTACTGGCCAGCGAGGCAGACTGGGCCTGGCCAAATGCCGTTCGCGATATATTTCGGCCAAGAGGCATAAACCTGCTGGTCGCCGACAGCGCTATAGAGTTCGTCGACGTTATCAAGACCAAACGCATTCACGCCACAATCGTGGACATGGATTCTGAACGATCTAATGGGCTGGCGACCATCAAGATCATCCGGTTTGATTATCCATTCTTACCCTGTATCCTGCTGACAAGCGCAGCAACTGAATCCGTGCTCGGCGAGGCGTTGCAGCTCGATGTCTTCGGAGTGGTCGATAAGCCAGTAGATTTGAATGTGCTGCGACAGCTTCTAAACAGGCTATTCGTCAAGAGATACAATAGCGATATATTCGCATAGTGATATGGCTAATGAAGGCTTTCTATTCCTTATCTTGGCAGGAATGAGTATAACAAAAGCCATACATGTACACTGTTAAAGCAAAAACAAGAAAACCAAATGAACAGTTTTTGAAAGGAGCAAGGACAAATGAAGATTCGACCATTGGCAGATAAGGTGCTTGTCGAGCGGGTCGAGGCAGAGTCCAAAACGGCAGGCGGAATAGTACTGCCGGACACCGCCAAAGAAAAACCACAAAGAGGCAAAATTGTCAGCGTTGGCCCCGGCAAAATCATGGACGATAGCAAAAACAAAGAAATGCAGGTCAAAAAGGGTGATCTGGTATTGTTCACCAGCTATGCCGGCACGGAAGTAAAAATTGATGGCAAAGAATATCTGATTATGGACGAGTCCGACATTATGGCAGTAATTGAAAAATAACAGGGGATACAGATAAATTGCTATAAGTATAAATGCAAAAAGGAGAAGGAAAAATATGGCAGCTAAAAAAATAGCTTTTGGTACTGATGCACGCGGGGCGATTCGAGAAGGTGTAAAGAAGCTTGCCAACGCCGTCAAGATTACGCTTGGGCCCTGCGGCAGAAACGTGATTCTGGAGAAGTCCTTTGGCTCGCCTACAGTCACCAAAGATGGTGTCACGGTAGCAAAGGAAATCGAGCTTGAGGATTCCTACGAGAACATAGGCGCACAAATGGTAAAGGAGGTGGCTTCGAAGACCTCCACCGTGGCAGGCGACGGGACTACAACCGCGACGATCCTGGCCGAAAGTATCTTCGAAGAAGGCCTTAAGAATATCACTGCCGGAGCAAATCCGATGCAGGTCAAGCGTGGCATCGATACAGCCGTAGATGCACTTGTCAACGAACTACGCAAAATGAGCATTCCTGT
This sequence comes from uncultured Pirellulales bacterium, assembly GCA_964432925.1. GTDB lineage: Bacteria > Planctomycetota > Phycisphaerae > Sedimentisphaerales > Anaerobacaceae > CAYNTC01. Next base: position 7,694 of record CAYSPM010000099.1, on the reverse strand, counting down.
CGAGTCGAGCAAGCAGATCGAGCAGGTCGCCACCTGTTCAGCAAACCAGGACGCCGAAATCGGTCTGAAACTGGCTGAGGCCATGGACAAAGTCGGCAAAGACGGCGTTATCACTGTTGAAGAGGGTCAGTCGCTGGAGACAGCGGTCGAATTAGTTGAAGGTATGCAGTTTGACAAGGGTTACATGAGCCCGCACTTTGTCAACAACATGGAGAATATGACGGTTGTTCTTGAAAAGCCTTATGTCTTGGTGCACGAGAAGAAAATCAGCTCGATCAAGTCGCTGATCCCGCTGCTTGAAAAAGTTGCTAAGCAAGGCAAGCCACTTTTAATTATCGCTGAGGATGTTGAAGGTGAAGCACTGGCTACATTAGTTGTCAACAAGCTCCGGGGTGTGCTGCAGTGTGCTGCGGTAAAAGCGCCTGGCTTTGGCGACAGGAGAAAAGCTCTGCTCAGTGATATTGCTGTTCTCACAGGTGCTGAACCAATCTTCGAAGACCTCGGTCTTAAACTGGAGGGCATCGAACTACGACAGCTCGGCAGAGCCAAGCAGGTCACCATTGACAAAGATACTACAACAATCATTGAAGGTGCAGGCGGCACAGAAGCAATCAAAGGCAGAATTGAACAGATCAAAAAAGAGATCGACGCTTCCACCAGCGATTACGATATCGAAAAACTGCAGGAAAGGTTGGCCAAATTAGCCGGCGGCGTCGCACTTATCCAGGTTGGAGCTGCGACCGAAGCAGAAATGAAGGAAAAAAAGGCCCGCGTGGAGGACGCACTACATGCCTGTAGAGCGGCGGTGGAAGAGGGAATCCTGCCGGGAGGCGGCGTGCCGATGCTCAGGGCCTTAACGGCACTTGATAAGATAAAATCTGCTGGTGACGAGAAGATCGGCGTTGACATTGTACGAAGAGCGGTGGTGGCGCCTATCAAGCAAATTGCTGCAAATGCAGGACTGGATGGCTCTATCGTGGCGCAGAGGGTGATAGAAAGTAAGGATAAGAACTTCGGCTACGATGCGCTGCGTAAGGAATATGGTGACATGATTAAATTCGGCGTCATTGTACCCACAAAGGTAGAAAGGATTGCATTGCAAAACGGCGCTTCTATCGCTTCACTACTGTTGACCACCGATGCGGTAGTTAGTGAGATCCCTGAAAAGAAGGAAAAGCCCCCGATGCCACCGGGTGGTGGAATGTACTAAAAGGCTAAGTGACAGCGGGTTCCATACAGGAACCCGCTGTTTTGTTTAGCAAGAACATGGAGTGCAAAATATGTTTTTTCGCTACTATACAGATGCGATCTCTCAAGCATCTCGCCGAATCGCCGCGGCGATATTCATCGTGGGGCTCCTACTGGTAGGCTTTGGAGTAGTCATTTTAGCGTTGCCTGAGATTTTCGCATTTCTCGCGGCCGCGGTGTTCTTCATTGCCGGAATCGGCTGTGCGATAACCGCAATCAAAATTTTCTTGGCCCAGAGGCAACTTGATAAACTAAACCAGGATGATTCGCAAGGCCACCGCCGAAACGTCCGAGTCCATACTGAAGAAGAGTACTACGACATATAAGAGAGTCGCCAGCAGTTTAACGCATCTCACTTTGACCCTGAAAATCCCACCCCATGAAATGCAAGTCCACATAGAGCGAAGCTATTAATATGTAGCCCTTGGTTTTACTACGCATTTATAATCCATGAGCGTGTGTACAAGAGGTCGGTGTTAATCTTATCGAATCTTCAGCGTCGCCAGAGCTAAAGCGGCAAAGGCTGCGGCCAAAAGCCAAAAACGTACCACTACCTGCGGTTCACTCCAGCCAGCTAAGTGAAAATGATGGTGCAGCGGCGCACATCGAAAAAGACGCTTGCCGCCGGTATACTTGAAATACCCAATTTGTAGAACTACACTAAGTAGTTCAATCACAAATACACCGCCAATAATCAGCAGCAGAATTTCATTTCGTGTCACCAGCGCACCATAACCCATCGCTGCACCTAACGGAAGCGATCCGACATCGCCCATAAAGGTCTGGGCGGGATAGCAGTTAAACCATAAAAAGCCAAGTACTGCTCCTAAAATAGCGGCATAGAATACGCTCAGCTCGCCGGCTTGTGGTATGTGGGGCAGCAGTAAATAACTTGCCCAGGTGACAGGCGTAGTTCTGGACATTGTCTCCGAGGCAACGTAACAGAGCACTACCAGCACGAAACTTACCATTCCCGCGCATCCGGCTGCAAGTCCATCCATTCCGTCGGCAAGATTGACAGCGTTGCTGGTCGCCGACAGATAGAAAATGGCTATCAGGATAAATGTCCAGTTGGCCAGCGGCAGTCCATATTTATAAAACGGCAACCAGAATAGTTTACCATCGGCTGTATTAGCGAAATCGAAGAACAAAAACGATGCTATAAGGACAGCTCCGGCAATTTGAAAGATCAGCTTCTCCCAAACCAAGAGGCCGCTTCGGCTGCGTCGGCTGGAATCAGCGGTGAGTTTCAGCCAATCGTCTACGCCGCCGAGTGCTCCAAACCATATAACTAAAAAAATCGCTTTCTGAACAAAGGGATTATTGAGTTTTGCCCACAACAACGTGCCAAGAAGTAACGAAAGAATGATAATCAAACCGCCCATAGTCGGCGTATTGGCCTTTTCCTTTGTGAGCTCGTTTAGGGCGGCGTGATGAAACTCAGGCCGGTCGCCTATTTTCTTACGCATCAACCAGCGAATAATTCTGGGGCCAATGAAAAGAGCGATCAACAAACTTGTCAAGGTTGCCATTACTGAGCGAAACATCACATATCGATAGGCGTAGAAATGAAGCTTATCAGTAAAAAACTCGCTGAAATGCTGTATGAAATGGTATATCATTTTGCTTCCTGCTGCTCAGTGCTTGGTGCTCGCTGTGACGCTTTGGAAGTTCGCAACTGGCGAATCGGATACCGAATTTCTTTTGGTGAGTAAATATCCCTGAGCTTGGCAATAACCAGTTCAAGCTCAACAGTACGTGAACCTTTGACTAATAATATATCGGAATCTTCTATGAATTCCTGCAACCTGCTACAAACAGAAAATACATCCTCAAAACACAACGCTTGTAGTTCGTATTGGGCGGTTCTTTCAGCAGCTTCCGCAGTGATCTTAGTTAGTTTGCCAACAGTTAGTAGCAGTTGTATACCGGCGTTTGCGATAGAAATACCAAGTTCGGCGTGCAACTCAGGCGCTCGCTCTCCCAGTTCAGCCATATCGCCGCAAATAAAAACAAGACGACGATTCGAGTCAGGATCGCAGGTCTTACGCAGACTTACGAACATATCCAGCGCGTTTTTCATAGAAGCAGGATTTGCATTGTAGCTGTCATTCAGTACGGTCAGTGTTCCTATTTGCAGGAGTTCAGCTCGCATTGAGATGGGTGAAATGGTCCTTACCGCCTGGGCAAAATCATCGATAGTCAGGCCAAACTGGCTACATATCGCCCAGGCAGCGACGGCATTTTCCACATTGCCCTGCCCGGGTAGCGGCAGGTGAATTTGCACAAGGCTGCTATGCCGGGGTCCCTCAATGGTAAACGTGCTGCTAAAACCGTTGTGCACAACATCATGGAACCGCCAGTCAGAGTCCTCTTGTTCACCGAAAGTTACAACCCTGGTAATTGGTAATTGGTAATTGGTGATTGGTGATTGGTAATTAGGTAACTGCTCGATTATATTATCGTTGATAATTAAAACACCATTTGCCAGGAGAGCCTCGGATATGGATAACTTCTCCTTGATTATAGCCTGTAAGTCACCAAAGCCTTGCAAATGAGCTAGGTAAACATTGGTGACAACTGCGGTATCAGGTCGAGCAATGCCTGAAAGGTAAGCTATTTCGCCAGGATGATTTGTTCCGAGTTCAGCAACGATAATCTCATCAGATGGATCGGCACCAAGCAGAGTTAAAGGCAGTCCAACATTGTTGTTAAAATTCTTCGGCGATTGAAATACACGATAGTACTTACTGAGGACGTGATAAACAATGTGTCTTGTGGTTGTCTTACCGACCGAGCCGGTTATCGCAACAACCTTGAAGCCACACTGCCTGCGATACTCGCGGGCGAAATCTCCGAGTGCCTTTACAGTATCGTCTACTATCAGTATTGCGTATCGCGTATTGCGTACTGTGCTCCGCGTACTTTTTTGCTCACTATACACACTACGCATAGCGCATGACGAAGCATCCTTGCTGACCACCGCACAAACAGCCCCTTTGGCGAAGGCGTCGGCTACATAGTCGTGGCCATCAAAATTCTCACCACGGATGGCAAAGAAACAATCGCCGGCTTTTGTGGTCCGCGAGTCTATACTAACGCCGGCAAACGAGTTGTTCGCGGCTTGCTGCTCAAGGCTTGCACTTTGTGCGATGTCCGCTTTTATAATTTTGGCCAATGCTCTGACAGAAAATTTCTGCATTCCTTTGCCCAAAATCTGATGCACCGTTGATAAACTACAATCTGAAACAGCTCTTCAAGAATCACTATCTAAGCCGCATTTCTCAAATTCATAGTTCACAAAGTTCTTTTTGCTGGTGTAATTCCTTATGGAAAACGATTTGGCCAAGACAAAAAGAGCAATATGATGAAGAAATAGTGTAAACAAAAGACTTTCTTATTTCAAATATTACTTTATAGACTATCTCGAAAGTGTTGCTCTGACACGAAGCCTTGGTCTTCATACGCTCCCGTATCGAAGGCTTCATTGTAGATTCTTGCTTCGCCAAGCAGGTCTAATGGCGGTCGTTCGGTTTTGGGTGCATGTCATTTTTGCAGATAAAAAGGCTTATCTTAAAAAAAGCCAGCCCCATCTCTCAGAGATGAGGCTGCCACCCTATCATCATAAACGAGGCAAGTACGATAGATAATGAATGACGTGTGGCAGCCTCAAGCGTAGCGGCTCGACTGAGCTCGCCGAAGTCTTGGGGATGGGTACGCGCCTACGGAAAAATTGGTGCGAAAGGCCAAAAAATACCTACAAACTCGACACGCACACTTCGGTTTTGTAGTATCAGGCCACAATTTGAAAAACACGCCACTTTTTGTATTGTATTTAAAATAGGGCAGAGTTATAGGTTTGTATTTAGCAATCGGAGAAAGGACTCTGCAATGCAATACGGACAGAAGAAAGTGGTAGTCATAGGAGCTGGTTCGGTTGGCACGGCTTACATTTATGCTCTGCTGCCCGGCGGAGTAGCAGGGCAGATTGCTCTGATAGACGTAGATCAGAAGCGTGTCGAAGGAGAGGTTCTGGACCTATCGCACGGCTTGCCTTTCATACCGCCGGTGTCGATAAAAAAGGGCGACTATTCAGATTGTGCAGACGCGGATGTCATTGTGGTCACAGCCGGTGCCAAACAGAAGCCGGGCCAGACACGCCTGGAATTGATACAGCAAAATACACAGATAGTTGGGGGTATCTGCGAGCAGATATCGAAACAGAACTGTTCAGGCGTGCTGGTAATGGTAACTAATCCGGTTGATGCTCTGACGTATGTGGCAATGAAGCAGCTAAAATGGCCTCGCGGGCGCGTGATAGGCTCCGGCACCGTGCTGGATAGCGCCAGGTTTAAGTTTTTACTGAGCCAGCATTGCAAGATTGATGCACGTAACGTTCACGCATATATTCTCGGCGAGCACGGTGACAGTGAAGTCGCAGCCTGGAGCATGACACACATCGCGGGAGTTGTGCTGCGAGAATACTGCAGGATATGTAAAGCCTGTAACTATAAAGAGCATCATCGGATGATAGCCAAACAGGTGCGGGACTCGGCCTATCACATAATCGACTATAAGGGTTCGACCTACTACGGAATTGGCCTTTCTCTCGTTCGCATTACCGAGGCGATTCTGAGAAACGAGAAAAGCATACTGACCGTATCGAGCCTTTTGAATGGAGAATACGGCATAAAAGATGTGTGCCTCAGCGTTCCGTGCGTGGTTGGGGCTGAAGGTGTTGAGCGTTTCATTGACGCTGAGCTGACTGAGGATGAGCTACAAGATCTGCGTGCTTCCGCGCAGACTATTCGGAAAGTGCTTGACCAAATTAGCGAGTAAACCGGCTAAATGTTAGCTGCGGGTTTTGCAGGCCTTTCGTGGCTCAGAAATAATGTAATTACGAGGTTAAGGTATGAATACATTGAAGATCAATCGCAGAGATTTTCTAAAAACTGCGGGTATTAGCACCGCGGCTCTGGTGCTCACAGGACCTACGATAAAGGCAGAAGAGGCACCAAAGCTAGCTCAAACGGTTATTCCACGCTGGAGAGGATTTAATCTTTTGGATTTTTTCTCTCCGAGACCGTCGCACTGGGACAGTCGAAACAGAACTACTGAAGACGATTTCCGCTGGATGTCCGATTGGGGCTTTGATTTTGTTCGTTTGCCTATGGCTTATCCTCGGTGGATTGATTTTGATTCTTCACAGCCCATAAAGACAGATGATATGTACAAAATCAAGGAAAGCGCAGTTGAATCTATCGACTCTCTTGTAGATATGGCCCACAAATATGGTTTGCATGTAAGTTTGAATTTTCATCGAGCACCTGGATACTGTGTGAACGCGGGATTTCAGGAACCGTTCAACCTTTGGCGAGATCAGGAGGCACTAAATGCGTTCTGTTTCCACTGGGCGATGTGGGCGAAACGCTACAAAGACATTCCGCCATCTAAAATCAGCTTTGATCTGGTGAATGAGCCGAGCATGCGCGAAGATATGAATGACCAGCATTCCAATCGCAGTGCCGTGCCGGGCGATACCTATCGGCGAGTGGCTACAGCCGCGGCAAAAGCAATACGAGAAGCTAATCCTAACCACCTGATAATTGCAGATGGCAATGATATTGGTAACTCAGTGATACCCGAAATTATAGATTTGAATATTGCTCAGAGCTGCCGAGGCTATAAGCCCGCATACATATCCCATTATAAAGCACCGTGGGCGTTCAAGAACATCGACAATCTACCTGAGCCTGTCTGGCCCGGCAAGATGGGGGATGAACACTGGGATCGCAGCCGACTCGAAAAATACTACGCACCCTGGATCGAACTGGCTCGAAAGGGTGTCGGTGTACACTGTGGAGAGTGTGGCTGCTGGATAAAAACGCCGCATAAGGTCTTTTTAGCTTGGTTCAGTGACGTTCTGGACATATTAACGGAAAATGGGATCGGCTATGCGTTATGGAATTTTCGTGGCGATTTTGGCATTCTTGAATCTCACAGAGAAAATGTCGAATATGAAGACTGGCATGGCCATAAACACGACCGGAAATTGCTGGATCTGCTGTTGAAACACTAATTTCGTAGAATGCGCTTTGTCTCCCGAAAAGAAGACAGAAGGAAAAAGAGAAGAATAGAAGAGTAAAAAAGTCGGGAAATAACAGATTTTGAGGGTTTTTGAAAGAAATTTTGGAAAGTGGGGTGAGTGGTGATACTTATAATAGTGATATTATAGGACTATTGCATTTCTAAGCGGAAAATGAGGGTAAAAATTAACAAAAATGTACCAGAAATGAGCAAAAGTGCGCCGGTTTTGTACCAAAATGTACCGAAAGTGAGCATTTTCGCCACAGGCGAATAAATCTGAGCAGGTTTTGAAGGCAGAATTCAGAACTCAGAATACAGAAGGTAGGAGGCAGAAGACAGAAGGCAGAATACGTTTAGCC
>CAYSPM010000098.1:0-10322 GCA_964432925.1 uncultured Pirellulales bacterium | reverse complement strand
CACAATAGTCCCGTTAATAACCACAAAATGATTTGTTTGAAATTCATGGTCTGGAACCTCCTTTTTTAATAAATAGTTTAATCAGATTTATTAGCCGTGTCATTCCTGCGAAACTTGTCCTGAGCGGGAATGACAAATTATGATATGTTAATTTTATAAGCACCTATATCAATGTCCTTCTAATACCGTTCATTTAACTATTATTTTTATTAGCAACGTAGGGTGGGCCCGTCATAGGCGGGCAAGCTTACTACTCTGCGAAGTAGCTTCGCTACGTAGCACGAGTTAGTCCACCGATTTGGTCGTGGTGGGGCATCCATTCTCCTCCCAAAGGGATGCGAAGGATAAAAGCTCCACCCTTGTATATTACATGCGTCATGGTAGGATATGTCAAAGATGTAGTAACAAGAAATGTTCGGGCTGATAGGTTGGCCGAGACCGTAGGCCGAGGACAACCTATCAGCAAGCGACGCCGAGATCGTCCCACCCTGGGGCCAAGAGCCCGTATGTAGCTTGATCCGTCGTCGCAATATTACTGTCAGCCCGAACAGTCGCCTGAGACATTATATTCAATAAGCCCGTATATGCAAGGAAGGGAACAGAAAATGGAATACTATATGGGAATCGATATCTCAAAACGATACTTTGACATTTGCTGTCTGCCGGAAGGCCAACAGCGTCGCTTTGAGAATAATAACAAAGGTATTCGACAGTGCCTGAAAATGCTCATCGATTTAAGACCAAAGCTACATAACTACGTGACTCAATGCAGAAGCAATTATTCATAATTCTTTCCCTTCAAAAATTTGTTTGTGTTTTTATCAGCATTGCGCTGGCTGTATACTCTGAGAATAAAAACATACCGCGAGAGACATAGTGTGTTTACGATGGCTATCGCGCCACCACACGCTCACGTGGGCAGCGGGTGGCACTTGGCTTTTCTAACTTTTAATGCGATTACATCAGGTTTAATAGAAAAAAAAGCTTGCAAAACAGACCGCCACCTGTGATAATAAAATAAAAATAAGCTGAGGTATGAAGGTGGGCTAAGAATTACCATCATATCTCTATTTGTCATCATAACCCTCTTGTTTGATATTATGTTGTCCCACCTTCGGCCTGGAGGTCGAGTTGCTTACGGATTTGTAATAAGTTCTCGATATCGGCATCATTCCGCAACAAATCCGTGTAAGGACCGAACCAGCGTAATCACAATCGTGCATATCCGGCACAGGGCCGGATTGGTTCGTTGGTATTATATTTTTTATTAAGAAGGGAGAGTGCATTATGGGTACGCACAGCCAAGTCGGTTCTCACAGAGTCAATCAAGGTAACAAATTTTTTGCCGAACATGGGTATTTGCAGGTCCCGAGTCTTGTCCAGTGGATGTCTACATTGAAGTGCGGGCTTTGTTGTGAGCATTGTCTGGCAGTCAGTCGCGACTCCGGCTTTTCTGACATGCCCATGGAGAAAGTCAAGATGCTGATCGACGAGATCATAGAAATGGGGGTTAAGGAATTTCTTATAACAGGGGGCGAACCCTTGGCAAGAGAAGACTTAGCAGAGGTCATAGACTACCTGGGCAGCAAGAAAATGAGCTGGACATTAAATACGGCGGCCATGCCGGAGAAGAACCTGCGCAGGGTCACAGCGCAGAACCGGCCGGGTTTTGTTGCGGTGAGTCTTGATGGGCCTAGGCAAGTGCATGATGAATTTCGAGGCAAAGTTGGAGCATGGGATGAGGCCATGGAGGCGATCCGGTTTTTTAAGTCGCTGGAGGGAGTACGGGTTTGTGCAGGAACAACCGTGACGAGTCGGAATTACGATCATCTTGATGAGACGTTTCACCTTGTAGCAGCTAGTGGTGCCAATCAGTGGGGGATTCATCTGCTGGTGCCGGAAGGCAGGGCTGCTGAAAGAGCAGACCTGTTTCTTTCGAGAAAGCAGCTCAAAAGGCTCATCAAATTCGTTGCGCGAAAAAGACAATACTTCCGCGTCGAAATGGCCGACGAAATTGGTTATCTGGGGTATCTCGAGCCCTTGGTTAGAGATGTCCCTTTGACGTGCGGAGCCGGCAGGTCACAGTGTGTCATCTTGCCAGATGGAGAGATAGTGCCGTGTACCACACTGGATCGTTCCTGTAGTGCCGGCAATATTTATGATCGCTCCCTGAGGGATATATGGGCCAATGGTTTCCAGGAATTGCGAGCATGGCGACCAAATGGAAAGTGCGCCCGTTGTGACTATTCCGCCGCATGCAAGGGAGGCTGTTGGTTGCAAAGAAAGGCTGGGACACAGTGCTTCAAGGATGTGTGGCACGTGCCGGGGGCGATGAAAACCGCCGCAGGGATAGCTATATGCCTCGGCGGGATGGCGGTTTATCAGAACAATGGAGTATTGCATGCAGCCGTGCCGACAGAGAAAGCAACACAGAACTCAACCTTCCTCGATCAGTCTACAGATCGACGCCCAGTGAATATCGTGGAACCTTTGAATCTGGATGTGGCTATCATGAGATTCTATGCTGAACTGGCAGCAGGGTCGGAGATAGGGAACCTCACCCCACTATCGGAAGAAGCAGACTGTAATAATGTAGCCTGCCAGTTTTTCACGAGTTTTCAACAAGGGACACTACCGCAGGACATGGTCGAACGTTGTACGATGGTATGCAACGCCCTAGAAACCGAACAGAGATCGTTGTCTTTGGCAGCTCTATGTTGGAGGGTTGTGAGTGAGCCTTTGTTTGATCCCAATACTGCAATTGTGTATTCAGAGTCAGACAGGCAGGTGATACGTGACACCTTAGCAGCCATAAAACAAAAGGCTCACGTGTGGAGGCTTGAAATATTCGTGATGAATTTGGATCCTTATCTGAGTAATGGTAGATGGACTGAACCGCCTCGCTTTATGTATAGCAAGGCTGGTCCTAGACCTGGTGACATTGAGAGATATGCTTTGTCAAAGGATCTCAATGAGGAACGCTGGGGGGTAGGTGACGATCCTGATACAAGAAAGGCAGCAGAAGCCTATCTGTTAGAGCACCGTTATGCCGACCAGATGGATATTGTCTTCAGCTTCTCAGGAACCGGCGCGTTGGTAAAATACACTGGTGATGACGTTGTGTACGTGAGTTCTGATGATGACCAAAGCAGTGCCGACCCACACAAGATTAGCATATTCGATGTGATCGAAACGAGCGAAGATGTCACCTTATCATTTGAGATAATAAGTAGTCTCAAAGTAGATTCCAGATATGACTACGGCGAAGAAAACTTGCTGGCTGATCAAGGTCGTGAGGAAGATTTGAGCACGACCATTACGGTCCTCATAGAGGCAGGGCGAGAGTACACATACGTTGAATTACTCAATGCTATTTACCAGCAGAAGAAAGACAGTTTGGCATCGATAGCAGAAGGCTGGTTAGTGAGCAATTCTATTTCTGTGTGGGATGAAGATGTCCATGTCGTCGCGGCCGTCCATCAAAATGGAGCCCTTCTCTGGCCGGCATTCAGGGAATTCATTGAAACTGGTCTTATTGTGACGCCTGGTGGGAGACGTAGTTTTTCCATAGAAACGCCTCTGTCTGACGATGCTATTCGACGGGCGGTATTAAAGGATATTGATTTCTGGATGTTCTGATTTGCTTAGGAGCAATAAGGTAGAATGGGCTTTAGCCCATACGCCCTTTATCGGCGATCGACGGATATCAGTATTAAGCTTATCTGAGGTTAGATCGAATGGGCCGGTGCCTAGTCCACATTCGCCTGTCTTGGTTCCGTCGAGAGAACGTGTATATGCTTCAACCGTCGTGCGTTCTATATGCAAACTGAAACTATACCAGTTACCTTTAATTCATCTGTAAAAAAGGAAATCCTGGATTAAGATATCTTTTCTGTTTCACATGGGCATATATTATGTTTTTGATTATCGCCCGATCATTCCTTTCATGAGGGTGAAGGAATGTGGTGGAAATGAATAATAAAAGTTCTCTCCCGACACATCCATATCAGATTTTTGTACGGTTTTTACTGTTTCTTTGCCGAAGTCATTCATGGCTTTAATATCCGGCCCATTCACTTCGTAAACTTTAAATTTGCCTGCAAACTTGCCTTGCTGAGAGATTATTTGTGTGTTAATAGCTTTATCCTTATGCCGATTGACAACACAAATTATTATTTCTCCGTTGTTATAAGCAGCCGATACATCGAGGTAAGGCACATTCTTCTGAACGGTTGTCGTCTCCCCTAATCCAAGAAAGAATCTCTCCGTGTCATAGGTGTCGCAATCTACGAACACATCCAGCGATGTACCATAAACATTCTGGGAGAACAGTTGCAGAGGATAATAGATAGTCTGTTTGAAAAGCGTTTTTTCATTTGTGAAAATCGGAGCTATCACATTAACAAGTTGGGCCATATTTGCCATTTTTACAATGTCAGCGTTTCGAACAAAGACATTCAAGAATCCTGCAATTACTAAAGCGTCTTCCAGATTATAGTGCTCCTCTAAAGCGCGTGTTCCCCTCATGGCACCTCCGGTTCTGGCACGATACCATACGTTATACTCGTCCCAGGCGATGTATATAGGGTCACGATCGCCACGATTGGTTTTGAGCATTTCTTCTAAGATCATGCCCTTGACCACCTTGGTGCGCTCTTCACAAACAAGGGGAGTCGACAGAAAGTTGTAGTAGTTATTATCAGGATTTCCCACATAGATATGAAGGGCGATGTAATCGACTATATCCCTTAATTCATGTAATATCGTGCTGTTCCAAGCATCGGGATCGGCATTGGGACGATAGTTTGACGATCCTGCGGCAACCAATTTTATGTCAGGTGAAGTATGCCTCATCAGTTTTGCCGCTTCACGGGCTTTCTTACTGTAGTCTTCGGCATTCAAATGACCCATCTGCCAAAATCCGTCCATTTCATTTCCAAGGCTCCAGTACTTAATATTATGTGGTTCAGGATATCCGTGCTTGCGTCGGAGTTCTGCAAAGTATGGCCCTTCCTTGACGTTGCAGTATTCAACCCAGCGTTGTGCTTCTTCGATAGTGCCGGTACCCATGTTCACTGCAAAGTAGGGTTCGGTGCCGATCTTTTTGGCAAACTCCATAAATTCGTTGGTTCCGAATTCGTTCGTTTCCAGCCTGGCCCAGGCAAGCTCCATCCTTGGTGTCCTTTGAGGACCTACTCCATCCAGCCAGTGGTAGTTGGAGACAAAGTTACCTCCAGGATAACGGGCAATAGAGACATTTAGGCCTTTTACCGCTTCCATTACGTCCTTACGAAAACCTTTCTCATCGGCTTGAGTTGAATCAGGATCATAAATTCCGCCATAAACGCACCGCCCCAGGTGCTCGACGAAATTGCCGTATATGTTTTTATTGATTTGGCCAATTGTCCGATCGATATCGATTTTTATCCGGGCCTCTGGAGGAGTGGAACTGGCGCCTAGCGAAAGCGATTGGAATACAAGACTCCCGCTAAACACACAAAGCATTGCAAGTAATAAACCTGTCATTTTTTTTGCTTCCATAGCTAATTCTCCTTTTTCTTAACGGTTGATTCTCCTTGTTATTGCATTGTCGCAAATAGTTTGCCAATCTTGCTGGGGTACTATAGGCCAGACACAGCGTAGCTTGGCAACGAGCTACGGTAACTCACCGACCTGAGGCCAGCTTTTCTCCCAGACTATGGTGGAAATCTGCAAATGAGATCTGCCGGTTTGACCATCATAAGCGTGGAACACCAGGTAATCACCATCAGGTTCTTGAAGCACAGCCTGGTGTCCTGGGCCACGCCAGTTCGGAGTTGTTGCTTCAATTACCAGAGTTCCGCCGCCCTCTGTCATGTGCTTTCCACTCTTATCCATATACGGGCCTGCGATACGGCGGGAACGACCAACAACAATATTGTACGTGCTTTTTGTCCCGCGACAACAAAAATCAAAGGACACGAATAAATACCAGTAGCCATTATGATGAATAATAAATGGTGCTTCAATAGCACCCTCTACTGGCGGAGTTTCATGAGGGCCAGTTCGCGGACGGCTTGCCAGAGAGTACAGCGTCGTATCCTTAGTGGAAAGCTTTCCAGTCTCGGGATCGATACGCCTCATCTTGATTCCGCCCCAGAAACTTCCCCAGCACAACCATACATTGCGTTTGTCCTTAATGACAAGATTAGCGTCGATAGCGTTCCAATCGTCCTCGCCCTCGTATGACCGAACAACGGGACCTTGATCGACCCACTTGTAATCGGGACTATTAGGATCGAGTGTCTTGTTTGTGACCAGCCCAATGGCAGAGTTGTTTTTGCCAAAGGTAGATACCGAGTAGTAGAGATGGTACTTGCCGTTGTAGAAAGAGATATCCGGAGCCCATGCCCCTCTTGCCCCAGGAATCTCTTTTGTAGCCCACTCAGGAAGCTTGTCAAATACATGCCCGCAGCGTTGCCAGTTGTATAGGTCCTTCGAGCGTCGGATGGGAATAATTCCCCTGCCCGGCCAGCCTCCGGTCGAGAACAGATAATATGTATTTGCCTCCTTGATGATAGCCGGGTCATGTACGCGTGTATCCCCCTCAAGTTGAAGGACTTTTGGAGTCAACGTGGTTGTACTACTGCAACTCAGCCCAGCAGTGAGAACAGTTGCTACCATGATCTCATATCGCATTATTTTCGTATACCACATGTTAGCCTCTCCAAGTCAAACAGACACAGTAGGGCAGGCTTTTGGTCTTTAGTCCACCAGGTATAAAGTCTATCTCATATTGGTGGTGCCAGCCACTCCCAACACGTCCAATTCGTTTAAGATAAGCTCTTAAGTTCCAAAGCGAGCCGGAACAAATATTATTACTCAAACTGACCGATTTACTAACATTATTATTGATAAGTCTTTTATTTGCAAAGACATATATCGCCTTGTCATTCTGAGCGAAACGAAGTTAAACGAAGAATCTGGCCAGAGAAAATATGGGTTTTCTTTTGCTAAAGCCGGATGCTTCGCCTTTCGGCTCAGCATGACAATAAAAACGGTCAGTTTGAGTTATTATTTTGTATCAGCAACCGGTGGCGCCTTGCGAGCAATCCGGCTGATATCTCCCATGGACGGAGCATACGGACGCAGGCAGAAAGTATATGCATATTTTTGGTTACCTGGTAACGTGAACTCCGGGTGCGTTCGGGCACCCCAACTATCGTCACCGCCGACGCCCATTTGCCTCCAGTCCAGATTCAGGTAAACATTATCACGATGCGGTACTTCATAATTGTGCGCAGGCCCGTCTAGATCCTCAGCCGTATAATGTAGCGCACAAACGCTCAATAGCGGCATACCAACCGCCAACAGTCCAATACCCTTATCGTTGGTCAAAGCGACCCAGCGCACATCTACTTTATTGCCGCTTTCGGTAGGTTCGGAATAGTCAAAGTACTGCTCATCAACGGTGCCCTGAAAAAGGTCAATACGAGCATCACAGCGGTCCCAGTAGGTTTCCTGCGGTCCACGTCCAAGCCAGCGAATTGTTTCAAATCCCTGCGGAAGTGCCATGCGCATCCCGAATCTCGGGATTTCCGGCAATTGGTCATGACGCGCCTGACTGCTAACATTCACTACGATAGAACCGTCACCGTATACCCGATAAATCAATGCGTAGTCAGCTTGCACCTGCTCAATACGCGAAGCCACTGCGATTTGGACCAACTGCCCAGAGAGTTGTCTTGCGACAACGAGCACGGGTTCCCAGCTCCCCATAGGGGTCTTCCAAATGCCGCATCGACGCGGCATGTTGTTACCACGGTCATTGTCAACCGGAGCACGCCAGAAATGCGGGGCCAGCGATTCGGCTACCAATTCCACATCCTTGTACCGCATGGAATTTATAAAACCCGATGCCCGATCAACAGCAATCGAGAAATCTTTTCCATCTATACGAATAATGTCGTCTTTATCGACCAACTTCAGTGACGACATTGTAGCTGGATCAGCAACAACGGCTGGTGCTTCGACCGGCAGTTTGAACTGTTCCCAGGCCAACTCATGCCCGGCTGGCGCCCAGAGTTGCCCGTCACGCAGCACAAAATTGACATCCAAAAAATACTCCACGCCCGGCTCCGGAGATACGGTATCAATAGGAATTTGCAATTGTTTGGATTCACCTGGTTTAATATCAAGGCCTTCTATCTTGCCAGCCTGAATAACCTGATCATCTGCGCTAACAGTCCAAGTGCCTTTGACCAGCTCGCTAAGTGTTGTGAAGAAGTAACCATTCTTGATTTCGATTTTACCTTGAGCCAGATCAACGGCTTTCATATGGATGTTTTGATAAACTTTTTTAACTTCCGCTAAGCCGGGGTGCGGTGTACGGTCGGCTGAAACGAGTCCATTGCAACAGAAATTCTGATCGCTGGGTGTCCCTTCGGGGCCGAAGTCGCCGCCGAAGGCCCAGAAAGTCTTGTCGCCCGCCTTGACGGAAAGGAATCGACCGTTGCGGTTTGGATTGACAGGCTGGAGCAAGGCCTGGTCTACCCAGTCCCAAATGTAGCCACCCTGCAAATAAGGCTTGGTGTATATCTGACTCCAGTAGCTCCATATATCGCCTGTGCTATTGCCCATGGCATGAGCATATTCAATCAAGATGAAAGGACGGTACGGTGGTGGTGTCATCGTAGAATATCTATCCAGTATATGGGGCCTGCTGTACATTGGACAGACTATGTCGGTATTAGGACGCTGCCAAGCTTCGCAAGAGATGACCAAGCGTCCGGCGTCGCGCTGACGCATCCATGAGGATGTGGCGTGAAGGTTCTGTCCCCAGCCATTTTCGTTACCCACCGACCAGATGATAATCGATGCGTGATTCTTATCGCGTTCCACCATGCGGATGGTTCGATCCATGTAAGCAGCCTGCCACAGGGGATTGTTGGTGAGTCTTTGGTAGCCATGGCACTCAATGTTAGCTTCGTCGATAAGGTAAATTCCATAACGATCGCACAGATCGTACCACACAGGCGTATTCGGATAGTGACTTGTGCGCACCGCATTGATGTTGTTCTGTTTCATCAGGATGATGTCCTGAATCATATCTTCGGGCAGCACGTAATGCCCCCTGACGGGGTGATGTTCATGTCGGTTAACCCCCTTGATGAAAATACGTTTACCGTTGACAAGTAAGTTGCCTTCTTTCAACTCCACCTTACGAAAGCCCACGTTGACCGGAATAACCTCGACAACTTTTCCATCGGCGTCTGTCAGTGTCAGCAGTAGACGATACAGGTAAGGATCCTCAGCCGACCACAATCGGATATCATTAACGCTGCCTGTTAGAGTACACCTGCTTTCTTGCGCAGCGGGCAAATTGCAGGATGCGGTAATAGTGGACATGGCCTGTTGGCCCTGGTCGTCTAGTAGCTCAGCCGTTAATGTCACGACCTCGGCTTGCGTTTTCATGTTTTGAATTGCCAAATCGATTAAAAGCGCACTATCGTCGTATTCCTGATCAAGTGCGGTCGTAATCTGGAAGTCACGAATATGGAGCTTGTCGGTCGACCAAATGTATACATCGCGGAAGATGCCGCTCAGACGCCAGAAATCCTGGTCCTCCAGCCACGAACCGTCGTTCCAGCGAAAGACCTGTACTGCAATCTGGTTCCTCCCCGGCTTGACAACATCAGTGATATCGAATTCGGCGACTGTGCGGCTGTCCTTACTCATGCCGACGCGTTCGCCGTTGATCCATAGATAAAAAAATGAATTCACGCCGTCGAAGGCGATATAGATCCGCCGCCCATTCCAGTTCTGTGGGACCTCAAAGGTTCGACGGTAAGAACCAACATGGTTATTAAAGTTGGGTATACCCGGCGGCTGCGGCCTTTCGTCAAACTTGACCCACGGATATCCTACATTGGTATAAATGGCGACACCATAGCCCTGTGTTTCAATATTCGAGGGTACAGGGATAGTTTTCCAGGCGGAATCATTAAAATCCGTTCTGAAGAAGTTCGTCGGTCTTTCATCCGGACTTGGAGACCATAGAAACTTCCATTCACCATTGAGCGAGCAAAACCACGGTGACTTCGACCGGTCCTCAAGCGAAGCTATGGCTTCAACCTGCTTTGCTGTCTCGACATCTGGATAGATCATCATCGTCGCGTGGGGGGCCAGGCGGTTCCGACCCGTTAGTTGTGGATTTGCCCAATCAGGAGGAGACCCACCTGTCCCGGCTGCGAAACCTACCGAAAGACAAGCCGGTATCAGGATACTGCACAAAACAAGCCGAACGGTTTTTTGATCTGTTTTCATACTCATTACTCCTTTTT
>CAYSPM010000097.1:0-10403 GCA_964432925.1 uncultured Pirellulales bacterium | reverse complement strand
ATCGGCTTATGATTACTACCCGTAATGGGTGGGCGAAGGCAAATTAGAGCCAGGGTGCCATAGCGGCGAGATAAAGCTCAATTTCTAACGTTGGGATTTGATTGCCAGATTGTTATCTGGTTTAATTAGGCATAACAATTATGCCAGCGAATTTGACGTCAGAATATTTTAAGGCAGAGCAACGGTTTCATACTGCGACAGCCAACGAGGAGAAGATCCATGCGTTTGAGCGGATGCTGGCAGTGATGCCTAAACATAAAGAAACCTACTATCTAAAGTCAGGCCTGCGCAGTAAGCTAGTGCAATTTCTAAAAAATCAGGTTAACATTTCGGCTCTGTCATTCCGGACCCATTCGGCTGCGCTCAGGGCAGGCTTTGATTCGGAAACCAGACATTGCGTTTTTCCTGGATTCCCGCTCCCCGCTTACGCGGGGACAAGCTTGCCCCTGCGAAAGCAGGGGCGGGAATGACAGGTGGTCATGTGTCTTTGAAAAGTGACAGTTATTTATTTGAAACGGCACTAGAGAACATCATAATAAATTTTACAATAGTACAGTGGATTCTCTCAGCAGCTCATTAATAAGCCTCAGGCTTATTAAATTTAGAAGGCCCTTCCGGCGATTAAGGCTTAATCACGTTCCGGCTATCTTTGCTGTGGAAATAGAAAAACTAAGGTATACCTTACCGCCTTCCAATTTCATTTTAGGCTTGACCTTAGCCTAACATCATTTATTATGCCATTTTGGTTTCGATCCTGGTTCTGTTTATCACTGTAGCGCTGCTTTACAAATGTTTTGATGATTTATCGCTCAAATAGTTAATGAAAAAATGGTTGCCCTGTAGGATGGCAATGACGAATAGAAAAGAGGTCGGTATACAATGGCAAAAAAGAAATCTAATAGCAATCCTAACTGCGATACTACAAATTATCTTTTCACAAGTGAATCTGTGACGATGGGCCATCCTGACAAGGTAGCTGATCACATATCTGACGCGATCCTTGATGCGATGCTCGAACAGGACCCCAATAGCAGAGTCGCATGTGAAACAATGGTCAAAACCGGTATGGTGATAGTCGCTGGCGAGATAACAACGAAAGCTATTGTGGACATTCCTACAGTGGTACGTCAAACGATAAAGAAAATTGGATACGACAACCCTGAATTGGGCTTCGATCATGAGGGTTGTGCGGTGATTGTATCTATAGGAAAGCAAAGTCCAGACATCTCACAGGGTGTTACCGAAGGCACGGGCCTGCATAAAGAGCAGGGAGCCGGCGACCAGGGACTCATGTTCGGCTACGCCTGTAAGGAAACACCGGCTCTTATGCCGATGCCAATTCAACTGGCTCACAATCTGACAACCCGATTGGAACAGATGCGTCAGGGCAAGAAATTGCCCTGGCTGCGACCTGATGGTAAGAGCCAGGTAACAGTTGAATATGAAAACGATAAGCCAAGGCGAATTCATACCGTCGTAGTTTCTACACAACATGCCCCTTCCATACCATATAGGAAACTACGCAAACAGATAATCAATAAAGTGATCCTGCCTGTTTTGCCGAAGCGTCTTGTCGATAAAGATACGATATTTCACGTCAATCCGACTGGCCGATTTGTTGTTGGTGGCCCCAGAGGAGATTGTGGCCTGACCGGAAGAAAAATAATCGTCGATACATATGGTGGAAGAGGCAGCCACGGCGGTGGCTGCTTCAGCGGTAAAGACCCTTCAAAAGTTGACCGAAGCGCAAGCTATATGGCGCGATACGTTGCTAAAAATATCATAGCGGCGGGTCTTGCCGATGCCTGTGAAATTCAGCTATCATACGCGATCGGCGTGGCTGAGCCGATATCAGTTCTTATCGATACTGAAAGCACAGCGAAGATCAGTGAGCGGAGAATTAGCGAAATCGTGCGGGATATCTTCCCCCTAACTCCGAAAGGTATGATTAAGCATCTGAACCTCGCACGTCCGATTTATGCTGACACCTCGCACGGTGGTCACTTTGGTCGAAACCATCCCAACTTCACATGGGAAGAAACCGATATGGTTGCCAAACTCCGAAAAGCCGTGGGTTTGAAGCCAGCACCAAAGAAATGACACTGCAGTAGTAACATAGCTTTGGTTAGCGATTAACCTACTTAAGCGCTTACAGCCTTGGTGAACGATACGCCCCACAGATAGATAACAAGTGAAACGAACTTGCCATAGTCAAAGAGTTTTTGTATCTTAAAGTTATGCGTAGACAAGGCTGTCGAGCTGATTCGAAAACTAAGAGGATTCTCTCTGTTCGCCGGCTGTATGCTCTGTTAGTCCCACGGGCGTATAGCGTTATAATGTTCGGCGCGCTATTCTGTACACTAACGGTCAAATTATTTCATTCCTGGCGATACAACTTGATCGAAGAATACCTTGGCTGGATATTAGCAGACATATCTGTTCTGCTGGGCATCGAAGTTATCCTCGCAATAGTCTGTTTTCGATGGCCACGAAAATGGATCATACGAACAGCTACTATCATAGCGGCTGTAATGTGTACATGGTCGGTTATGAATGCTGGCTGGTTGATAAGAACAGGAATACAAATCCTGCCAACAGAACTGCTGCCGCTGATCCATGATCCGTTGAATTCTTTGGGCATTGTTGCCGTCAATCTGATACGGATGCCAAAGGCGGCAATCGCTTTGCTCGCCCCCAGTTTTGTTGCCCTTACCTTCTTCTTCTTCGCTTTGGCAAAGCCGGCACAACCGAACTACAATCGCAGGCGATTCATTGGCAGAATCGTAGTTTGCATCGTAATCGTCGGTATGAGCGTTCCAGCTTGGGGAGCGGTGGTCAAGCGTGGCTCTCCGCAGGTAGTTTCCGCCGGATTGCGCTACAATTCACAGTTAAGGGCGGTAATGAGCTTTGTTCTACCTGATTTGCGAGATATCACTAGCGCAGATATTGCCGACGCCACACGAAAGATACCTTACTTTGATCAGATAAAGATGACGTTAAAACCGGACCGGGCAAATCACAATGTTGTCCTGGTGGTCCTTGAGGGAATTCAGTACAACTACACTTCTTTGGCAGACAAACAGAGCCATTTGACACCATACCTTCACACTTTGGCAAGGCAGGGTATCGAGTTTACGAACGCTCGTTCGACAGTGACACATACAACGAAAGCACTGTTCGCGCTACTGACGGGGCGGTTTCCCTCTGTTTCTCAGGATATTGCCGAAACGATTCCTGTGGAAAAGCCCTACGCCAGCTTGTCCACATTACTGAAGGGCCAATTAGGTTTCCGTACCGCGTTTTTTCAATCGGCCAAAGGCAACTTTGAGTCTCGCCCGAGTCTGGTCCACAATCTTGGTTTCGATAAGTTCTGGGCCAGAGATGATTTGAACGATCCCAACAGCTTCGTTGGTTATCTGGGTTGTGATGAGTTCTCAATGTTAGAACCAATCACAGAATGGATAACATCTGACGGCACACCTTTTTTCTTAACCATTATGTGCTCAGTAAGCCACGATCCATACGTTGTTCCCGAATGGTTTGCTGAGCCCGCTCGAGACCCTGTGGAACGTTACCGACAGGCGATCTCCTATACTGATAAATTTTTGGCGGCACTGGATGTGGAGCTTGCCAAGCTTAATCTTGTAGACGAAACGATCTTTTGCGTTATAGGGGACCACGGCGAGGCATTTGGCGAGCATGGCTTGCTCGGTCATGAACGAATAGCTTTCGACGAGGTTTTGCGTATACCATTTTGTTTGAGGGCGCCTTTTTTGGTTGAACCCGGCACCCGTATAACCGAACTGGTCAGCTCGGTTGATTTGGTGCCGACCCTGCTGGGCCTACTTGGATTTGAGACGGAATCTGGCGATTTTGACGGGGCCAATGCGCTTAGACCGCTGCCCGTCGAGAGGAAGACCTATTTTGCAGGTTGGATGCAACAAGGACCAGCAGGTTTTGTACGAGGTCATCGCAAGTTCACATATAGTCCGGAGAATAAGACAGTCTCCTTATACAATCTAAGCAGCGACCCTCTTGAGTTAAACAGACTTGAGCTGCCTGAGTCCCTTATTGAGATGATTGCCGCTGAAATTTCAGGATGGCGTAAAGAAACCATTTTCAGGATTGATCAGCAACGAGCCGGCAAAAAAACGCTGTTCGGTTCTTGGCACTGTAACTGGACGGAACGGATTTGCTCAGCCAAGTATCAAAAGCCGGATTGATTAGTTTTTGTCTATTCGTCCATAACGGCAATTGTACCTGTAAGACTACATCAAGGATTATGTGCTGGATTGACAGCCAGCAGTAGTTGATAAGTTTCTTGAGTGTGGTGTTTTGTGAACACATGACGGATCACATTGTTATCTAACAAGTTGTAGAATGTTCTTGTGTATAAATAGAGCAGTTAGGCATAGGGGGTGTTGAAAACCGGCAACATAAAGTGTGGATACAGCGCTGCCACTTCTTGCAAGCTCAAATATGCGAAAAGGTATAACTTTTTTGGCTGTAAATCCTTAGGTTTGACGAGTGTCCTGAACTATTTTGTGTCTTTCGATGCTGGCATGTCTTTTGCATATTAACATTATCTGAAACAAACTTGGCAATATGGGCGGAGCGTCCTAAAACCGACAATTCATATTGACCCAAGGAGGAGGAACGACCCGCCCTTTTGATAATAATGTAAAATCGGTACCGACGTCTCAGAATTTAACATCGCTGGTTTTACTTAGATTTCATTCGGGGTCGTTCCGGAGGAGGGGCGACTCCATTTTATTTTGCGCACGTCCCCATAATTTACCCGCCTTTGCAGAAAGCCACGGGTTCTACCCGTGGATGAATGCGAGAAGGGTATCCGCCGAAGCTTTAGCGAAGGCGGATGTGCTTCGGCGGGTTCCGCCGTAGGTGTTCATCCTTCGTAGTAGTTCTACTACGGAGAATGGAAAGGTGCCACGGGCTATGCCCGTGGGGCTCCACTTTCCGGCATAAGCGAATTTTTAAGTCGGCAAGCTCAGATTGATTGCTTGGCTACTTTGCGTCCGAAGCGAAAAACCACTACCACCGCCGACAGAATCTGTTAATATATTCTATAGAGTTATTCTTGCGGATATGCCCTACCGTTCGGCAACGACAAGGAAGTTTTGCCGTGGCTCAATTAAAGAAACAACTCAGCTTAATTGACGTGTTCGCTGTGGCGTCCGGCGCAATGATAAGTTCGGGCTTATTTGTTTTGCCAGCCATAGCATTCGCTAAAGCCGGACCCGCCGTAATCCTTTCATATCTTCTCGCATCGATTCTGGTATTGCCAAGTGCTCTGAGCAAAGCCGAACTGGCCACCGCCATGCCCAGAGCAGGCGGAACGTACTTCTTCGTCGAACGAAGCTTTGGCCCGGTTCTGGGGTTATTCAGTGGATTAGCGGGTTGGTTCTCACTGGCACTGAAAAGCGCCTTTGCTGTTGTTGGAATGGCGGTCCTCGTTGAGATTGTCCTGCAAATGCTTTTTCACGTGCAGTTAGGCCAGTGGCACCTCAAGGCTATAAGTGTTATCTGCTGTGTGGCCTTTACGGCTTTGAATATCGTGAGCGTAAAACACACGAGCAGGTTTCAGGTTCTTCTTGTGATAACACTATTGGCAATACTTATATGCTTTGTGTTTTTGGGTGCCAGAGGGGTCAATGCAGATCGCTATACAGGCTTTACCGACAAAGGCTGGGCTGCCGTACTCGCCACCGCCGGTCTCGTTTTCATAAGTTTTGGCGGTTTGACTAAAATTGCCAGCATCGCAGAAGAAGTGAAACACCCCGGCAGAAACCTCCCTCTGGGCATGATATTGGCCTGGTTCGTCGTAACGCTGTTTTATGTCACGGTAGTCACTATCACGGTTGGCTCGGTGGATGGACGGGAGCTTGCAGGCAGTCTGTTGCCGGTCTCGCTGGCTGCGAGCAAATTCATGGGTCTGGCTGGATTTGCTCTGTTGAGCGTAGCCGCCATCGCTGCTTTTGTGACCACCGCAAACGGCGGCATACTCGCTGCGTCTCGCTCACCTATGGCCATGAGCAGAGACCAATTGCTCCCTCCACTTCTGGGCAGGGTGAACCAGCGCTTCAGAACGCCTCACACCAGCATACTGCTTACAGGTGGATTTATGATTGCCGCCATTGTTTTTCTTGATATTGAAGTGCTGGTTAAAACGGCCTCGACTTTAATGATAATACTTTTCATTCTTGACAACGCCAGCGTGATTATGATGCGCGAGGGCAGAATACAGAGCTATCGACCCAAGTTCATATCACCGCTATACCCTTATCCTCATATTGCCGCCATAGTCGCATACGGTGCCTTAATTATAGATATGGGCAAAGTGCCATTGCTGATTACTGCCGGCTTTGTGGTCATAAGCGCAGCCTGGTTTTGGTTTTATGTTTCCAGACGGGTCAGTAGGGCCTCAGCCGTGATGCACGTCGTTGAGCGCGTCACCGACAGACAGCTTAAGACTGTCACGCTTGAGAACGAGCTGCGTGATATTCTGATCGAGCGCGATGAAATTATCGAGGACAGATTCGATCGACTTGTAAGAAAATGCGTTGTCCTCGATCTTCAAGGCAAAAGCACCGCCGAGAAGGTCTTCCGACAGGTAGCGACTATTCTAGCCGAGAGACTCGATACGGACGAATATGTGCTCTTCGAAAAATTCTTGCATCGCGAGGCTGAGGGTAGCACCATTGTTGTGCCCGGACTTGCTATCCCGCATATCATTGTAGAAGGCGAAAAGAAATTCGACATATTACTTGTCCGCGCTCGTGACGGAATTGTTTTTTCCCACGCACCCGAGACGGTTAAGACAATGTTTGTTCTAGCTGGCAGCAGGGATGAAAGAAACTATCATCTCAGGGCACTTATGGTGATAGCTCAGATCGCACAGGAAAAAGACTTTGAGAAGCGCTGGCTTGCCGCCCGGGACACTCAAGGAATAAGAAACCTGATATTACTATCCACGAGAAAAAGGGACACAGCTAAATAGCCTGATCCTTTCCGCCGATTTTGCCTTGCGAAGCCCCCGGCAGAGATATTGACTCGCCCATTCTTTTATTCGCCCTCAACCGCGGCTCTAAGCTCATCCAACTGAGATTGAAGGGCCTCATTCTGCTGTTTGAGCTCATAGACTGCCTGGCGCAAAAGGCTTATCTCCGCATCTAATGAAATTACCTCTTCGAGTTTCTCGTGTGGATAAGAATACGCCGGCAAGTCATCTGCCTCTGTACCCGGAGAAACGATGACAGGCCTGGAATAGTCAGTGATAGTGTAGCTTACATAGCCATAGAACTTTCTTGGATCTATTTCTCCATTTGAAAAATAGTAGTTTGCGTCTTTGATGTAATTCCAGACATCCTTGCTTTTGTCAAAAACACTCGTCTTTGCGAGGTATCCATCGGCTGAGATTTTATTTGCTGTATAAACCGATATGTCGCCAACACTTGTTCCGATTTCCAGTGGGTAGTTAGGTCTACAGTTATCTGCCAGGCCCAGGCCCAATCTGTTCATGGCGTCGATTCTCATAAAGGCATTGTCCCAGCTTGTTGATTTCTGTGCGCCAATATAAATGTACATTGGATAGGGCAATGCACCTCCTTGCTCGCTGCATCCGCCATAGCAGCCAATTTTGCCCATCTCCGCTACGCCGTTGTCGTTTCTTGCAAGTATATGAAGCAAAGTGAATGCAAAGCTGCTGTCTCCGTATCTGAGAATCTCTTGCTTTGTTCCGGGCGTTCTGCCTTTCAAAACCAACTGGTAACCGTGCTCATTCAGGCCAACGCCATCCCAAGTCGTATCGCTGTCTATATCAGCCCCAATTTCTACAAAGTCACTTCCGCTTCCTAATGTTGCTGAATCCGCTTGTATGTGACCTTCCTTGACCGTGACGTTGCCTCCGGCGACAGTAGCTAAGACGATGGCAATAACAATAAAAAAAACAACCATTGATCTGTGTTTTAAAAGGCTTGCCATTTCAAGCTCCCTTCTGTTTTATCTTGTCGATCACACACCATTATCGTAAGCCATGTGTCGAATCGATCTTAATAAGCCTGAGGCTTATTAAAGGGTTTAATTCATGGATTAGCATTTTCATACAATCCGCCGGTTAGATATAAGTTGCCGATGTAATCAATACAACTTACAATGTCACCGGCTGAGTTCTTTACGACAAAGGCCCCAATTGCCGGATCACAGCCCTCCTGCGATTCCAACAGAATTTCTTCTATATACATATTCCCCTGGCTATCGATGTAACTAATTATATTGTCGCTTGAATCAGCTATCACAAATGAATCCGTGGGTACTTCATCGATCTGCAGTTGCTGGGTGAGCGTTCCCTTTAGAATGAGATTTCCATCATTATCAAACGAGGCAACAATCTCATTCGAACTATTCTTTACCGAGAATATTAAGGAGCCTCTCGGCGTTGGAGTATCGGTCCACATCTGCAACGATGGGTCACCAAGATTGTTATATAAATCGAAGTGCAAGGGAGAGTAGTAACTGTGACCGTAATAGCTATACATATACAATTTGGCCTTGTTCGTAGCCTTGGCAAAAGTGGTAATGTTGTCATGAAAGATTGCCTTGAATATGCCTTTTTCTAATTCATCGTTGTAGCCAGTAAAGCTAATTCCGGCAGAGCCAAAAAAGGCTACGCATCCGTTAACGTTGGGATATTTAGCAACATCCCCCTTTAGCAGTGTTTCTCCGAGACAATCATGGCCTGCTTCGGCAAAGAGTCCCGTGTTACAAGAGCAGCTTATCCCAACGGGAAGTTTCCATCCATTCTCTAATGTTAGTGCATCAAGGCTACAGAAAGAAACAGGGATCCAGCACTTCAAATTGCTATGACCTCTGTAGACCAAGAATCCTCTACCCTCATTTATCGCTTCAATGATGTCATTGGAATCATGCTCGGAATCATTAAATATATCGACATGAATATAACCATTCTCAGCAAGGAGCTCGCTAACGAACTCCGTTGTCAACCTCCACTTTTCCTGCTCGCTGGAATAGAATAAAGTCGCTTTTTTGTACCAGTCAGTATCCTCTGTGCGATCTGCCTTTTCATAGTTGACAATCTTACTCACAACTACGTCAAGCTCGGCAGCGTTCTTTACGGGAATTCTCCCAACGAAAACATCAGAGAAGTAATCATCGCCATCAACGGTGCTGTAGTAGTGATCTGTGGGCTGTAAAAAAGATTCCCCACCTGCTGGCTGGTGCAGCGCATAGTGCGTGGGTATATATTCGATGTCACCAGCTAAGAGAACGTAAGTAATACCACGATTGATATACTGATCGGCGATATAATTACGGATATCCTCATCATCAAGTCCATCCCCCTCATCGGGTATCTGACTTGTCTTGATTACCTCTACTGCTAAGCCGCTCTCGACCTTCCAATCTCGAAGAGGCAGGATGCTCTCAAAAAAGTCATCATAAACAATTATTAAATAGTCATAGGCTTGCTGGGCACTTAGCGCCCGAAGCCCTACGCGTTCAGGCGCAGGTTCGGATGCCACCGGCCAATCTGTCGCATCATCGTAATTATAGATTGCGCCTTCGTAGAAATCCTCAATCAGAGGGCTTTTACTTTGTTTGACAGGTTCGCCTTCGAACTCCAGTTCAATATCCAGTTCAGAATAGAACCGCACTTCTCCTGTAGCCGGGTTGTACTTAAAAGGAAATATCTCCAATTGCATAGCTTCATAGTCCCGTAGTACTGCCCTGTCGCCGATTTTCACTAATTCATCGGGGTAAAAAAGACTCTGACTGTAAAACACATTATCTATCTCGAATTTCTGTATGCTTCGCTGTAAATCGCTCTGAGGCTCTTGAACAGGAAGGATTCTGTAGTTTCCTGGCAATACATAAAAGTCGGAGCGTTTCACTACTACAGAACTCATTACAGATGGAGGAACCGCAAGCAGGACTCGTAACGAGGGTAACTGAGGCTTACCAATATCGCAAGTATACCCATAACCGGGTATGGTCAAAAGGTCGAAATAGGAATTGTTAATGCGGACCTGAGTTCCTGAGAACCGATTTAGACTGATGACCAGCCGGATTTCGTATTTACCATTAACCGTCTCATCAAAAACATCTATTCTATTTGCTGAATCGACAGCCTTGCCGGCTGAGCCAAACCCGGAGATGAGAATTATAAACGACAGAGTCTTGACAATGATAACTTTTCTAATCACTGTTTTTATCGACTCCCTGCTTCCAGAGCTATCCCATTCTAAGGCCTAAATTGTGCTGAAAGATTTCCTTGCCACGTACAACGTATATCGGCGAAACTCATGTTAAAAACTGTTCTTATTGAATAATATCGGATAAAAAGCTCCTCACCTTGTTTTAGTTCGCCC
>CAYSPM010000096.1:0-10452 GCA_964432925.1 uncultured Pirellulales bacterium | reverse complement strand
GGCTAAATCGCTCGAAATGACAAGAATAAGCGCATTGATTATTCACAATCAGTATTAGTTGAACAGGCACAGCTTTAGTTAATTTTTCCGAGAGATATCGGAGGATATCTTAGGTTTTTGCAAATTAACTAACCACCTCCTCTCCTAACCGATATATGCAATAACCTACGGTAATCGAGGACTATTTGTCTCTGCTGAATACTCGTTAGTTACAGCCCTGAAAACTATAGGGAGGAACGGACTTATCATCCCTCCCTACGCTATCTTGTTGTTTCTTGTCAATTATCAAAAGCTCTAACGAAGCAAATAACCTCTTCTTAGTTACGCAAATTCGTAACGTAACTGTCATTCGTTGCTACGCTAAGCGACTACTACGGATCTACCCATGTGTACTCAAAACCAGGTTTTACCTGAATGATCACATTACCAACGAGGACGTCCTTGCCATAGTCGTGGTGTGTGATCTTGACCTTATCATACTTCACGCAGACTTCTCTCTCTGCCACTGTGTTGCAAAGCGTCTTCGGAACAAACGTATCCGGTTTAATCTCGCACGACATTTTACCACCCATTTCCAGGCCAGCTTCTTTGAGTTCTGTATAGCAGCCGAGAATCAGGTCAAAATTGCTCTTGATGTCGATTGTGACACATCCCGAATAGGTGTCAATATCTTCTTGCTCCAGGAGTATTTTCAGCATGTGCTGGTCTAGGATTTCCACATACAGTCCAACATTCATATACACGGGAATATCGCACAGATCCACGAATTTGAACTCGCACGGCCAATCGTAGCGTTTCAATTCTCCTGCCGTTGCAGGCACAACCGCCATGCCAAGCACAGTTAGCAGTACAACCTCACTTAAAATTTTCTTTAACATTTTTTTTACCTCCTTGCCTAATCCCTATCATTAAGCATTTCCCGCCTGATACAGTGTCTTTCCTAACACACCGAAAAGCAAACCGTATCGGCATCGCTGCATTGTTCCTGTCAACATTTTGCCTTTCACGTCCTGTGACCTCCTTATTTTATATCTGCCTAACAGAAAGCAGGCCTTAACTCGATTTACTGGTCTTGGCCAAGATGGTTTTTATAAAGTGACTTAAAAAACCAAGAAAAGTTTCTTCAAGGTCTCTGTCATCACATGCGCGTCGGCGGACCACGAGCTGAGTTATCTACAACCAAAGGCCCGGGAGATGAAAGAATCGGTTCTACTTGTATAGCAGAATGCCTAAACGAAAACCATAGGCCATCTTGCTGCATGTGGGTTTTCGGTGCAAATAAAATTCCTTTAGCTTTAATCAGGCAATGCCAAAGGCAGGAAGGCCCCTTTAACAGAATCTCGCCGTCGGAATCTGGACAAGCCTCTTGTCTGAATTGCTTTGTATTGCCCCATCTGGACGTTTGCTTCGCCAAGCCACGAACGGTGGCACAAAATCTTACGAATCTTGAGGTTATGGTATAGCCGTGTACATACACACATTTAGCAACGCCAGAAAATAGGTTGCGGTCAGAGAGGCTTTGCCTACGCGGATAGTTAGTTAATCCCCCCTTTAAGAACTGACTGTAGCTGCTTGCCTGTTCAGTTGGTGTTGCTTTTACATCAATCACCACAGACACAGATACAACGCTCCTTGCATTGTTATTATGTATCGGCACGTCTCTTCCTCCTCCGAGATGTCTTCCTTGATCACATAGCTCGTTAGCCTATAAGGCTTCAGTCAGATATGACCTCCTCCATTTCCAAAGCTATGTGTCCGATGCTTTTTACCTAACATAATATGAGTCACGCGTCAAGAAGAATCTGTTGAAAATAGGGGGAAAAGGGTGCTTTCTAAAAACCTTATGAACATCAGAATTTGTAACTATTCACGGGGGCAAACCAGCGTTTTTGTGTCATTGCGAGGCCTTTAGGCCGAAGCAATCTCAGATCTTCGCAACAGAGAGATTGCCGCGCTCGGCTCTGCCTCGCTCGCAATGACGTAAAATGGCCCAAATTCAACATATAAGGCCGTGAACGGTTACCAGAATTTAAGATGGGATCAAAAATATTACTTTGGGTATATCTCTGTAGTGCTACAGAGATCGCATTCTATGGTGGCATTCTCTATTCAGATTCAATGAATCGGCTGCGACATCGATACCAATCTAATTGCAGCCATGAGTAAAACCTTACGTCTGCCAATAGGAATTATTAAACTTTCGGTAGATGCGGGGCTTGACGCAACTATAGGTTGCTTAAACAAGTTGTGCTGCAGAATACCATGCCGACTTTATGTATTAGGCACAACAAACAAGTTTACGCAACTGGAGATGCAGGAATGAGCCCCTGCCCTTATAAGACTTTAGGATGGTGCATGAGGAGCAGGGGCTCCGTTGAGGAGGGTGATGATAGCAGTTAAATACGGATAATCAAAGTCAGAAGGGACATCCGTGTTTTTTTCTTGGATTGTACATCATAAAGCCACTCCTCCTTGAAACTGAGAATGATTATACCAAATTTGTAAAAGACCGTCAAGTAAAAAGTCCTATAAAAATAGCCAGCCTCGTTTTATACGAGATTTTTCTTGAAAACAGAGGGGCTGATTTGGTATAAATCATAATGAAGTGGTTTGTGAGCATTCGTTCCCGGAGGCAGGAGAAATACGTGATTCTTGCCAATAAGAGGGGAAAGTGTGTTCGAGGTACACGATTCTGGCGCTGAATTTGTGCTTTTAGTGAAAACGTCTTTTTGCGTCAATTCTAATGTGGAGGCTTTGGCTAATCGGCGAAGGAAGGAGGTATGCAAAAACCTCTTAAATTATCAATCATCTTTTTGTATTAGCGCATATTTTCACCAAATGCAAGTTAGGCGTTTTGGTTTGGTACTGCTAAGAACAGATTCTATCAAGGCAATACTACTCAAATACATGTTAAAGAGGGTTATTTAGGTATATGGCCGAAGATAACTCATGATTATTTTTTCTCTTTTTGAAAGAAGGCTATTATGTGTAGAAAATTTATTTATCTGGTTTCTTTTGGCCTGATGTTGGGACTAGCAGGTCACGCCTTAGCTCAAGACGCCGAGATCCCACCAGGGGGAACTCCATTGCCGGTTATCGATGGTATCAAAGAGAACATCTGGTCGTACTCAGAGGAGCATTTGTTCCTAAACCACGTCGCAGGAGATAGCCCGCCTGAGTCGATTATTGATTGTTCTGGTAGTTGGCAAGCTCTGTGGGATTTAGATTATCTTTATTTATTCGTTGATGTCAACGATGAGGACTTGCAGAACGATTCTGGAGAGGGGTGGCAGGATGATAGCATAGAGATTTATATCGATATTGGCAACGAAAAGGATGCAAGTAGGTATGGTAGCGATGACTACCACTATTGTGTTGACTGGTACAGTGTTCCTGATGATAAGAAGATGACAGACCGTAATGCCCCAAGAAGCTTCGTCGGCGTGGAATGGATCGTGTTGGAGACCGATGATGGGTATACTCTCGAAATAAAATTCCCATGGGATACTCTGGACTTTTACAATAAGGGTATCGGATTAGGTGTTGAACTGGGTTTAGACTTGCACATTAACGATGATGATGAAGATGGAGACAATAACCGTGATACTCAAATCGCTTGGCATGCAACTGATGGAAGTGCCTGGCAACGTCCGAGTGTTTTTGGGACGGTTGTGCTCGCAGCTGGTCTTAAGGCCAGCAATCCAATTCCACGTAATAGTGCTGAAGGTGTTCTCGATGGACTATTGCAGTGGACAGAGGGAAAGAATGCGGAATCATACGATGTGTACGTCGGTACTAATCCGACGCCAGGGGTCGATGAATTCAAACAAAATCAGACTGGCACAGAGTATAGGATTGCTGTTCTTGAACCAGCAACCACTTATTACTGGCGCATCGACGTAGTCGAGGCAGATCAGACGCGAACGGGTGACGTCTGGTACTTTACCAGTGCGCCCTTAATAGCGCATAGCCCCAACCCTGCTGACGGCGGTCGTTGGATAGAATTAGACGCAGACCTTTCTTGGCAGCCGGGGATGTATGCACAAACTCATGACGTCTACTTCGGTATTGATGAAACCGCCGTTGCTAATGCGGATACCTCTTCGCATGAATTCCAGGGCAATCAACCTCTTACAACTTTTGAACCCGGACCCTTGCAAGCTAATACTACTTATTACTGGCGAATCGATGAGGTAAATGACCAGCACCCCGACGGTTCTTGGACAGGCGATGTCTGGAGGTTCACCGCTCTCGGCGCCGGTGCGGGTATAAAGGCCGAGTACTATGACAACGCGAATTTGTCAGGTCAACCGGTGTTCACCCGTACAGATTATAGTATAGACT
Organism: uncultured Pirellulales bacterium; assembly: GCA_964432925.1. Lineage (GTDB taxonomy): Bacteria > Planctomycetota > Phycisphaerae > Sedimentisphaerales > Anaerobacaceae > CAYNTC01. The sequence goes on along the minus strand of CAYSPM010000096.1, from coordinate 6,108 downwards.
TTGACTGGAGTTACGGGACACCGGATGATCTACTTCCCGTAGATACTTGGTCGGTCAGATGGACCGCTGAATTAGAAGTGCCACATGATGGTACATATACCTTTATTGTCCTTCGTAGTTTAACAGATGGCGTCCGATTGTTGATAAACGGACAACTGATTATTGACAATTGGCCTGGAGACGACGATATCCTGGAGGATACGGGCACTATCGATCTTGTTGCTGGGCAGGCATTGCTTGAGATGGAATATTCTGATGGCTGGGGACCCGCAACGGCACGCTTAAGCTGGGAAAGTGACTCCATACAGCGAGAAATTATACCGAGAGATGCATTCTTTCTACCACGAAGTGCTATAGGTTCGAGACCAGTTAATGGCGCCACAGGAGTCATCCACACACCTACCCTTCGGTGGACTGCAGGAGATGGAGCTGTCAACCACTACGTGTACTTTGGCAGTGATTACAACGATGTAGCCAATGCTAATATACACACTCCGGGTATCTATCGTGGCCAGCAGGACCTTGATGACACAACGTATGTCCCCTCAGAAGCTCCTCTTGAATGGAACAAGACTTACTACTGGCGAATCGACGAACGTAGTGTTGATGGATCAATCAACATAGGTCATATCTGGAGCTTTACGACTGCCGATTACATCATTCTGGATTGGTTTGAGGACTACATCGACTATCAGCCCAACAGGATATTTGATACATGGGTGGATGGATGGGGCATAGCCGAAAACGGCTCACAAGTGGGTTATAGCACGCCACCTTTTGCCGAGCTAACTGTCGTTAACGCTGGCTTCCAGTCCATGCCTTTGTTCTACACCAACATCGACGGCGTAGCATATTCAGAGGCCACACGCGTTTTTGATGCTCCGCTGAATGACTGGACCAGAGAAAACGTCCAGACACTGACACTGTTCTTCAGAGGCTATGCGCCGGCCCTTGTGGAGGCCCCGGCCGATACGTACACCATGTCCGCAAGCGGCTTGGATATCTGGGATCTGTCCGACGAGTTCCGTTATGCTTATAAGACGCTCTCAGGTGATGGCTCTATCATTGCTCGTGTAGTAAGCGTAGAAAATACGAACGAATGGGCCAAGGCTGGCGTGATGATCCGTGAGACACTGGAGCCCTTCAGTGTGCACGGCCTTATGTGTGTTACACCGGCTGGTCGTAGCGCCTTCCAGAATCGTCCGCTTATCGGTGGTGAATCTTTCACGGCAAGCAGCGATGCAAACAACGTTACCACACCGGTTTGGGTAAAGCTTGTACGCCAGGGCCATAATTTCAGCGGTTACTACTCCACAGATCGCATCAACTGGATACAGCAGCAACCTACCAGCACCGGCGATGATATGTCTACCAACCCGCAGAACATACCAATGCCGACAGACGTTTACATTGGCCTGGCGCATACTAGCCACAACATCAACTTGATAGGAATCTCTGTATTTTCTGACGTCACAACTACCGGCAATGTCACCGGTGACTGGCAGGTCGCAACTATCGGTTCAGAAATGGGTGCTAATGATGCCCAGCCGTTGTATGTGACTGTAGAAGGTGTTAAGGTTGAGCATCCAGACAACCCCAATGCGGTGCTGGCAACCGACTGGCAGCAGTGGGATATTCCGCTCAGCGTTCTTAGCGATGCCGGTGTGAATCTTTCTACGGTCCAGAGTATAGCAATTGGCGTTGGAAGCACAACAGCTCCGCAGGATGGAGAAGGTAAGCTCTACTTTGATGATATCAGGCTGTACCCACCACAACCATAATCCTGAGTCCGTTGCTCTAAAAAGTAAGTATGAACGTGAGTAATAGTTGAATGTAGCAATAACCTGCAAGGCACATTAGGGCCTTGTCAGTAAGCTAACAGAGTTAAAACAATCAAGGGGCTCACGTTAATTTCAAACATGAGACCCGCTTGTTTTTAAGTTGACGTGCTTACAGTGCCAGCGGATGTTTTCATCCCCATGCCGGCGTGAAAATAACGAGGGGATTTCTCTTGAAGCACGGGCTGTCCATTTGGTATCATAATATAGGCGATCGGTCCGGTAATTATACCGGTCTCCTAAGAGAGAATAGAATAGTAGCTTCGAAGCATAGAGCCCTGATATGGTCTTCGTATAGTGCATAACCGTGCAGCTTATTTAGATCCGTTGAAGGAAGCAGGTGAACGCCAATTCTATTGTAGTTCATACTATATAAGCACACGTTTTTGAAGGAGGCATATAGCATCTTTCCTAATTTTTTGAAGTTCGTCCGAGACGGACGGTTAGATACCCATAGGGGGTTGGCTGCCCGTCGAGGACTATTGTTGTTTTTAGTGTGTGGTCAAAAACTTTTTAATCTCAGATTTTTTTTGAAGGAGGATTATTATGTGTAGAAAATTGATTTATCTGGTTTCTTTTGTCCTACTGTTGGGACTAACAGGTGTGCTGAACGCCGCTGTGATCGGCTTCCAGGCCGAATCAGGCACACTAGGCGCCCACTTCGACCCGCCCATTATTGATCCCAATGCCCTTGGTGGTCAGTACATTACGATTGAAACACCCAGTGGTGGAGGGAGCCCTGGTCATGAAGACCGGATTGCCACCTATACGGTCACGTTCCCGGAGGCCGGTACGTACGATCTTTACGCGCGGCTTTATATAGATACGGCGATTCAGGGAGCGGCAGATAATGACAGCATGTTTTATGGTAATGGATTCGGGACGAAACCCGCGAACTCGAATGCTGATTGGATACAGATCAACGGCTGTGACAATCTTACTTCGGACGTGTGGTTCTGGATCAACCTATCTGAAGATACCTGTCAATGGGGGGAGGCGGGTGTTTCGTTCACGGTGCCCGCTGGAGGGTTGACACAGACGCTTCAGGTCGGCGGCCGTGAGGATGGACTTCGGATGGATGCGTTTGTTTTCGCAACCTCTACGCTTGTATTAACAGATTGGGAGCTTGACGCGGCTGTGCCCCAGGAGACAAAGGCCTTTGGCGCCGACCCGGCTGATGGCAGCTTGTATTCAGGGACAAGTGTGAATCTATCCTGGCAGCCTGGGGCCTATGCGACTGAACACCACGTATATTTCAGTGAGGTCTTTGATGATGTAAATGATCGTACGGATCAAGCGGACAAGGGCCTTACAACCGAGTTAACTTATGCTGTGAGCGGACTGGTGCCCGGAACCGTGTATTACTGGGCCGTTGACGAGGTTAGTGGTTCCGATATCTGGCCGGGCGACGTATGGAGTTTTCAAATTGAGTCGGAAACTGCCTATAATCCCTATCCGTATGATGGTGAAATATCTATAGACCCAGAGGTGGTTCTTGCCTGGTCGCCGGGCGTTTATGCGGTTTCAAACAATGTATACTTAGACAAGGTCAAGGAAAACGTAGACGCAAGAAGCGGTTGTCTGGTTAATGGCGTCAGCACTGCCGATCCGAACTACTCTCCCGGGCCGCTTGAGTTTAACACCACTTATTACTGGGCCATCGATGAAGTCGGTGGTCCACCGGACAACACGATCTACACAGGCGCCGTGTGGAGCTTTACCACTATGCCTGATATTCAACTTTACGATCCTAATCTTGTCGGCTGGTGGACGTTTGACGAGGCTGATGGTAGAACTGCTCTTGATTGGTCCGGTCATGGCAACCACGGTGCCATCCAAGGCAATCCTGTCTGGGTAGCTGGATACGACGACGATGGCAATGCGCTGGACTTTGATGGTCTCGGTGATTATGTGAACTGCGGCAACGCTGAGATCTTTAACATCACAGAGCAGATAACAGTCGCAGCCTGGATGAGAGTCGATGTTTTCGAACAGACGGATCAGAGCATCGTCAGCAAAGGGGAGGCTGCCTGGAAATTGGTAAGGAATGAGTTGACAGACCAGCTACGGTTCGATTGCGGTGACGTCGGGCAAGCTGTTGGAAGCATAAACGTGAATGACGGCGAATTGCATCACGTTGCCGGGGTGTATGACGGTTCAATGATTTACCTTTATGTGGATGGCGGAGTGGATGCTGGCAGCGCTGCCACGGGCCTACTCACTACCGACGACATTACCGTATTCATCGCTGATACCAACAGGCCGGGCGAAGGACCCCAGGCATGGAACGGCCTCATCGACGACGTTCGCATCTATAACAAGGCGCTAACACAAGAAGAGATTGAGCAGTTAATGAGAGGTGACCCGCGACTTGCCTGGAAACCATATCCGCCAAAAGGCTCAACACCAGACGTCGAAAACGTTACGGCCCTTAGCTGGATGCCGGGAGATAATGCGGTTGAGCACGATGTATATTTTGGCATTGATCGGTCCGCTGTCGAGGATGCTGATGCTTCCGATATAACAGGTATATATCAAGGTCGACAGCTTGAAACTACCTATGTTCCTTCCGAAGCCCTTCAGATGGGCCAAACCTATTACTGGCGAATCGATGAGTATAATGCCGATGCAACCATCAGCAAAGGTAAAGTATGGAGCTTTACGGTTGCAGGCTATCTGATAGTGGATGACTTTGAAGACTACAATGACTACAAACCTGACAGGATATTTGATACATGGATAGACGGATGGCAAATTAACGAAAATGGCTCAATAGTAGGTTATGGAACGGCGCCTTTTGCCGAGCAAACTATCACTAACTCAGGCGTGCAATCCATGCCGTTCTTCTACAATAACACGGGCGGCGTAGCATATTCGGAAGCTATACGAACCTTTGATAGTCTACAGGATTGGACCAGAAGAGGCGTCCAGACACTGACGCTGTTCTTCAGAGGTTATCCTGCAGCCTTTGTAGAGGACCCGACTGGTACGTATGCAATGGGTGCCGGCGGTGAGGACATCTGGGATGTGGCCGATGAGTTCCGTTACGCCTATAAGACACTTTCAGGTGATGGCTCTATCACAGCCCGTGTGGTAAGCATAGAGGACACCCACGAATGGGCTAAAGCTGGCGTGATGATTCGTGATACACTGGATAACTACAGTGTGCATGCATTTATGTGTGTCACACCATCGAATCGCAGGTCCTTCCAGAACCGTCGGATTATTGCTGAGACTTCTTACCAGGCAAATAGCAATATCGATGCCATTACTCTGCCCTTGTGGGTGAGGGTGGTACGTCAGGGCATCAACTTCACCGGCTATTACTCTGAAGATGAAAATCATACCGTCTGGATCCAGCAGCCGACTGATGAGAACACTGGCGATGATGCATCCCCCAATCCGCAGAATATTGTGATGTCGCAAAACGTCTATATCGGCTTGGCATATACCAGTCACAATGTCGATGCAATGGGTACTGCTGTGTTCGAGGGTGTAGAAACTACCGGCACGGTCACAGGAGACGACTGGCAGGTCACAGCTATTGGCGCAGATATGCCCTCCAATGAGGCCCAGCCATTGTATGTGGTTGTGCGAGGTGGCGGTGTTGAAAAGACAGTCGAGCATCCGGATAATCCCAATGCGGTGCAGCAGTATACCTGGCAGCAGTGGGATATTCCGCTCAGCGTACTTAGCGATGCTGGTGTGACTCTTTCTTCAATCCAGGATATGACCATTGGCGTTGGAGGTAGTGGACAAGATGGAACTGGTACGCTTTACTTTGATGACATCAGGTTGTATCCAGCAGAAGAGTAGCACGAGCAGTAGCTGCGTGGTTGACCATAGCCATAGCTGCATGGCATTTTAGGCTTGGTTGGCTCACGGGATTGTATCAATCCGGGGCTCATGCTGATTGAAAGCATGAGCCCTATTTTTCTCATTTAGGCATGCACTAAGGTGCATGAAGGAACCTTGCCAATTAGCTTTGCATCTAAGCAGTATTGTGGTGCAACGGAATTGGATTTCTTCGTGTGCTTTTTGTTACCGGCTGCTACACGGAATATCAACAACCCATAGAAGCTGGGAATGCGTCCATTCATAAACGTGGATTATCATGGATCGCCTCTTGCCAGATAGCTTTGATTTACATACAATCCACAATTCAAAAAGTAAATAAGGCTCTATTGAAAACCTAAAAAACTGTCATTCCGAGCGAGGCGAAGCCGAGTCGAGGAATCCCTCGGCTTGGCTCGGGACAGGTCTGTTTTTA
>CAYSPM010000095.1:0-10590 GCA_964432925.1 uncultured Pirellulales bacterium | reverse complement strand
GGGCTTCGGTCGAAATGACAAAGGCGCAAATATCAAGCACAATTGGTATTACAACTGTGAGATAAATTGATAGCTGCCCGAGTCCACAGCAAAGACGGCAGCTCCTTCATCCATTCGCAGAAACCACACATTATTTTCCGGTAGCTTAACACCTTCTACAGATTCTTGTTTTTCAGGGCTGACGACACTACTGGCATCTTTGGCGGGTACATAGACCGTGGCTGTAGTATTGGCTGGAATCGTTACATTCAGAGTGAGGGTACCATTGTCGATTTTCCAATCGCTGATGATTTTACCATGGATAGAATCGTAGCTGGCCCTGGCATACGTTAGGCCTCCGCCGGGCCTTGGGCGAATTATAATTCGTTCATAGCCCGGCCCATCAGTTTCGATGCCCGCTACTGTGCCAAACAGCCATCGACCTACCGACCCAAAGGAGTAATGGTTGAACGAATTCATGCCAGGATCCTGGAAGCCCTTTTCTTCTGTCCAACCATCCCATCGCTCCCAGATAGTAGTTGCGCCATACTTGATGCTGTAGCCCCAACTGGGAAATGTATCATTATTGAGCAGACGATAAGCGACATCAAGATGGCCGGTTTCTGTAAGTGTGGGCAATAGATAACTCAGCCCGACAAAGCCAGTCGAAAGGTGCCATCTCTTTCTTCTGATCGCATCGATTAGACGTTGTGTGGCGGACTGACGTTTGCTTTCAGGCAAAAGATCGAAGTGTAAAGCGAGTAAATAGCACGTTTGCGTATCACCGGTAACTCTGCCATCCTGCGAGACATAAGCCTCATTGAAGGCGTTTTTGATCTGTTGAAACAGCTCTTCATATCTTTTTGCATCTTGTTTATTATCGATGGCATTAGCCATTTTTGATAATAGTCGCGTGCTATAAGCAAAGTATGCTGTGGCAATAACGTCCTTTGGCGTGTCCGAGCCGATAGAGACCCAGTCGCCATAGCCATAAGCGGGACGAAGCAGGTTTGTGCTATTTTTCTTTAAATATTCGATCCATTTTTTCATCGATTCATAATGTTGTTCAATGACTTGCTTGTCACCATAAACCTGATAAATTGTCCACGGACAAATAATCCCGGCGTCGCCCCAGGCGGGAACACCGTCGCCCATAGCCGCCAAACGGGGTGCAACATCCGAAAATGCCCCGTTTTCGTTCTGGGCATCCTCAAGATCAATAAGCCACTTGGTGAAAAAGGCAGCTACGTCCATGTTGTAGGTTGCTGTACGGATAAATATCTGTGCATCGCCTGTCCAGCCCAATCGTTCGTCACGTTGCGGACAGTCAGTAGGGACCTCGATGAAGTTTGAACGCTGCCCCCAGACGATGTTGCTGTAAAGCTGATTTACCATTGGATTGGAGCACTCAAACGAACTGACAAGCGGCGTGTTTGAGTGCACCACAATTCCTGTAAGTGTATCAAGTGAGGCTTTGCCCGGATAGCCCGTGACCTCAACATAACGGAAGCCATGATATGTGAAACGCGGCTGCCAAATTTCGGTGCCATCACCCTTGAGAATGTAAGTATCAGTGCATCGCGCCGCCCGCAGGTTCTCAGTATAAATAGTCCCATCTGGATTCAGCATTTCTGCAAAACGCATTACAACCTTTGTACCGGCTTTGCCTTTGACTTTAAGTTTAGCCCAACCAGAGAAGTTCTGCCCCATATCAAAAACGTATATGTTTTTCTTCGGTTCTGTGATTTCTACTGGCTTGTTCTGTAGAATTCTCTGTACAGTGACGCCAGGATAAGACTTTAGCTTGCTCGGAATTTTTTCTATAACGCTGACATTATCCCAACCGGAGTCATCAAATTTGGCCTGTGCCCAGCCGGACATTTCCTTACGTGCATCGTATGCCTCACCCATCAAAAAGTCCGCCTCCAGATGCGGGCCGTATGACGCCTTCCAACTCTCATCTGTCACAATCATTTTTCTTGTGCCATCGTTATATTCGATTTCAAGCTGCAACCAGAGTCGTGGATTGCTCCCATAGTTTTCTCGCTTTTGTCCGAATCCGACGTAGCCGGCATACCAGCCATCAGCAAGAATAGCACCGATGGCGTTATCGCCTTTCTCAATGAGCTTAGTCACGTCGTAAGTTTGGTAGTAAACACGTGTAGGATAATCGGTCCAGCCGGGCGTGAAGTAATCTTCACCAACGAGTTTACCGTTAATGTGTAGTTCGTAAAGACCAAGAGCCGAAGCGTAAACCATTGCCTGCCTGACTCGTTTCTCGATTGAGAAGTCTTTTCGAAGGTACGGTGGCGGTGGCAGGACCGGTCCGCTTTCGCTAACTTGTCCCCATGGCCCCTGTCCCAAGGCAGCAATCTCCATGGCATTTTCCCAGGAGCTATCGTCGAAACGGGGGTTTTTCCAACTATCCTGTTCGGTGTCCGAGACCTTCCAGGAGCGGTCTATGGAAACCGTCAAAGCCTGGCCGGTTTCAAATTCAATTATTAACCTGCCTGCAAGTCCTGCCGGATTAGGATTGTTACCCTGATTTGTCGCGGCGATGGCAAGTGTGTTTAGGTTTGGCCTAAGTCTTTCGGTCACGTCAAATGTGTGAGACGGAGACCACCCTCGGAAACTCTGTATTTCTTCGCCATTGACATAGAGAATACCCTGGTTATCGACAAGCAATCTGAACTCTGCACGCTTTATCTTCTTAGCTGGTGGTATTTGAACAGCGTGTCGGAAGAATCGTGTACCAACCGGTGCGCTTTTATCAGGCTCACCCTGCGGAAACCATACCCACTGGCATCCCTCGAGATTAAGTGGTCCAGGTTCTATCGCTTTGTAGTCGGCCGGAAGTTCCGCGTCATAGCCAATCCATTTGGCCTTGAAGTCTTCCGGCTCAAGCAAACCCATTGTCCAAAAGGCCGGTTTGCTCCAATTTGATGGTTTTGAATCACTGTCCCAGATGCGAACTTTCCAGAAGCAACTCGTGCGAGATTCTAATGGTCTGCCTCCGTAAAAAATTTGGATCGAATTCTGTGAGTTGACCTTGCCTGTGTCCCAGAGATCGCCCTCGTCGTGATTGAGCTTCTCTTCGCTGCTGGCAACAAGAATTCTGTAGGCGGTTTGCTTTTGGCCTCGCTGCTCAGAGTTTAGTACCCAGCTCAAGCGGGGCTTAACCACACCGATTCCATACGGATTGGCACGGTACTCACAGCGCAGATCCTCGACTGTAACACCCATACGTCCCCACATTAGTGTTGTTTGGTATTCTGACAGATCGGTGCAGCCGTTAAGAATCAAGATTATTCCTATTAATAATGATATAAGCAATGCTCTCATTTCAGTCGACCTCCAAATTTTCAAATCCACACTGACAGACCTAAGTGGCAAAAATTATCTGATTATGCCTAATACAACGAATGAGATAATCGCATATTAAGTGCGTTCGATTTTCAACACACAGCAAGACGGAGATGAAAAAACCTATTTCTTTTTATTTGAGCCGCCGTAGATAAATCGCATTTCGCCTACATTCGGGATCCATCGCAGTGATAATATGCCATAGATAGCCCGCATGAGTAGATTTTTACGGCCACTACTCAAAAGACGAGCCTTGAAGTTTTCCGGCCAGAGGAATTCAAATCCGCTTGGCCAGTAGACAAACATGGCTTTGCCCACGAGGTAATCACGCGGTACAACACCAGCTCGGGGAGGCTGGCAACCCTTGCTTGCACTATCCGGCTTAGCCCACCATCTGCCGTCTTCACTGTTAGGGCTGTTATCGCCCAGGACAAAGAACTCGTCTTTGCCTAAGGTGAATGGGTTGCCCTGTACTGCCCTGGCATGTCTGTTATTCTGACGGCTTTCGCCAGTGTAGTGGATGTCTCTAAAGATTGCGATGTGTGAGAGAGTTAGCTTGCCTGAGCCGAAGATTTGAACCTTGGGCTGTCTATTTCTGCTCTGACCGGCGGCGTCAGGCGCGCATCCTATATCGTAGACTAATTTCTCGGTGCCGAATTGAAAAATTAGTTGATGGTCGACGTTAGCGAATTTGACGAGAGTAGGCTTATCCGCTGTTGGCACAGCCACCTGTTTACTGTTTAAGATTTCCTCTTGGCCTTGTCCGTGGACTTTAGTAATGACCATTTGACCGGTGAAATCGATCCATGCTTTATAAATATTATCATATTTGCCAAGTCCTATCCCGATTCCTCCATGTAGCTCGCTAATCTGGACGTAGAAACGCATCATAAGGTCGCTGCAATACGGCATATGATTGTATGTATCGACATCATTGTACGAGTAAGCGACCTCGAAGTCGTTGGCGGAGGGTGCTCCATACGTCAGCATATTGACTTGGTCACGGGGGCAGTCCAATTGGAACTCAGTTGAATTATCCGTATTGATTTGCCAATTTGACTTGTCGAAGTCGAACGGTTCATACCACTTATGGTGATTAAACAATCGCTCGCTGGAGTTAACGGGGCGGTAGTCATTATCGTAAACGAGCATCCACAGCTCCTTCTGGACTTTGGGAGGTTTTCGGCTGATTTCGCCATTGATGTATATATCGCCATCTATGATTTCAACTTGCTCACCTGGTAAGCCAATCAATCTTTTAATGTAATTTTCCGAGGGATTGAGAGGATTTTTGAAAACCACAACGTCCCACTGTTTTGGCTCAAAGAATTGGTAAATACATTTCAATACAAGTATGCGGTCACCATTTGCTACGGTGGTTGCTCGACCGGGAATCAAGTAATAACCGCAGCTTGGGCAGCGAGTTGAACGTCGCAATCGAACCTTTCCAGGAGGGATTGTGTCCTGTGGCTGTCCGTAGCTTTGCGGAACAAAACCATGATCGTATTCGTGTCCACACTGTGGGCAACAAAGTCGGAAATGGGCGCCTTTGAGGGTATCTGCCATACTGCCGGTGGGTATGCGAAATGCCTCCATTACAAATGCTCTGAAAACAAAGGCGAGGACGAAGGCTGTTATCAACCATTCGAAAGTATTTGCGATTTCGGCTGCTCTGTCTTTTCTTTTCACGGAGTTCTCCTGAAGCTGGTGTTTTCAATCTTGTCCGGAGATATAAATATTCATCTTATGCCCAGGCGAAAGTTTTTGCTCTCAACTGAGAAGAGCCTTGCCAATGCACCGCAAAATCCCCTGTTAAGCACGGGGCAGCAACTTTACTGATTACATGTCACCAGCGTATATAAACTGGCAAGACTCAGAATCGAACATTATGCCGTTTAGCGTTCTATAGGTCAACATGCTATTGGTGTGTTTTGAAAGAACTTACCATGTGCAGTTTGTGAGAATATGTACCCCTAAGCCCTAAGGTCGCCGCAACAGAAGAGCGTATGATATTGACGTATTCCGTGTATTTTATTTTATAGGCTGGTCGGCACGTTATGGACAACTTTTACGTTGGGCCTTGCTCGTGAAGATAATATATGGTATTGATGTCTTCATATAACATCCTTTGGATAAAGGTCTTATGTCGAGTTTGCGTATTAGCGGCGTCGCATGTCCAATAGCTTATATTCGATGTTAGTTACTACTCGGTGCGTAAAGCTGTTTTTTCCCGATGATGTCCCGTATGTTCGTACAAATAGGCTTTGTGCCGCCTCGTGGAGAACAGAGATATTTTTTGTGGACATTAGAAATTTTTGGATAAAATCACTTGCTGTGTAGAAGTCTTTGGTGTATAGTAAGTTGCGGTAGTTTCGCGTTTTTGTTTTGTTGCTGGTTTTTCATTTTGCAACATAGTATAGATAGTGCAGGTGAGCGTTTTTAGAGGTTTGTAATGTGCTGTTGGATAAGCAAAAAATTCGGCCTGTCAGACAGCAGCTTTCAAAACGGGGGCAGCATCAAATATCCAGAGCGATTTTCCCTTAAGTGAGGTAGCCTATGGCAACAATCACGAAGAAAGAACTAATCGACCGGATTGCGGAACGTACACAAGCCAAGCGAGTTGCGGTGAAGCGGATAATCCAGACGTTTCTTGATGAGATTACTAAGGAACTATGTCAGGATAACCGTTTGGAGTTCCGTGATTTTGGTGTTTTCGAAACAAGAACACGAGCAGCGAGAATGGCGCAAAATCCCAAGACTCTTGAACGTGTCGAGGTCCCTGCAAAGCGTACCGTTAAGTTCAAAATAGGCCGACTCATGAAAGAAAATCTGAACGTCCCTACAGCAAAACCGACAGAAATAAAGTAAGGTTATAGAAGAACGTTACTATCGATGGCAAGCAAGGCTGATTTTGAGGCTGAGAGGTTACGTTGCTGGTAGACTATGGTGGTTTCGAAAAATTTTTATTGGTACAATCAGTAAAAGGAGCACCCTATGTCGGATGGAACGGTTAAGTGGTTCAACCCCAAAAAGGGCTATGGCTTTATTGCTGCTGCTGATGGTCGGGACGTTTTTGTTCATTATTCAAGCATTTCAGGTGATGGATACCGAACACTCGAAGAAGGTGATTCGGTGAGTTTCGATATTGTAGAGGGCGAGAAGGGCCCAAGGGCTGAGAATGTTGTTCCGAAGTCAAACTCAGAAAGTAAAGACGCTTCTTAGAGCTACCCCATTTTCGACTGACTTAAGAGGAGGTCCTGGGCAAATCCTTATCTTGTAATTCTCTCTATCGGTGTCTAAGCCGGACTCTATCAGAGGGTAAGAGGATCAATTATACTAGTTCGCAGATGGTTAAGTGAGACTGAGGGCGCTATAAAGCAATCCGGTAAGCACAGCGTCGGATAGAAATTATGGTCTTTGATGGCTACAAATCTGGATTGGATTGTAGTGTTCTTGTGCTGAACAAGCACTATATGGCCATTCGCATTGTGGGGGCAAAACGCGCGTTTTCTCTACTCTTCCGTGACCTTGCAGAAGTGATTTCCGTCGAGCAGGGCCAATATTCGAACTACGATTTTCAGAGCTGGTGCGAGGTAAGCCAGCTTAGACGTCAGTTTGAGCCCGATGGACACGATTGGGTCTCCACCGTGAATTTCCATATCGCCGTGCCACGGATTATCCGGCTTCTATTCTACGACCGTTTGCCACGAAGCGAGGTGAAATTTAATCGGCGGAACATATTTGCTCGCGACAGGAATAGTTGTCAATATTGTGGCAATCGCTATCCGACTAGTGAGTTGTCGCTCGATCACATTGTACCGAGGAGTATGGGAGGTAAGTCAGCTTGGGAAAATATTGTGTGTGCATGCGCTGAGTGTAATGTCAAAAAAGGTGGACGAACACCCAAGCAGGCTGGGATGACGCTCATTCAAAAACCGGTCAAACCTAAACACAATCCCCTCGTTCATATTCATTTAGGCCACCACCGTTATCGTAGCTGGAAACAGTTCCTCGACCACGCTTACTGGTCGGTGGAACTGAAATGATGTCATTTTTTCATAGGTGGGAATCAAATAAAAAATGCTGTTGAAATATCCGTAAATACTTTCTATCGCAGTCTTTGGGACGGCTGTTACGTTTTCTGTGCTTGATGTCACCGTATAAAGTTTTGTATAATTAAAATGATACGTTTAGTAACAGGTTTGATAAGATGAAAAGATATAAGAATATCACCGGCCGGCAATTATTGCCTTTGCTGTTATTGGCATCACTGATAGCTCCCTCTGGCCAGGCTGCGGAAAATCTTCTGAGCAATCCCGGTTTCGAGCGCGGAAATACTTCCGGATGGAAAACCTGGGGCTGTAGTCTGAGAGCCGTACAGGATCCGGTACGTTCCGGCGACTATAGCGTATGGGTATATAACCGGACGCAGAACTGGCAGGGGCCCGTTCACTCTGTTGTGGGGACAATGGAGGACGGAAAGACATATATCGTCTCTGCCTGGGTCAAACTCGACAATGCCGCGAGCGCACGGGTCGCCGTAACCTTTATGCAAATGGACGGGCGCGGAATTCGCTATATTAATGTGGGTTCATCAATCGTATCCGATGGCCAGTGGACTCAGCTCTCTGGTGAATTTACCTTAAATGTGGTTGGAACGCTGGAGGACATAGACGTTTACTTCGAAGGTCCGACACCGGGGATTAATTTCTACCTTGACGATGCGGAACTCGTGGAATTGGTTCCTGAGACAATTGAACCTAACGCTGCCGGCGTCGTGGATGTCAACACCGTTTATCAACAGCTCGAAGGTTTTGGCGCCAGTGGTGCCTGGTATGAAGGCTGGTTGACAGCCCACCCCAAAAGAAATGAAATTTACGATGTCCTCTTCAAACAGTTGGGCCTCGACATCTATAGAATACGAAATACCTACGGCACCTCCAGCAGCTATATAACCACCTCGGTCGAAATCATTAAGGCTGCCGAGTCCTCGTTAGGCCATCCTATAAAAGTTATGATTTCCTCCTGGTCACCGCCAGCCAATCTCAAAAGCAACGGAAGCACAGTAGGCGGCACCCTCGCACAATATCCCAACGGAGGATACAAATACAGCGAGTTCGCCCAGTGGTGGGCGGATAGTATAACCGATTATTCCAATCGCGGCGTAGATATCGAGTATATTAATATGCAAAATGAACCGGATTACGAGGCCAGTTGGGATAGCTGCTTGTTTACTCCCACCGAAACAACAAGCTCTGCGGGCTATAATCTTGCCTTCGAAGCCTTGTACGATGAGCTAAGCGGTATGGCGAGTTGTCCTAAGCTTCTGGCGCCCGAAGCCTGCGGTACGAACCGCTCAGCGTCTTATATTAAAGCACTAATTGATGATTCTCACGCCTACGGCTGGGCACACCACCTCTACGCAGGCGGCCGCCACGACAACCCCGACGGTTATATCCCTACAATGGCACACTTTGCGGCACAATATGGAGACAGGCCATTGCTACAAACAGAATTCGCAAAGGGCGAATCGGAGCCTCTTACCTTTACTGACGCAATGAATCTGGCACTTCTGATGCATAACTCTCTCACTGTTGAGGGAGTATCGGCATATCTTTACTGGGAGTTGTTCTGGACAGAACCTAAGGGCCTTGTAAGTCTCGACAATCCCTGGCAGAATAATCCCAGCTACACAATCAACCACACTTATTATGCTTTTAAGCAGTACTCTGCGTTTACCGACCCCGGCTGGCATCGCGTCGAGGCCTCGACCGATTCAGCCGGCCTACGCATCTCAGCCTTTAAAAGCCCCGATGGTAATGAACTGTCTATTGTTATTATCAACGTTTCAGATATTGATATCAATTTGGCTCTTTCATTGGGTGATTTTTCCCCGATTAGCTCCGAGGTATACCGAACCAGCGAAACAGAACACACTGCTTATATTGGCACTTTCGATGCGTCAAAATCCCTGATGCTCCCCACACAGACAATCACTACCATTAGTCTGACGGGCAGCTCTCCCCCTGAAAACTGCGCCGAGGTCCACGCCGCAGGCTTTGGCCTCGCCTCGGACGTTAACAGCGATTGTTACGTCAATTACAAAGACCTTGAACTCATAGCCGACTGCTGGCTAATAACCGACCGTGTCGAGTTTAGCGAATGTCAGGGTGCTGACCTTGATATGCTGGGCGACATTAATCTGATTGATTTTGCTATGTTTGCAGAGCAGTGGTTGCAATGTAACGATCCTGAAGACCCTTGTTGTACACCAAATTGGTGAAATGAATCCATAATATTTAGCCCGCCAATTTATTGACGGGGTTCGTTCCTTCTTTTAGCCCTCGGCACCGCCGAGGGTTTATTGATCCTTGCACCGCAAGGGTTTTTCTTTTATGTTATTGATTCCTCGGCACCGCCGAGGGTTCATCTCCAATAATCAATTATCCTTAATCAATGACCTGCTTCCCCCAATCAATCGATTATCATTCCGGACTTGCCTGCCCTCGAACGTTTACCCGCCTTAGTCTGTTTTGACGAAGGCAGGTCGTAATCGGGGGATACGGAATCCAAAAATGTTTAGCCCGCCGATTTACTCGGCGGGTTTTCTTTATACGCAATACGCATCACCTAATACGAAATACGAAAAAGTCATCCCGAAAGTAATCGAGGAATCTGTTCTTTAGACTTGGTAAAGGATAGAACCAACATCGAGATTTGTAATCTCCTCCTTGCTAATTCTTCTACTCGGCCTTAATACGCCTGCGGCGTATTAACAATCAATCACAAGAAAAAAGCTTATACGTAAAGCGCGTACGCGCTTTACGTACGCGACTATTCTGCGATTGATAATTAAAGTAGAACAAGGGTTAAATAAAAGAACGGGCAAGGAAGAAATTATATCAATCAAAAATAATCCTCTTGATGGTAAGATTATCGCACTACCTCTTAATACCACCTAGTGGACATAAAGTGATTTTGTATTTGTTTTGATAGGGTGGGCCATGCCCACCAACTGCTAAATGGTGTGCGGTGCATACCCTACGTTCTGTGGCCTTGAGCCTGTCACCAGCCGATAAAAAGAAATATGTATGGTGTCCCCAGATTTCCAGCACTATATAAGTATATGCGTATATACTTATGGGCTGCTTTAAGAATAAAGGATTTTAGAGAAACGTAGGGTGTGAAGATCTACTCTGCGAAGTTAGCTACCTGCTCTGCGTAGCCATTACGCAGGGCTAAGCAGAG
>CAYSPM010000094.1:0-11084 GCA_964432925.1 uncultured Pirellulales bacterium | reverse complement strand
CTGAGCTGGAGCAACCGTAATACTATCGCCAGTGTGAATGCCCATCGGATCAAGGTTCTCTATAGAGCATACGATTACCACGTTATCTTTTCTGTCTCTCATTACCTCGAGTTCATATTCCTTCCAGCCGATGACAGACTCTTCGATAAGAACCTCATTCTTTGGACTGAGGCTTAGACCCCAATTGATATATTTTTCAAATTCTTCTGTGTTATAAGCTACATTTCCGCCGGTTCCGCCCAACGTATATGATGGCCGGATGATAGCTGGAAATCCTATGTATTCGATAATTCTTTGTGCCTCTTCCCAGCAGTGGGCATAGCCACTCTTGGGTACCTGCAAACCTATCTTTTCAATCGTGCTTTTGAATTTATCTCTCTCTTCAGCTTTTTTGATCGACCGCAAGTTGGCACCAAGCAGCTTGACTTTATATTTTTTTAAGACCCCACTCTCAGCCAGTGCCACCGCAGTATTCAAGCCCGTCTGTCCTCCCAGCGTTGGCAAAAGGCTATCGGGCTTTTCCTTTCGGATTACCTTCTCGACAACCTCTGGTGTGATTGGTTCAATATAGGTTCTGTCAGCCATCTCCGGGTCGGTCATTATCGTTGCAGGGTTGCTATTGACCAGCACTACTTTATAGCCTTGCTTCCTGAGGACTTTGCAGGCTTGAGTGCCGGAATAGTCGAATTCACAGCCCTGGCCTATGACGATAGGGCCCGAACCTATTATCAGTATTTTATGGATGTCTTTTCGCTTCGGCATTATTATTTCGCGCTCTACCGCCCTTTTAATTCGCAGAGAAACATGACTTTAGTTAATGACGCAACCACTTATCGATAGCCGCTGCTGCTCCACGACCACTGTTAATCGCAGTTGCAACCCATGAAGCCCCACTGACAGTGTCGCCCGCGGCAAATACCCAAGGCACGCTTGTCTGGCATTCGTTAACAGTCACACTGCCTTTCTCGTCAAGCTGCAAACCAAGGTCTCCGACCAGACCTTCGTGCTCAACGTGCAGAAATCCCAGAGCTAAAATAACAAGATCAACATCAAGGACGAAATTTGTGCCAGGTAGTTCCTTTATTTTCCAGCCGCCATTTTTTTCAATCCACTCGACCTCGCAAGCATGTAGTCGTCCGACTCTGGTTTCATAACCGGAAAATTTCTTTGTCATAATGCTCCATCGCCGCTCACAGCCTTCCTCGACAGATGTAGATGTTCGCATAACTCGTGGCCACATGGGCCATGGTGTATCCGGTGAGCGATTTTCTGGCGGCTTTGGCAGAATCTCAAACTGATATATTTTCTTAGCACCCTGTCGTCGAGCAGTACCGACGCAGTCGCTGCCCGTATCACCGCCACCTATAACAGCCACCACTTTATCCTTCGCCGTAACAACTTTTGTCTGCTCGATTGGCTCATCCGAGCACAGCTTGTTTTGAGCTGTCAGATAATCCATCGCAAATAGGATGTTCTCATATCCTCTGCCTGTCACAGCGAGGTCCCGAGGCTGTCGCGCCCCCATCGCCAGACATACGCAGTCAAACATCTTGTGTAGATACCGGGCTGAGATATCCTTTCCAACCTCAACACCAGTCTCGAATTCAACACCCTCAGCCGCAAGCTGGTCGAGCCGGCGGCCAATAATCCGTTTTTCAAGTTTGAAATCGGGAATGCCATACCGCAGCATGCCCCCTACTCGCTCATCTTTTTCGAAGATAACAACATCGTGGCCAGCCCTTGCCAATTGTTGAGCAGCCGCAAGGCCCGCGGGACCGGAACCTATTATTGCAATTCGCTTGCCTGTCTTCTCAGGTGCAGGCATTGGTTTAATCCAGCCATGTTCAAACCCGCGTTCGACTATCTGAAATTCTATGTGCCTGATCAGAACAGGTTCATCATTGATCGAAAGTGTGCACGCCGACTCACATGGTGCCGGGCAGACACGACCCGTGATCTCGGGGAAATTGTTGGTCGCATGAAGCATCTGGCAAGCTTGTTCCCATTGGTCCTTATAAACTAGTTCATTAATATCGGGTATTAAATTATTCAATGGACAGCCGACGCCATGACAAAACGGAATTCCACAATCCATACAACGAGCCGCCTGCTGACGGATTGCATCAGGCGTTAACGGCAAATCAAACTCATTGAAATCGTGTACGCGTTTTTCGACCTGCCGATGTCCGACGTCCTGACGTTTATATTTTATAAAACCCTTCACTTCGCCCATTTTCGATCCTCGTTTGTTGTTTCTCGATGCTCGTCGAGTATCAGCTAAAAACCTCTTCTGTTGCAGGCGTAGTTTCCGTATCACGTTGCTCAGCCGCTCGCATCTTCTGCAAGGCCTTGCGATAGTCTATCGGGACAACCTTTACAAACTTACCTATCATATCCGGCCAGGCATCCAGGATGTACTTTGCACGTGCGCTTGCTGTCCATTTCAGGTGCCGGCCAATCAAATCACGTAATAGTTCTTTATCATGCTCTTGCCAGACACTTTCTAACTCGACCATATCGAGATTGCACATCGTGTCGAATAGCTGCATCTCATCCAGGACATACGCTATACCGCCACTCATGCCGGCAGCAAAATTGCAGCCGGTTTTACCAAGAACAACAACCGTTCCGCCTGTCATGTACTCACAACCATGGTCGCCCACACCTTCAACAACTGCTATGGCACCACTGTTACGAACCGCAAACCGCTCACCGGCAACACCATTGATAAACACCTCGCCACTGGTAGCGCCATAGAGTAGGGTATTACCCACAATGATATTCTCGTGAGCCATAAATCGTGACCCTTCCGGTACAGAGACAACTATTCTGCCTCCGGATAGCCCTTTGCCTAAATAGTCGTTGCTGCCACCGATGAGCCTGAGCGTCACGCCAGGCGCAAGGAACGCACCAAAGCTCTGCCCCGCTGAGCCGTGTAAGACAATCTTAACCGTTCCTTCGGGCAGACCTGCTGGGCCATACTTCGAGACTATGCGGTTGCTAAGAATCGTGCCGATGGTCCGGTTGGTGTTGTGAATCGGCATCTCTATTACAGTTTTTTCTTTTCTTTCGAGCGCAGGCTGAGCCTGTTTTAGAATCTCCCAGTCAATATGATCTTCTAATTTATTCGGTTGAGCCTTAACGCACCTGACGGCTCTGCCATCGGATATATCCGGCTGACAGAATATGGCAGAAAAATCCAGTCCCTTTGCCTTGTAGTGGTCAATTGCCCGATTCATCTGCAACTTATCGACTCTGCCCACCATATCCTCGAATTTTCTAAAGCCAAGCTTTGCCATAAGCTGACGAACTTCTTCAGCTACAAAGTACATAAACCTCTGCAGATATTCCGGCTTGCCGGCAAAGCGTCTTCTAAGTTCTGGATCCTGGGTTCCGATCCCAAAAGGACAGGCCCCTTCGTGACACTTGCGCAGCAACGTACAACCCAGCGTTACAAGAGCAGCGGTACCGAAACCAAACCTTTCTGCCCCGAGCAAAGCGCCTACGACAACATCCCTGCCCGTTTTTAATTGGCCATCTACCTGAACCCGGATCCGATCACGCAGGTTGTTCATAACAAGCACCTGTTGAGTTTCAGCTAAACCCAGTTCCCAAGGACAACCTGTGTGCTTGATTGACGACAGCGGGCTTGCGCCCGTGCCGCCATCGTGTCCGCTGATAAGAACCTCATCGGCGTTGCCTTTTGCTACCCCCGCAGCAACTGTACCGACGCCAACTTCCGCAACGAGCTTTACCGACACCGTCACACCCGGATTGCCACACTTGAGGTCATATATAAGCTGCGCCAAGTCTTCGATCGAGTATATATCATGATGAGGCGGTGGTGATATTAATGTGACGCCCGGCGTTGAATAACGAAGCCTGGCAATTTCTTCTGTCACCTTGTGCCCTGGCAATTGGCCACCCTCACCCGGCTTGGCCCCCTGAGCTATCTTTATCTGTAGCTGATGGGCATGAGCCAGATAATTTAACGTAACGCCAAACCTAGCGCTTGCGATCTGTTTAATAGCGCAATTTTTTGAGTCGCCGTTCGCCTCCTGTGTATATCGCTCTGGGTCCTCGCCGCCTTCACCGGTATTGCTCATTGAACCCAGCCGATTCATGGCGATAGCGATGCACTCGTGAGCCTCCTTACTGATAGAGCCATGACTCATTGCACCGGTACAGAATCTTTTGACAATTTCACTGGCTGGCTCTACTTCTTCTATATCAACAGCTTCGCCCGAAACGAATTCAAACAGGCCACGTAAAGTGCAAAGCGTTTTTGCCTGCTCATTCACAGCCTTGGCGTAATCGGCGTAAGCCTCGGCATCGTTGTTTTGCACCGCGTGTTGCAATCGCGAGACTGTCGTCGGGTTCCATAGATGCCGCTGCCCCGAATGACGAAAATGATATTCACCGCCAAAGTCTAACTGTAGCACCCCAGAGGGGCGCTGCTGGAAACCTGACGTATGACGGGCAAGAGCCTCTTGCGCAATTTCAGCAAGACCGATACCACCAATCCTTGAGCTGGTACCGGTGAAATACTCATCCACAACAGTGCGGTTAAGACCAATTGCCTCGAAAAGCTGCGCACCGGTATAGCTGCGAAGGGTCGAAATACCCATTTTGCTCATGGTCTTGAGAATCCCCTTTTTGATTGCCGCGATGTAGTTATCCGCTATCTGGATCGGCTCCATATCGGCAGGCAGTTCTCCCTGTCGATGCAATTCGTCGAGCGACTCAAACGCCAGAAACGGATTGATAGCGTTAGCACCGTATCCGCACAGCAGGCAAAAGTGCATAATTTCTCTCGGCTCGCCGCTCTCAACGATCAAACCAGCTTCGTTGCGAAGTCCCCGATTAAGCATTCCATGATGAACCGCTGCCGTAGCCAACAGCGATGGAATCGGTGCCTTTGTCTGAGAAATGTTACGGTCGCTTATAATGAGTAGCGACGCTCCATCTTTAATAGCCTTCTCTGCCGAGTCGATTAACGAATCAAGACCACGACGCAAAGCTTCTGCCGGCTTTTCTGTGTCGGCATCGAACAACGCAGAAATGGTAGCGACCTTGAAATCATCTCTGCTAACCGCACGAAGTCGCTCAATATCTTCGTTGGACAAAATCGGATGCGGCAACTTGAGCTGCCGACAGTGCCGGGGACTTTCATCCAGGATGTTTTGCTTCTTGCCCGCGAAGACCATCAGACTCATAACCAGGCCTTCGCGAAGCGGATCTATCGCTGGATTTGTCACCTGGGCAAAAAGCTGTTTGAAATAGTCGAATAGAAGCTTTGGCTTATCCGACAGTACTGCCAGCGGCGTATCATTACCCATCGATCCCACTGGCTCTTGGCCGTTGACCGCCATGGGCGTCAGTATCATCTTTAGTTCTTCCCGTGTGTACCCGAATGCTCTCATCCTCTGGGCTATCGTCCGCGGGTCGCTCTTGACGAGTTTGGGCGTATCGAACAAACCACGAAGCTCAATTCTGTTCTCATCCAGCCATCGCCGATAAGGTCTTTGCCGGGCAATTTTACTTTTTATTTCATTATCAGAAATTATCCGCCCTTCGATAGTGTCGACGAGGAGCATTCGGCCAGGCTGCAAACGTCCTTTGGTACGTATCTTCTCAGGCGGAAATTCTACAACTCCCGTCTCGCTGGCAATAATTGCCAGACCGTCGGTAGTCACCAGGTATCGGCAAGGTCGTAATCCATTTCGGTCGAGCGTCCCTCCTAATAGCCTGCCATCGCTAAATACCATTGCTGCCGGGCCATCCCATGGCTCCATTATCGCAGAATGGTACTCGTAGAACGCTCGCTTGTCGGTGCTGATATGATATTTGGGCCCAAAGGCCTCCGGAATCATCATCATCATAGCATGAGGCATGCTCCTGCCCGATCGAACCAACAGCTCAAGGGCGCTATCGAAACACGCTGAGTCACTCGCCTGCGGCGTCAGAATCGGAAACAGCTCAGTAATATCATCACCGAAAACCTCACTTGCCATCTTTTTCTCGCGTGCCCGCATTGCATTGCGGTTGCCACTGAGGGTATTCAGCTCACCATTATGCGCAATGCAGCGGAACGGCTGAGCAAGGCGCCAGTTTGGAAAGGTATTGGTGCTATATCGCTGATGGACAATGGCGAGAGCCGACTTAACCCGCTCATCAGCAAGGTCAGGATAATAGGCGAAAAGCTGCCAAGCCATGAACATGCCTTTATATACAATCGTGCTGCATGAAAGGCTTGTCACGTAGAAATCCTCACCTTTTTCACCGACCTTTTCTGCTACCAACCTCTCAGATCTCTTTCGCGCCAGATATAACTTGCGCTCAAGTGATCCATTTTTAAGACCATTACCATCAACAAATATCTGTCTTATCGAAGGCTCCGCAGCCAAAGCAATCTCACCCAGACAGTCATTTGAACTGGGAACTTCGCGCCATCCGAGAATCTTCAATCCATAATGGGTAACGGCAGATTCGAGTACGCCATCACAGGCCTTTCTTATGTCACCGTCTTTCGAGCCAAACACCATCCCAACACCATATTGGCCGGGTTCGGGAAGAGAGAACCCGAGCATCTCACACTCGACGGCGAAATACTCATGTGGAATCTGAAACAGTATCCCAGCACCATCGCCTGTGGCCTCGTCGGCTCCGGCTGCACCACGGTGACGCAGATTAATCAGTATCTCTTTGCCGTATTCGATTATGGAGTGGTCCCGTTTGCCGTTGATATTTACAACAGCACCAATACCGCAGGCGTCATGTTCGTACCGTGTTTCGTACAAGCCCTGATTTTTCAATCTCAATGTCATAAGATACTAAACCAAATCCGGTTTAGCCCGATTAGGAATCGTCAATACCCCAAAATGGGCAAGAGCTTATCACATTCTACGCAATCTTTTCAATTTTGATATGTCAGTTCCCTTAATAAAACTCATAAGTTGGCGCCATAATCTAAGCAACCCCGCCTGTAAAGGCGAATAGCGAGAGCTTCGCAGTTTCAATAGGCTGCTGAATCTATCTTTTGTAGCACAACTATGCTCGGTGTTTAGCAAAAGGCCTTGAGCCGACTGTGGGATCCGAGCCGCGCCCAAGGCCATTTACCTGATCCTATCCGATGATGTTCGATTCATCAACTGTCGTAGTACAGATGAAATTCATAAGGGTGCGGTCTCAAAGCCAGCTCATTAAGCTCGTTTTCACGTTTCCAATTGACCCATGTCTCAATCAGGTCGTCGGTAAAGACACCACCTACGGTTAGAAACTTGTAGTCAGCCTCAAGGGCAGCGATCGCCTCAGCAAGCGAGCCTGGAGTCTTAGGGTAATTGGCCAATTCTTCGGGCGTCATTTCATAGATGTCCCGGTCAAGAGGCTCGCCCGGGTCGATTTTATTCTTGATACCGTCGATAGCCGCCATGAGCATTGCTGTCCACGCCAGATAACCGTTAGCTGTCGGATCGGGACAACGGAATTCCAAGCGTTTGGTCTTTGGGCTGTCTGAATACATGGGTATCCGTATAGCTGCCGAGCGATTTCGAGCACTCATCACAAGGTTTACCGGCGCTTCAAAACCAGGCACTAACCGACGGTAGGAATTCGTCGTCGGCGCTGCGAAAGCCAGAATTGCCGGTGCGTGCTTGAGCATTCCGCCGATCGCGTATAAACCGATATCGCTCAGCCCAGCATAACCAGCATCCGCAAACAGCGGTTTGCCATCCTTCCAGAGCGAAAAGTGTGAGTGCATACCGCTGCCGTTGTCCTCGAAGATCGGCTTGGGCATAAATGTCACGGTCTTTCCGTTACGCCTGGCCACGTTCTTTATGATGTACTTGTACCACATGAACTGATCAGCCATCTTAAGCAGCTCATCAAACTTCATATCTATCTCGGCTTGACCGGCTGTTGCCACTTCATGGTGATGTGCTTCCACAACGATACCAACTTTGCGCATTTCGCGGACCATCTCACCACGCAGGTTGTGATACGTATCAGTCGGACTGACCGGGAAGTAGCCGCCCTTGAAGCTTGGTTTGTAGCCCAGATTGGGCTCTTCAAAGCGCGCGGTGTTCCAGGCGCCCTCGACCGAGTCGATCCGGTATGAGCCGGTGTGCTGATTCTGCTCGTAGCGGACCTCGTCAAAGATGAAGAACTCCGGCTCCGGCCCTATGTAGCATGTATCGGCGATTCCGGTTTTCTTCAGATAGGCAACCCCTTTTCGGGCCACGTGCCGTGGATCTCTGCTGTAGTCGGCTTTGGTGATAGGATCTACGATGTTGGCGACGACACTGACGGTCGGGTCCGTGAAGAAAGGATCCAGCACAGCGGTATTGGGGTCCGGCACAGCCAACATGTCCGAAACATGGATGCCCTGCCAGCCGCGAATAGATGAACCGTCAAATCCGACTCCGTCTACGAACGTGCTCTCATCCCAAGTCTCTATCGGGAAGGTACAATGCTGCCACGTGCCAAGCAGATCGGTAAATTTCAAATCAACCATCTCGGCTTTATTCTTCTTTGCAAACTCAAAGAATTCTTTCGGTGTCATTTCACTTTTCCTTTCATATAATTTGGTTTGTCACCGAATCAATTTTCAATGCCATACAGATGCCATAGTCGGCCAGCAAATCTTTAGCCGATCGCCTTTTGCCCTGTTTCACCGGTGCGAATCCGGATACATTCGGGTAGATCCATCACAAATATCTTCCCGTCACCTATCTGTCCTGTCCTCGCACCTTCAACAATCGCATCTATCGTCTTTTGAACGAAACTCTCGTTCACCGCTATCTCCAGTCGGACCTTCTTCAAAAGATTAACCTCGAACGCAACGCCCCGGTAGCTCTCGTGATATCCTTTCTGTTCGCCGCAGCCCAGAGCATTTGTCACAGAGACCTTGTAAATCTCATTTTTATACAATGCCTTTTTCACATCGTTGAGTTTGTGAGGCTGAATATATGCGGTTACAAGTTTCATTTATTTGTTCTCCGACTAAGGTCAAATCAAGTCGTGCTGAATATCTGAAAGCCGCCGTATGCCTCCATACCGTGCTCTCCAATATCCAGCCCTTGCAACTCTTCTTTTCGGCTGATTCTCAAACCAACGACGAGGTCGATCACCTTAAACACTATACCCATACTAACAACCACAAAAGCCACTGTACTTACACTGCCCACTATTTGGATACCCAGCTGCATTGGATTACCACTATAGACAAAACCATTGTTTGCTAAGCCCAACGTTTGTCTGCCAAAAATTCCAACGCACAGAGTACCCCAACTCCCACAGATCCCGTGAACGGGAAACGCACCAACGGGGTCGTCAATCTGAAGCTTATCGAGCAGCTCGACTCCCATTACCACTATATATCCGGCGACTGCACCGATCACCAATGCCGCCCAAGGCTCAACGTATGCACATGGTGCTGTTATAGCCACAAGCCCTGCTAAAGCGCCATTCATTGCCATAGACAAGTCTGGCTTGCCAAACCTCTTCCATACCGTTGCCATGGCAGCTATCCCGCCCAGAGCGGCCGCCAAGTTTGTGTTGATAGCGATACGACTAATAGTTGAGCCGTCTGCCACGCCAAGTGTCGAGCCGGCATTAAAACCGAACCATCCGAACCAAAGTATAAACACGCCCAAAGATGCCAGTGGGATGTTGTGACCAGCAAAAATGTTCGGCTTGCCGTCGATACCGTATTTACCCTCTCTTGGTCTGAGCATAGAAGTTCCGACAAGAGCCGCACAACCACCGACCGTATGAACAACCGTTGAGCCAGCAAAGTCAGCAAAGCCCATATCGCTGAGCCAGCCGCCGCCCCATATCCAGTGTCCGACGATCGGATATATAAAGGCCGATATAAGAAACGAGTAAATCAAATAAGCCGGAAATCTCATACGCTCCGCCATTCCGCCAGCCACAATCGTTGCCGCTGCTCCACAAAATGCCGCTTGAAACAACCAAAAGGCATAAAGAGGCAAACCGTTGACCGTTTGCTCAAGACCGAATAAGCACCAGCCCTTCACACCACAAAAACCGTTTCCGTCACCGAACATCAAAGCATAACCGATAAGGAAAAAGCCTAATGAAGCCATACAAAAGTCAAGGAAGTTTTTGGTCAGGATGTTGCAGGTATTTTTTGCCCTGATAAATCCGGCTTCAACCATCCCGAAGCCTGCCTGCATAAAGAACACTAAAAATGCCCCTAACAATACCCATACTGTATCCAGGCCTTGCTTCAAATTAGCTACATCAAATTCACTGCCAGATGCTGCAAAAGCTGGTACAGAAAATGTCGTCACCAATAGTAACACAACGGTAACCAGTAAAAGTTTCATTCTGTAATCCTTCGTTTCATCTCTCAGAGTTAAAAACTTTTCGATAAACTAATGCCAGCAAAGAAAAAGTCACTGTCTGTTCCGTACGCGTCGATATCACGTATGTCATCGCTCAGAAGCGTTACATAGTTCAAAGTCGGAGCCACCGTCCAGTCGACGCCCTCTATCGGGAAAGAAGCTGACAATATAAGATCATTCATCTTGCTTTGATTGGTACCCCAGTAGTACTCGTTGTAATTGCTGTTGCCCCACCCAATACTGGCCCCAAGTTCCAAGCTGATAGTAGAACCAGAGCCAAGCTCGGCAATATTTTCGACCCTGTGTCCTATTGAGGCACTGATATACGTGCCATCGGCCTCATCCACATCATGATACACCGTCAAAGACGGGCTCAGTAACACATCGGCACTGAAACCCCAGTACAGTTCCGTCGTGCCGTCAACGCTTGTGTTTGGGAAATCGTAGTAAATCACACCCGCAGAGAATCCAAGAAGTTCGACGCCGGGAAACTCGCCCGAGTAGTCCAGTGAGTAGTCAACCTCAGTGAAATCGTGCTCGTGGCTGGTTTTATCAGTCAATTCAAGACTACCCCAAATTGATACAGATAGTGGACCGAAAGCTGCACTTAAGCCCGGCTGAAAGACTGGCTCGTTATCCAGGTCCTGCCCACGCCAAATATACTTACCGAAATAATCGGCTGTCAGCTCAAAATCGACAGCCCAGGCTGTTCCGGCC
>CAYSPM010000093.1:0-11190 GCA_964432925.1 uncultured Pirellulales bacterium | reverse complement strand
AGCAAGCTGCCTGGTGTTGGGCCGAAGACGGCTGAGCGGCTGGCTTTTCATATATTAAAAGCTCAGCCAGCAGAAGCCATGGCGCTTGCTGAGGCAATAAGAGACGTCAAATCTAAAATCAAGCGTTGCCAAATCTGCTGCAACCTTTCCGAACAGGACATCTGCCAAATCTGCTCCGACCCGAGGCGGGATAAGAGCGTTATCTGCGTTGTTGAGCAGCCAAAGGATGTAATAGCCCTTGAAAAAACGGGATTGTGCAAATGGGTCTACCACGTTCTTGGCGGCCACATCGCTCCCCTTGAAGGAGTCGAGGCTGATGATTTGACGATCGACAGACTCGTCGATAGAATCCGCGCCGGCGGAATAAAAGAAGTAATAATGGCAACCAATCCCAACATGGCAGGTGACGGCACAGCACTATATATAAGTTCATTGATCAGGAACGCTGATGTCAAGATTACTCGGCTGGCCCGCGGCTTGCCTACAGGCAGCACCCTTGAGTACGTCAGTGGTAAAGTAATCGAGGACGCTATACTCAATAAGCAGGAAATGGCCTAACATATAGACCCTGCAATCAGAAGCCCAAAAGCCCCAGCCATAAGGCTAACACGAGAGAAACGAACGTATAGCATTTCTTAATTTCAGTTATCACCCTATTTGGCAAATAGAAAATGTGACCTGACTATCGGCTTTACTGAGGACACGATAGTAGCTGAGCTAACAAAGGAAATATATCTTGTTGAAAAATTCCCAAAGGCTGGACGTATCTTCGTTGGCGTAAAAATTGTGAAGGCCTAAATTCTTTGAAGTTTTGTGAATTGGTAGCCTAATCTTGACGAAAGCATAAAGTGCACTTAAGATAAAGATGAAATTGAACAACAACTTAGGCAGTTTTTTAGGAGCGCGTATGAAGCTGGAGATGAAAGGACAGATGCGGATGGAGCAGCGGATGAAGCTCGCTCCGCATATGATCCAGTCAATGGAGATTCTTCAGCTTCCGATCCTCGCACTTCAGGAAAGAATTGAACAGGAACTTAACAGCAATCCTGTTCTCGAAATGGAGGAGCCTTCCAATTCTGAAGAGGCTGAGCCTTCCACCGAAGAGCTACAAGAAGATGACAACATAAACGAAAAAGACCTCGTTCTTGACACGGACGATGATAAAGTCGAAGACTTTGAACGCCTGGATGGTCTTGAGGACGAACTAAAAGAGTATGTGGAGCAGGCTGAGGTCTTTCGACCACGACCTCGAAGTGACGAGCGCGACAGAAAGCTCGAGGCGATAAAGAATACTGCAGCCCTGCCCCAGTCACTACACGAGCACTTGACAGAGCAATGGCGCTTGGTGGACGCAGATGAGCCTGTGAAAAAAGCCGGCAGTATGATTATCGACTATATCGACGACAGGGGCTACCTTACCGTAAGATTAGAGCAATTGCACAACAAGGATAAAGGCGATTTCAGCATTGATGATTTGAACAAAGCATTGAATCTCGTGCAAAACCTGGAACCTGCAGGTGTCGGAGCAAGAGATTTAAAAGAATGCCTGCTCATCCAGATAGCACAGAGCAGCGAGGATATGAGTTTCGAGGCATGTCTTGTTGCTGAGCACATGGATGAACTGTTGGAGAATCGCCTGCCAGATATCGCAAAGAAGATGAATTGCAGCACCGAAAGGATTAATCAAGCTATAAAAAGACTAAGCAAACTGGACACCTCTCCCGGACTACAAATCAGCCGCGACCAAAACCACCCCATAACTCCCGACGTAATAGTCGAACCATCCGACAATTCCGGCGAATACTCCGTCATGCTAACTGACTACAATTTGCCGGGTTTGAAACTGAACACCTACTATACAAAAATGGCAAAAGACAGCAGAGTCAGCGAAAAAACACGCAAGTTCCTGCAGAATAACATACGCTCGGCTCAATGGATAGTAGACGCCATAGAGCAAAGAAAAAATACCCTGCTGAGGGTGACAAAATCAATCGTCAAATATCAGAATGATTTTTTCGACAAAGGCCCTTTGTACCTGAGGCCGCTTCCAATGTCAAAAGTCGCAGATCACGTTGGCGTGCATCTGGCTACCGTCTCCAGAGCCGTCGCCGCCAAATATGTACAGTGCTCCTGGGGCATCTTGCCACTTAGAAAATTTTTCAGCGGCGGCATGGAAGACGTAAACG
The DNA here is from genome assembly GCA_964432925.1 of uncultured Pirellulales bacterium. Lineage (GTDB taxonomy): Bacteria > Planctomycetota > Phycisphaerae > Sedimentisphaerales > Anaerobacaceae > CAYNTC01. Next base: position 9,004 of record CAYSPM010000093.1, on the reverse strand, counting down.
GCCAAGCTCATAGCTGGGAGGCTATAAGGATCAAACTCCAGCAGATTATTAATGCTGAGGATAAGACGAAGCCGCTCAGCGACGACCAGATACGTGTAAAGTTAACTGAAGCCGGCATCACCAACATTGCCAGGCGGACTGTTGCAAAATATCGTAACCTACTCGGCATTCCCACAGCAAGATTCAGAAAGAAGTATTAGCATTTCTGGCCGTGCACTCTCACCATGGCCATTGCCGCCCAAGCACACAAATTCATTTTCTGAATCGGTGGCGGTCTATATTCATAGCACGTAGCACACCCAAGATTATTTAAGCATAGCGCATCAACACTTTTATGCATTAACGCATCTACTTCCAATAATTCTGGCCGCAATACCAGTGGCACAGGCGAGATTAACATTCTTGGTTCGACAACAAGAACCACAGGAGCTAAAGGCTATCTTGCAGGGCTGATAAGAAAAAAACATTGACTGTATCGAACATTGTGTTACTAAGTGAGTATATAATCATATAATATCTACGGTCGAGGTGTACTATGATAGGTAAGAAAAAGCAGTTGCTGTTCCAAAAACAGGCAGAAATAGCAAAAGCGATATCCCACCCTCTGCGCATTGCAATCGTTGATTTCCTGCAAAACGGCGAACAATGCGTCTGTGATATTGCTGAATACGTCGGCTCAGAAAGGTCAAATGTTTCTCGGCATTTGGCCGTGATGGTTAACGCTGGAATATTGGATTATCATAAGGAAGGCCTGAAAGTAATCTACAAACTCAAGACTCCGTGTATTCTTGATTTCTTCTCGTGTGTGACGAGTGTCTTGAGGAAACAAGCGAAAGAAAACGAAAAATTGCTGAAAGCTATATAGAGAGCGTGGTCGATGTTGGGGGGCTTGATCACGCTTTTATTTTTTAGGTACTATGTGAATATATGGTAACATAAGCACAATAGACAAAGGCGATGAATGAAACGAGAGCTGAAGATTTTTACGGCACTGGTTTCTATTTTTGTTGTGGCTTACGCTCTGCCGTTAAATAATCCTAAAATTCAGCAGGCGATTCAGGAGGCGTTTCGGTTGCTTCAGTGGTATGCGCGCAACCACACGCTGACCTGTGTTGTTCCAGCCCTGTTCATAGCCGGAGCTATTATCACCTTTCTTTCCCAGAATTCTGTAATGCGCTATCTGGGCCCAAATGCAAATATGCCCCTTGCGTACGCGGTCGCATCGATCTCCGGCTGCGTATTAGCGGTCTGCTCGTGCAGCGTGTTGCCGATGTTCGCAGGAATCTACAATCTGGGTGCAGGCCTCGGGCCGGCTACAGCCTTTTTGTATTCTGGTCCCGCTATAAACGTGCTCGCTATCTTTTTGAGTGCTCGCGTCTTGGGCTTTTCTATCGGGGCGGGCAGGTTTGTAGGAGCGGTCGTTTTCTCCGTAGTGATAGGTTTATTGATGGCGGCGGTGTTTCGCAAAGGTGAACAGGTCAAGGCTAAAGCTGCAATGCAAATGCCCGAGCCGGAAAAGCCCCGACGCTCTATCAGCAAAACGGCGATTTTCCTGGCCCTGATGATTCTATTTTTAGTATTTAGCGACTGGTATAACCCAGGCAACGTCACTGTAAAAGCTGCTAACGGTGGAGAGTTCAAGGCTGTAGTTATTCACGAAACTAAGGATGCGATTCGATTTCAGCTCGAGCAGGACCTGGGCGAGAACAAACCTGGGGACAAAATTACCCTACCCAAGACAGAGATAGCCGAAATGCAAGAGCAAAAAACGTGGGTAATCACAATCCATCATATTCGCTGGTACCTGGCCGGTTTGTGTGGCCTGGCAGTTCTCATAATGGCCTGGCGCTGGTTCGAGCGCAACGAACTTCGTGAATGGATGCACAACACGTGGGATTTTGCGAAACTTCTCGTGCCGCTATTGTTTGGCGGGGTTTTTATTGTTGGATTTGTCAGTATGCTGTTGCCGGAAAAGCAGGTTGCCCAGTGGGTAGGTGACAATTCGCTTCGCAGCAACCTCGTCGCCAGCGTCATCGGAGCTTTTTGGTATTTTGCCACGCTAACGGAGATTCCTATAACACAGGCATTGATGAGGCTCGGCATGCACAAGGGACCTGTATTGGCTCTGCTCTTGGCGGGCCCCGCGTTGTCACTACCAAACATACTTGTAATCCGACAGGTGATGGGAAACGCCAAAACAACCGTATTTATTGTGCTTGTGGTCGTAATGTCAACAATCGTTGGGATGTTCTTTGGAGCATTTTTCTAAAGGATAAACAATGAAGAAGCTACAGATTCTTGGAACAGGTTGTCCCAAATGCAAGAAGCTGACTGAAAACGCCGAAGCTGCTGCGCAGGAATTGGGCATTGATTATGAAATCGAGAAAGTAACAGACATTAATGAGATTATGAAATTCGGCGTGATGGTGACACCAGCTCTGGCAATTGATGGCGATGTGAAAGTGCTCGGCAAGGTCGTCTCGCCGGATGAAATAAAAAAAATGCTTATGTAAGGAAAACATTATGTGCGGACAAAGTAATTGTTGTAGTGGAGGGCCAAGGTTGATATTCGCATGTTCGGGGGCTGCTGACGTAGGGGAAATTACCGACCGTGCGGCGCGCAAAATGACTCAGAATGGCTCGGGTAGTATGTTTTGCTTGGCAGGCATCGGCGGACGTGTCGAGGGGATAATGAACAAAACGCAGGCCGCCTCAGAAATACTCGCCATCGACGGTTGTGACCTTGATTGTGTGAAAAACTGCCTCGAAAATGCAGGCTTCAACGAATTCCAGCATGTGCGAGTGACCAACTTGGGTATGGAAAAGGGCAAAACACCGGCCACTGATGAAAACGTAGAAAAAGTTGTCACGAGCTATACTGAAATGCTCTCTTAAAACAGCGCCTATCTTTGCAAGGTGACAGTGACGAAATAATTGATCGGATAAATATATCCGTGTCCAAAAAGGGAGGTGTTAGTTCCATGAGCCAAGTCTGGAAAATATTGGTGGTTGTCATCCTGTTGACTGCAGTTATTGTAGTGATCACTCTCAAGCAAAAAAATAAGTCAGAGTTAAGCATCGCTGTGGCTGAGAACAAGCCCACTGTTGTTTCTACTAAGTTGGACGAATCAACAATGACTAAAAATCTAAACCAGTCAAAGGCATTGCCGCGATTGGTCGACCTGGGTGCAGGCACCTGCATACCCTGCAAAATGATGGCACCTATTCTCGAAGAATTGAAGACCGAGTATGTCGGTCAGCTAAATGTAGAATTTCTTGATGTGAGACAAGATCCTAATGTAATCAGCGAGTACCATATCAGAGTAATACCAACGCAGATATTTTACGATGCCTTGGGTCAAGAGCGTTTTCGCCATGAAGGATTCATGTCCAAAGAGGATATTTTGGCTATGTGGGAGCAACTCGGAGTAGAGTTCTCACTAAAAGAATAATGCAGCAACTTTTTACAACACTAACACACGCTGTTGAGGGGACACCAGTAATAGCTCTGGCTGCCGCCTTTGTATGGGGGGTCCTGAGTATTTTACTCAGTCCGTGTCACTTAGCAAGCATCCCTCTGATCGTGGGATTTATCGATAAACAAGGAAGGATGTCAACCAAGAGGGCATTTGTCATTTCCACGCTTTTTGCAGTCGGAATATTGATTACGATTGCCGCTATCGGTCTTATTACTGCTGCTGCTGGTAGAATGTTAGGCGATGTCGGCCGGTATGGAAATTACTTTGTGGCAATAATTTTCTTTGTTGTTGGCCTTGTGCTGTTAGATGTCATACCGTTGTCTTTTAGTGGGCCTGGACAGGTTGGCCTGAAACGGAAAGGGGTATTGGCTGCGTTTATTCTGGGGCTGGTTTTCGGAATCGCTCTTGGGCCCTGTACGTTTGCATATATGGCCCCTATGCTCGCGGTGACCTTTAAGGTAGCATCAACCGCATTGCTTTTTGGAATTTTACTTCTACTGGCTTACGGCGTGGGACATTGTTCGGTGATCGTCTTTGCCGGGACCTGCACCGAGCTTGTGCAGCGTTATATGAACTGGAACGAAAAATCAAGAGGAGCAGTGATTCTAAAGAGAGTTTGTGGAACTCTTGTGCTCTTTGGTGGCGTTTACATTATTTATATTGCATAATTGATTTGCTAAAGCTGGAGGCGTTGTCTGACTGTCTGGTACTATCAAGCCCAAATCGCAGCCTCGCTTGGTCAACGAGACCTTCTAAAGGCTATAAATCGTTAAAAGAGCCAATTTCCCCTTTGGGCACGAGATTCCAGTATATCTGCCATTCGTTGTTGACTTTCTGCATGAACGCGGTTAATTTAGCCAAAAACGCGAAACAATGATTATTGTGTGATAGACCACAAGTCCAGATGAGTGTCGGACTTAGTATTCGAGAATAATTCCTATAGCTTTGAGGGTGAAGTGGATGGATCCTGATATTTTCAAGGCGTACGACATACGAGGCACATACCCGGACCAATTCAATGAGGAGGATGCTTGGAAAATCGGCTGTGCCGCGGCAAGATTCTTACCGTCTCTCGTTCGTGGCTATGAACGCGGACAGCCCCATAGTCAATCCATTTGCGTTGGTCGTGACATGAGAATACACAGCGAGGCGCTGGCAAATGCACTAACAGAGGGAATACGCTCTGTCGGCGTGAACGTCATTGATATTGGAATGATCGACACACCTCAGATATACTTTGCGATCAATCACCTTGGCACCGCTGGCGGTATTCAGGTAACAGCTTCACACAATCCAGCGAAATACAATGGTTTTAAGATATCCGGCAAAAATGCCATACCGATTGGTGAAGACACGGGCTTGAAAGACATAGGCCATCTCGCAACAGCTCTGCTTCACACCAAAGGTAAACCTACCGGCTCAGTCAAAAAAATGGATATGACAGCTCCGTACAAAGAGCATGTGCTTAAATACCTGAATCCCAACATAAAAAAACTCAAGATTGCTGTGGATGCCTCTAACGGAATGGCGGGGAAAATGATACCGGCGATTTTTGGCGGTCTTCCCGTTGAAATTGTGAAGCTCAACTTTGAGCACAAAGGAAAATTCAAACACGATCCTGATCCTTTAGTCAAAAAAAATCTTTCTCAGGTGAAAAATGCAACGAAGAGAAACAAATGTGCCTTCGGAATTTGCTTTGATGGTGACGCGGATCGCTTCATGATGGTGGATGAAAAGGGTAACATTATCAGTTGTGATTTGATCACAGCTTTATTAGTACCCTATTTTCTTAAGAAAAAGCCAAATTCAACGATTGTTTACGATATCCGCAGCAGTAGGGTCCTTATGGAAGAGATTATCAAGAACGGCGGCACGCCTCGGAGAGAACGCGTTGGGCACGCCTTTATGAAAAAAGCCATGCGTGATTCACATGCGATATTCGGTGGCGAACTTTCCGGGCATTTCTATTACATTGACAATTTTTACACAGATTCGGCCCTCATTACATTGACACACATAATTAACATAGTCAGCCGATCTAAGGAGGCGATGAGCGACCTGATAAAACCGTTACGCCGATATTACAATAGCGGTGAGATAAACTTCAGGGTAGATGACAAACAAGCCAAAATGGAAGAACTAGCTAAGAGATACAACGATGGCCAAATCGACTATCTCGATGGTGTTACCGTTGGGTACAAAGACTGGTGGTTTAACTGTCGGTCAAGTAACACCGAGCCACTGCTGCGCCTGAACGTCGAAGCCAAAACAAAGGACCTGCTTAACCAAAAGCTCTCCGAAATCCAAGAGCATCTTGGAAGACCTGTATGACCGTCACACTCTTTTACTATAAGGCCATAGGATTCGCGCCAAAAAATTTCTTGAGGGATATTGAAGATGGAAGTTTATACAAAAACGTTCCAAACACCAACAGGCCAGGTTGAAGGTGTACAGGTCAAATGGCCTGGATTCAGCATTTTACTGGTAGCAGGCTCTAAAGGTTTTCTGGCATGTCCGGCCATTGACGTGGATGCCTGCCAAAGATACGACGTTGCTGTGGCGATAGTAGAAAGCACACCGGACAAACCGATCGGCACGCTTGATCGTTTTCCAAACCGCAAAGTCATAAAAGTAAACGAAAAAGCCAAAGACCTCGGCATCGAAGAAAGTATGGACGTGAGCGATGCCTTCACCCTTATAGCCTAATTTGTAAAAACCTACCAAGATAGAAGAGAGGAAGTTTAGAAAATGGAAGAGTATGGTCTTATTTTTATAGTAGCTACGAGCATTTTATGCGCTCCTGCTTTAGCTGAGGTAGAATCACCTTTGTCCTTAGACGAACCTTTTTTAATTGATCGCCCTCATCCAACCTTGGTCGATATTGATGAACTGTGTGTAGATGCAATAGGCTGTATCACAGAACCTAACGAATACATTCCTATTTGGAGAGAAATCGAGTCTAAAGTAAACCACAAGATCAACGGGGCAGGCATTAAAGTCACCAACACGGACGAGCAAGGATACGCTGCGAGGTCCCTATTTATTCCCCAACTCAGAGTTGATATAGAGACTTTCAGGTTTGATGATTCGACGCAATGCGTACTCCGTGTTCAAACATCCTTATCCAGAGCCGTTCATCTGGGAAAACAAAACGGGGATTCTTTTCTTTTCAAGGCTGATGTCTGGAAAACCGAGCCTGTAATGCAGCCAGCATCTGTGCAGGATATGCCTACTGTAGTTTCCAATGTGGTTCTGAAGCAAATCGAAGCCTTTATCATAGCTTGGCACGATGCTAACCTGCCGAATAAAGCGATCTCTAATATGAGTGATATTGTTACTTCAGAAATCCCTTTGGAAATGAAGAGCGGTTCAGATGTTAAACCATCCGTGGCTGAATACAAATATGTTACATCGAAGAACAGCGAAGTTTTTCACAAACCAGACTGCCGCTTCGCAAGAATAATATCACCGGACAATCTCGTTGGTTACTCAAACAGGGATGAGGCAATCTCCGCTGGCAAGCGACCCTGCAAGACCTGTAAGCCATAAATTATTATTTTCCCCTATCGGTCGAACTTTGAATCGAAAGCCGGGCAGAAATAGCTAACGTTCTCACAAAATAAAGAATAATGAAAAGCCAACAGCAGTGATTGTTTAGTTACATATTTCTATGGTGATTCTGACAATTGTAGTGATAGCCCTTGGCCTTGCGATGGATGCCTTTGCAGTTTCTATTGTCAGCGGCGCTGCCTATGAGCAGCTAAAAATAAGACATGCTCTACGAATGGCAGTTTTTTTCGGCGGCTTTCAAGCCTTGATGCCGCTTATCGGCTCGCTGGCTGGTATGACGGTAAGAGCGCACATAGCCGGCTACGACCATTGGATCGCCTTTGTTCTGCTAAGCGGTGTCGGTATGAAAATGATTTACGAGTCATTTAAGATCAAGCCGACCAAAAAGAATTTCAACCCATCCAATATACTCATCCTGTTGATACTGTCTGTCGCCACCAGCATTGACGCCCTAATTATTGGAATCACGATATCACTTCTGAGTGTTCCGATTGTAATCACTGCGGCTGTAATCGGCCTCGTGACTTTTATCCTTTCATACATTGGCGCTTACATCGGCAAGAAATTCGGACACTTTTTTGAAAATAAGATTGAAGCGATTGGTGGTCTTATCCTCATAGGTCTCGGCGCAAAGATTCTTCTGGAACATACTGTTTTCTAAGCAGCGCTTGAGCTCTGATGAGAAAACGATATAATGCGCCGGAATCTGTGAAGCAAAGAGCAGGAGAAATCGAACCTGTCTTACCATAGCCGGTGATTCTTATGGATTCTAAAGTATACTTCATCAAAGCCTCCGCCGATGATGGCGATAAAGCTATCTCCCAAAAAGCCCGGAAGCTATTCAGAGCAGGTCATTTCGCGGATTGCTTCCGAGAAAATGACCTAACAGCTATCAAGGTACATGTTGGTGAAGCTGGCAATAATACACATATCCCGCCGTTGTATATAAAGGGATTAGTGGATGAGCTGCTCAGGGTAAAAACAAAACCTTTTCTGACCGATACCAGCACTCTGTATACTGGCCAAAGACGCAACGCCATTGACCACTATATTGTTGCAGCGGAGCACGGATTTGGCCTGAACGGCCTCGGGATACCATTCATCGTAGCCGATGGACTTATTGGCACATCTGAAGTATCGGTCAGAATCAATGGCGAGCTAAATAAAGATGTCTTTATCGCGTACGATATCACGAGATGCCAATCGATACTTTCGGTGGCTCATGTCACCGGTCACATGGCAACTTGCCTCGGTGCTACAATAAAAACTCTGGGCATGGGTTGCGCCAGCAAAAAGGGAAAGATGAAGCAGCACGCAGCCCTTAAACTCACCATCGGCGATAACTGTACCCGCTGTGGCCAGTGCATGAAGCACTGTCCGGCTGATGCTATCACTCTCGATGAGGTCAAAGCACATATCGACCAGAGCAAGTGCATCGGTTGTGCAGAATGTCTGGCTGTATGCAGATTCAATGCTGTAAAATGCGACTGGGGTGAGGAATGCGAGATTTTGCAAAAAAGCATGGCCGAACACGCACTTGGAGTCCTCAAGGGCAAGGAAAACAGAGCTGCGTTCTTCAATTTCGTATTATCGGTGACCAAAGATTGCGATTGCTTCGACACGCCAAACATGCCTAAAATAGTAGATGATATTGGCGTTTTAGCCTCCACTAACCCTGTGGCTGTAGATCAGGCGGCACTCGATTTGGTGGAGGACAGAACTGGCAAAAAATTGCATGAGTTGGTAGAAAATAATAAATTGGACCCGAGCTACCAGATCGAGCACGCAGAGCGCATCGGCCTGGGTAGCAGGAACTACCAGCTTGTAGATATTGAGTAAAGGTCCATTTTGAATTTGAGAATAGCGAATGTCACTTGGGCAGATAATAAGAAAAAGACGTGAGCAGTTGAATCTGACACTCGAAGAGGTCGGCAGTCGCATTGGATTCTCCAAGC
>CAYSPM010000092.1:0-11260 GCA_964432925.1 uncultured Pirellulales bacterium | reverse complement strand
TTGGAAAATGAAAAAGTTAATTTCGAAATTCAATGTCGCGGTTTTTATGATTTTGGTAATCACAATGGGGCCTCAACTTCTTAGTGGTCAAGAGAAAGTATTGATTTTGATAGATCCTTCGAAAGTTGAAGGCAGGATTGATGAGAAGATTTACGGCCATTTCTTGGAGCATATTTACCATTCGGTCAATGGCGGTTTGTGGGGGGAGCTGGTATGGAACCGTAGTTTTGAAGAATTTGCAGGGGCAAATAAGGGGATGTGGACTATTGAAGATGATACCCTTGTACAGTTAATGATCACCGAAAATGCGAGGTTTGTCTTTGGAGACCAAAACTGGAGCGACTATGAGTTTACAGTTGAGGCACAGAAGACCGATGGGGCAGAGGGCTTTCTTATTTTGTTTCGAGTGTTAAACGAGGAAGAATTTTATTGGTATAACATTGGCGGCTGGGGTAATGTTCGCAGTGCATTGGAAAAGGGAGTGAGAGGAAGAAGATGGGGAGTCATCGGACCGACAGTAGATAACAGTATTGAAACGGGCAAGTGGTATAAGATACAAGTTCGTTGTGAAGACGCGCGTTTTCAAGTAATGCTGGATGAAACAACTCTGCTCGATTTTACAGACCAAGATAATCCGTACCTTAGAGGCTGCGTGGGGGTAGGGACATGGAACACAAAGGCAAAGTATCGGAATATAAAAGTAAAGTCGCTTGATGGCAAAATTCTTTTCGAAGGTCTACCTAAGTTGGAAACCAGAGAAATCAGTGCCAGGCACTGGAACTTTTATGGTAATGGCCGAGCCCATTTGACAGAAGAAGATTCTTTCAACAGTAATTGGTGCTATCAAATTGTATCAGATTCCGATGAGGCTGGGTTGGAACAAAAGTCTTTCTGTATTCACTCGGGAGAGCTTTATGAAGGATCACTATGGGTGCGGGGTGAAGCACCAGATGGTCTGGTTGTAAGATTGCTTGGGGGCGAACGATTGATTGAAGAAATAGTTCTTTCGCGACCTAAAACGACCTGGGAAGAATATGAATTTGCTTTTAGGCCAGGAGTAGATACAAAAGAGGGGAAGCTTCAGATAGGTATCAAAGGCAGAGGCATAGTATGGTTTGACCAGGTCAGTATAATGGCTGAAAGTGCTAAGAAAGTTGGAGGCTATCGCCCAGATTTGTTACAGGCTGTGGCTGATTTGAGGCCACCTATTATACGCTGGCCAGGTGGGTGTTTTGCATCGCCATATCGGTGGAAGGATGGCATTGGGCCTCAGCAAAAAAGAAATGTTTACCCAAGAGAAATCTGGGATGACCTTGAGATAAATGCCTATGGCACAGACGAGTTTGTTCAAATGTGCAAAAGAATAGGGGCAGAACCTTTGATAGTAGTAAATATTGGTACGAGGAACTGGAACGGAGAGGTAAATCAGGAAGAGTTTTTACAAGATGTGTTAGACTGGATTGAATACTGCAATGGTCCTGAGACAAGCGAATGGGGAAAAGTCCGGACAGAAAACGGACATAGCGAACCCTATAACGTAAAGTTCTGGGAAATAGACAACGAGACCTGGCATATGGGAGTAGAGAATTATATCGAGGCAATTAAGAAGTTTGCGCCGGCGATGAAGAAAGCAGACCAAACGATAAAGCTTGCAGCTTGCGGCAGTGGTGGATTTAACCTTGAATGGAATCGCAGAATAATTGAAGAATGTGCGAACTTAATTGATTATATAAGCATTCATCACTACGAAGAGCCGGATAGGTTTGCAGAAGGACCATATAACTATGAGCGTTTTATCCGTCAAACAGGCGAGCTTATATCAAAATCAGAAAATCCGAATCTAAAGATATACTGTTCGGAGTGGAATGCTCAAAGCACCGATTGGCGAACAGGACTTTATGCAGGAGGTGTACTTAACGCATTCGAGAGGTGTAGTGACATTTTTGAGATGGCAGGTCCGGCGTTATTTTTGCGGCATATATCAGCACCTGCATGGGATAACGCATTTATAAACTTTGACCACTGTGGTTGGTTCGCTGCGCCGAATTATATAGTAATGAAACTGTGGCGCGAGCATTTTGCGCCATATAGAATTGCTATTGGAGATGAGACTAAGGGTTTGAATACAATCGCCACTAAATCACAGAATGGCAAAGAAATCTACTTCAAAACTGTTAATACGAACAATAATGAAGTAAATGTAAATTTACTGATTCTTGAGGATATTAAAATTGAAAAAGCTTTCATTGAGATAGTGGCACCGGACTCATTAAGTACGAGAAATACGTTAGAAGAACCGAACAATATTCAGCCGGTCAAAAGGGAAATCGCAATAACCGGACAAAAGGTGACATTTAACCTTCCGTCACTATCGGCAGCAGTAGTGACAGTTGAAGGCAGGTGACATATTCGTACTGTCATACCCGCGAAGGCGGGTATCCATTTACCTTATCGCAGCAGTGGATTCCCGCTCGCGGGCTTGTTGCCAAACATTATTGTGGAGTGTTTGAGATTGCCACGGCCTATTTCATAGGCCTCGCAATGACATTAAAACGCAGTGTTTGTCATTGCGAGGAGTGAAACGACGAAGCAATCTCCACTTTAGCAACAGACCCTCGCGCAGGAATGATAAACGAAGGACAACTGGTACGGGATCTAATCTTGAGGTTTACAATAAGTTTTATGGCGCGAAAAGGAAAATATGTATATGACTGGCCCAGACCAATGGTTACTGTTGATGCGGCTGTATTTACATTCATTGGGAGCACAGCGAAGTTGCTGCTTATAAATCGCGGCAGGGAACCCTTTAAGGGTAAATGGGCCCTTCCAGGTGGATTCGTAGATATAGATGAAGAGCTGGAAGATGCAGTGGCAAGGGAACTACAGGAAGAGACGGGTCTGGAAGGTGTAACACTAAAACAAATACAAACATTTGGTAAGTGCGGCAGAGACCCGAGAGGTAGACAGATTACAATCGCTTTTATGGGTATTGCCAGCGAAAGACAAAGAAAAGTGAGAGCCGGCGACGACGCAGCGAGGGCAAAGTGGTTCGATATCGAAAAACTGCCGATTGATATGGCATTTGACCACGATGAGGTCGTCAAGATCGCGATAGCAAAGCTAAAACGCAAAAGGAAATATCGGCTACAGATAAAAGACAACTCGTAAAATATATTTAGGATGCGTTGAGCGACTTTCTGAGTTGCTTGTTGAACATGCGTAATTGTATGTCGACAGCACTTAAAGCCCAATCAATGTAATGCAATTTGTGAACTGGACGATGGTGTGCTTCATTCATTAGTCCTCGCTGGACGGTCTTTAAGAATCTGCCAATTGTTTGTGCACTTATTTCCGTGGGCTCAGTGGACCATTTTTTCAATTGTTCATACTGTCTTTGCAGCCTTCGGTTACTTCTCAGTTGCTCAACAGTTAGATAATCGCCAGGATTGTAGTCCAACTGTAGGCCTTTCAGACAAAGAATCAAAGGCTCATAATTTGCCCTTTCTTCAAGACGGATGAATTTGTATTGCTGGATATACGTTGTGGCTTGAGATGGAGGTTTATTTGCGATTTCGTCGCCACCGAGGTACCACTTGCGTTTACTGGTTCTGGCAAAGACAAGCTCCTCGCCATAGCCATATTGGGTGATCTCATCGTAACCCATTCTTGAGACCCAGAGTCCACCCGCTCCTTTGAACTCAGGGCCGCCACCAAGGACAAGCAGACATTTTACAAAATTTAGAGGTAGTATTCTCTGAGTACCAATCTGGTTTTTGCGAAGCTGAAAAGACAGATGCAAACTGTGAGGGGGGATATTACAGAATTTTATAGCCTCGTGTATTAACTGATTTAACAACCAAGGATCGGCTGTAGCTGGCCGGGACAATTCTCCAGCAATGTTCAGTCGACCCGGTGCAAGCTCCAAGAAACCAGAGCGGCGTGCCTGGTCGGTGGAGCCGGTATGGTCGTCCACATATCCTCCAAGCTTCCAGGATAATACATCTAAACGAAAGTCATAGAAATACTTGAATCCATCGTATATCGGGTCAGATAATTTTTGGATGCTTCTTTGTGGCTCAACGGCTGCAGGACCAAGATTGCTCAGTTCGATTTCGCATCCGAGCGGAACGAGTCCAGGTTGTAGGTTAGACCCGATACGTTCCAGATGTGCTTGAGCGACGCGCGGTGCAAATATGCTCTTCGCTGCACGAACGCTATACTTAATGTAATCGATGAGGTCATGCTGTTGATAAGGCATTGTATCGAGGCACTTGCTGATAATCAGGTCGACATCGTCGCTGTTAGAGTTTATCATTTGAAAGGCCGCAAGCAAACTAACCGACCGGGCAAAATATCTTTCCGAAGTGCGCATGTGCTCGAGTTCAAAACGGTAGCGTGAGTGGATTTGTTCCTCGAACTGATTTAGCAAAACCTGTCTGATAACAAGAGATAGATAATTGTTTATAAATGGCTTGGCCTGGGGATCATCATACAGGTGTCGTATGCTCGGACGTGGCCTGTCAAGCTCATGTTCGAGGTAATAATCACTAATGGCGTCTGTGTGATAATGGCTCATTATTAAGTCGCGTTCTGTGGTTCCGAGCAGCTCTCTTTCAGCTTGTCGCTCCAACTCGGCGTCGGTAGTACGCTCGCCCGGGCGGGTACGCTTCTTGAAGAACTTCTCAATTCTTTTTCGCAGCCAAAGCTCGTGTATCAAATTGACATGGAATCTGTCACCGAAGTGCTTTTGCATTGACTCGTGAGTAACCAGATAAGCCTGCGCTTCAACGGTACCATTAGCAGTATTGATCTGAACTGTCTGCCTTTGATAACGCTTGCCTTCGTACCTGTCAATTTCGTCCATAGCGGCGAGAGGGACGTTGTGAATTACAAAACCTTCGATCCTGGAAGATCCGGCTGGGATGGCGTAATAGTAAACGTTATCCGGGCTTACCCTGCGATAGCCTGGCAGAAAAGCAGGTTCGGCCAAGAGGGTCTTATCATCAATTTTCGAGGCCTTTTTGGCATAACTGAAACCACTGACAGACTGGAATATGTCAGGGTCACGTAGAGAACCATAAATAAACAAGTTAAATATAGGCTTATTCATAGGCTGCGATCAGTTAGTTGAGCATGATAATTCACGATCACTATATTGGTCAGTCCTGTTCGATTATTCGGCGTCGCAATTTGATTAGCTCCCAAAACGCGCGACAAATAACCCGAAGATTTGCACCAGTTTGCTTCCCTGCTTTTCTGGGATAATGATGCACACCTGTCTGCGTAGTGCAGTACCCCTTCCGGGTGGCCCGCGCAAGGATTTCGGCATCAATAAGTGCGCCGGCACTCGACAGTTCAATGTTATCAAAAATCTCCTTCTTATACAACTTAAAGGCACAATCGATATCCCGAATTCTGATGCCTAAAAGGAAACAAACCAGTTTTGTCCAACACCAGCCATTGATTCTACGTATGAGGCCGTCCTGCCGGTTTAAGCGATAACAACTGACTACATCGAACCTTTTCATCAACGGCAGTAACGGAGGCATTTCGCTGATATCAAACTGACCATCGCTGTCGGTATAGAAAATGAGCTGCTTTGTGGCTGTTTTGAATCCGGATTGCAGAGCAGCACCATAGCCAAGATTGGTCCGATGGTGAATGACCTTTATCCTATCATCGGTTGAGGCAAGCTCATCAGCTATTTGTCCGGTTCTGTCTGAACTACCGTCATCAACAATGATAATCTCGAAGTCGGTTTTGAGCTTTTGCAGGACTTCATGGGCAGCCCGGATCGTTCGAGGGAGATTATTCTGTTCGTTATAACAAGGGAAAAAAACAGTGATGGAAGTAAATTTTCCTGTATCCGAACGAGTCGAATCTGATAGCTCGTTATCGCTGGTCACAGATTACCACCTTTTGGCCATAATAAGGTCCTCAAGCTCGGCCCGAAATCGCTCTGCCTCAGCAGCGTAAAACTGGGCCGTCTGGCGATCTGCCTGCTGTTGGGCTGCCCTTCCCAGATGAATGCACGCAAATCGAACGGCCTCTAATTTAGAGGCGTAACCGTGCTTTTTGGCGAAAAGGTCCTTGTTCTTCAAGAAGGCTTGGTAATAGCTCTGGCAAAAACTGGTTACGCGGGTTTTTAGCTCGGTGTTTCTTGCGGCAATCAGCGTAATATCGAGCATCGGCGCAGGCGAGGGATTCAGATTGAAGGCCCGAATGGCAAAATCGAGACCTTTCTTCTTCATATCCTCTCTTCTGTCCAAAAGCATATTACGAGCAATAACAAGGCTCTTTATGAACTCATCCGGATAGAGAGTTGTTCCATTAAAGATGCCATTAAAAAGCTTCTTGCCCTGAGGCGTTGTGCAGTCGACAAATAGTTTTTGCTTATTGTTATAAAAGACAAGGCGCCAATTAGAACTGTGCTCAAGGCCTCTGACGAAAGGTTTATTGAATTCGGCTGCAGGAATTAGGACGACCCAAACGTCTCTTGTCTTTAACTGTTGGCCTATCCACTTGCCCATTTCGATATATTCTGTGGAGGTCAGATCACGTCTTCTAAGACGGGCACTTTCGATAATCGGTCGGACCGAGAAGATATACGTCCAGAGGTCGAAAGCTCTTCGGTCATAGGCCGCCTGGGCCCTACCATCCATGAACAATTGAAGAGGTGTTCGTCCTGTATTAGGATCTGGTTCCTGGCCCCATGCGATGAAGCCTCCCTCCGTCCAGTAATTGAACATATTCCCTCTGAGCTTGTTGTCTCTGATAAACTTACAAGCATGGAAAGGCTTGGCACCAGAGGCAGTCATCCTCATAAAGACAGAATGAAATTCAGAGTCCCTCGGCCATACGTCAAGATAAACATGCTTAAATTTTAGGCCCCACCACGTTCCAAAAAAGAGCACAGCACCCGCGCCAGCTATGATAAAGAACGTTTGCAGGGCTTCCGGCATTGGTGAGACTACAAGGCGGTTGTATCTGTAGAAATTACATGCTGCAGAAATTGTACAAATCGTCCGGTGAATCAACATTGCGACGATTGGACAAGCCGCGATTGCTGCAATTGGAATAAATCTTCGGGAGCGAATTGCCATGTAAACAGTAAGAGCAGCAATTATGATCAAGGCCAAATCGATTTTGGGCAAATTGTACACGTCTTGGGATTCACTGATCTTGACCGGCGGTTGTGCTGAGGTTCTTTTTGAATGAGCGAATATAAACCAAACCATGACAGCGATTAAATTAACAGCATAGAGTCCGCCAAACAGGTGACTGTATGACAAGTCGAGGTTGCTTTCGTATTCCGGGTGCCATGTACGCTGAAGATGCAGGAGTTGATCGACAAGCCCTGAAGAGGACTCAATATTTAAAGGATTAAAAATTACTGACATTAACAAGATAGCTACAAATGCTGTCAAAGCAACGAAAGCAATGTTTTTAGGCCTTATTTCATGGTCTTTTGAGAATTTCGTGACAGCAAAATGCAACAGGACATAGGCTGGCAAGAGACAGAAAGGATAAATATATCTGCCGAGATAACCATTTTTTGGGTTGGCAGACCACAGGGCCAGCAAAGTCAGAGGTATAACCAGATAGACGTAGTGAACTCTCTTGTAGATGCTGAGTAACAAAATACCAATAAACACCGTACAGACGAGAAAGCTGGTTGCATCAAGGCTGAGAAGCGAAAAACTGAGAAATACAACCCAACCGATAAACACCGATGCTAAACAGAAAAAGACGGTAGACAAAATTCTAAAAAGTCTTTCCTGCTGCTGAAGTTCGTTCTTCGGTGCCTGGAGAAGTCTGGGCTTTAATCGACGGCTTAGCAGCCACAATATCAGAATCCCAATAAATGGTATGAAAAGCAGCAAGAATGGGAATGCCGTACCTACCTCGTTGCTCCATTCAAAGGCAGGATGCCATTCGCGGACATCGCGCCAGCGTGCGGCGTGCTCACTAACGCTGATAACAAAGGTGTGAGTCAGGTTCGTTAAATGAAAAGGATTGAACACAAGCACAGCTACGAAGGTAGCAATGCCGGCAAGGACTGTGTGACGTACGCCTTTTAAGCCGATAGAGACAAATATCTTATTTGGAATGCTCGTCAAAAGATTCAAAAATACAAAAGGTATGAGCATTATGAATAAATAAATATACCCACCGTGGACGTTGCACCAGAAAACCGCCAAAGGAACGATGAGCCAGATAAAAAGTATATTTCGATAAGTTGCCAGTGCCAAGATTAGAAGAAATACGGCAACCAAAAGATTTGAGAATCCAGCCGGTCGAACGTCGAAAAAGGACCGACCCGTGAACATTGCAAAGCAGGCCAGAGCAGCGCAAAGGGCAGGATTAGCACCCAATATCTTTCCCGTGTAATAGACACAGATGACGGTCAGGATGTATATGGTGAACTTCCAAAAAACGAGGGCGTTAAAGCAGGGCTGCTCCTCGGATCCAAAGGTTGTGGAAAGCCAGTAGAAAATTACGTGCGTTAGCCAGTTCTGATTAACCCAGCCAGTCGGATGCACAACCTTGACCGTATTGATACCGACTTTGTCAGTGATCCACCGAGCCCAGCGTGGCCAAGTCTCGACCTCCTGGGGCGTTGGTCCTGGTTTGTGTGAGTTTGCACTGAAAGGTTCGACGGTGTCTACGCCGTGGTTGACAAAGTGCCGACCGCAAGCCATCGCGACCCACGTGTCTCCAGCAGCGACCATGTGCGATGAGGCCTGGAGCGCAAAGATAAGCATTGCCAGCCAGCCTAAAATCATAGGCCAGCCGGATAGTGCCGGGCGCCTCCTGAGTCCTGCTGGTTGCTGCGACGGCACTGTGGAGTCATTTACAGGCGATGACGGCGTGTCAGGGCGTTTTCTCTTCTTTACTGACCGAGCCATTTTTCCAGTCTATCCAGTCCCTTGGTGATCTGCTCAAGCGAGCAGGCAAAACTCAAACGGACATTATTGTCACAGCCAAACGGCAGGCCGGGAACGATGGCTACATTGGCCTGCTCGAGGAGCGCTTTTGCAAAATCCACACTACCGTTTATTATAGCACCATTAATATTTCGACCATAATGGCTTGATACATCAGGGAAACAATAGAAAGCACCGGTGGGTTCAGGGCACTGGACGCCTTTGAGTCTGTTCAGACGTTCAGCCATGTATTCGCCCCTGCGTTCGAATTCAACTCTCATTCGCTCTACGACCTCATCCACAGGACCCTTAAGTGCGGCAATAGCAGCGTACTGGCCGAATGTAACTGCATTCGAGGTCATGTGAGACTGTAACCGGGCCATGGCCTTTATGACATCAAGGGGCCCTGCTGTATATCCGAGACGCCAACCCGTCATAGAGAAGGTCTTGCTGAAGCCGTTGAGTGTTAAGGTTCGATTATAAGCGTTCTTGCTCAGAGAAGCAAAACTGACAAATTTAGTATCGCCATAAATCAGCTTCTCATAAATCTCATCTGAGAGCACTACTATTTTTGTGCCCTCAAGCACCCTTGCGATGTCTTCCAGCTCCTCGGGCGTGTAAGTGAAACCGCCCGGATTGCTGGGAGAATTTATCACCAACATAGCAGTCTTTTCGGTGATAGCACCTTTTAGCTGGTCAGGTGTCATTTTGTAGCTGTTAGCTCTGTCAGTTTGGACAATAACAGGTAAAGCGTCAGCAAGCTTCACAGTCTCGGGATATGTTACCCAATACGGTGTAGGCAAGATCACCTCGTCGCCAGCATCGAGCACAGCCTGCATTACCTCATAGACCGAGTGTTTGCCGCCAATATTTACAATAATTTGATCCGGGCTATATTCCAGATTGTTTTCCCTCTTGAGCTTCTCGGCGATGACATTGCGAAGCTCGACTATGCCCGCTGCGGCGGTATATTTCGTTTGGCCCGCTTTGAGAGCTTCGATAGCTGCATCTTTGATATAGTCTGGTGTATCAAAGTCAGGCTCTCCTGCTCCAAAACTAACGACATCGACTCCCTGAGCTTTTAGTTCCTTAGCTCGCGCAGTAACAGCTATGGTTGCCGAGGGTGGTATATTCTGGGCACGTTTGCTGACTTTCATGCTATTTGTACCTTTTCAATACGGTCTTGTTTTGATTAACAATCAGCGTTATTAAAAACGAAAAAGTAAAAGGGGTCAAGAAAATTGACGAGAGAGACTTGCATTCTGGAGGAATATCATCAACGACAATTGAGCGTCTTAGGATGACAACAATGGTTTGACAGTCGTCTTTTCACCACATATTATTTATCACTGTTAGAAAATCTCTTTGTTACGGGAAAGCCGGATGAGATTTGTTGTAGATATGGTGTATCTTCTGTTCGCGGTGGGTATAAGTCCCATTGTTGTTTACCGGGTCATAAAGCACAAGCGCTACAGGAAAGGGTGGGCTCAGCGGTTTGGCAAAATCAAACGTAGGTTTCCGCACAAAAAGTGCATCTGGCTACACGCGGTCAGCGTAGGCGAAGTTAACGCAGCTAAGACATTGGTTGGAGAACTTGCGAACAGATTTTCAGATTTTGAGATTGTGATCAGCTCTACGACAGATACGGGCTTCGCCCGCGCTATGTCACTGTTTGGCGAAAGGTTCGAGGTGTTCTATTTTCCTTTTGATCTATCGTGGGCAATGCGTCGTGCATTTGATAGAATCCGCCCCAGCTTATGCCTGCTGCTGGAACTGGAAGTCTGGCCTAACTTTGTTCAAATTGCACAGCAGTTGAACACACCTATTATCGTAGTCAATGGGCGAATTAGTGACGATAGTTTCGCACATTATAAAAGAATCAGGCCTCTTCTGAGTAAAACCTTTGGGAAGTTGAGTCTTGTTCTCGTCCAGACAGATGAATACGCTCGTCGGTTCAAGGAACTTGGGTGCCCTTCTGAGCGAGTGCTCGTCACAGGTTCGCTAAAATACGACACTGCGCAGATTGCTGACAAGGTGGATGGCTCAGATGCACTTAAGGTACAACTGGACATCGGCCGTGATCGATTATGGGTTGCAGGTGCAACTGGAAACGACGAAGAAGCAATATTGCTGGATGTGTATTTGAGCCTGAAAAAGCAAGAACAATTCAGAGACGTACGGTTAGCGATTGTGCCGCGCAAACCAGAACGATTCGATGAAGTTGCACAACTAATAGAACAATCTGGTTTTTCTGTAGTCCGTTACAGCCAAATAAAAAATAAGTCAGCCTCCAAACAACAAGAGCAACCAGCAATGGATAAAAAATTATCAAT
>CAYSPM010000091.1:0-11424 GCA_964432925.1 uncultured Pirellulales bacterium | reverse complement strand
AACTCAACCGCAATCGAATTGGGGATATTGTAGCCCAACCAAGGGCCATTATTACCCAGGTCTGACAAACTTGAATTCTGAATCACAAAGGCAAAACCATCCGCTCCGTCCTGGTCTATCCGGAAGTCGAATTCTGTTTCAAAGCCCCCTTGAACATAGACCGGCAAAGCATACCAGGCACCACCTACCTTATTTTTCTGGGCCTCGGTCAAGCGTAAAAGGCCATCTGTAAAACTAGCATTGCCGCGGAGCACAAGAAAGGCAGGGTCACTAAAAGTGGTAAAATCAAATTGTCTTTGAAAATCAATAACGCAGTTGTCAGGGCCTCCGGTGATTCCCATGTCATTGCGCAGGTCGCTTTTACCCGGTGGCAGGCAGCTATCATTCATATTAGGATCAGGATTACCTGCATCAATGCACGATGAGCCGTCCTGGGGCTCAAAGGTATTCGGGTCAAGCAGGGGATCGGAGCCAAGGTTGCCCATACCAGTGGGCCACCCGCCTTGAATGCAGGAATAGCTCACGTTGGGATCAGCCCCTGGCCGAATACAGTCGGGCGTGTTTTGCCAGATGATCGATGAGTCCACCTTGACAGTGCTATCGGAATCCATATAGATGCCGCCTCCACTCTCACCGTTGGCCTTGTTTGAGACGATCGTACAGTTTGTCAAGGTACCACTGCCCGTAGAAGTGAAAAAGGCGCCGCCGCCCGTGTTCCCCGCCGTGTTAGAGGCAAAGAGCGTATTTCGCAAGTCCAGGTTGACGTTCTCGTCCCCGGCCACACCGCCGCCATCATCTTTCGCAACATTGTCGTGAAAAACGCAACGAGTAAACGACCCATTGGCATTTCCCCTGAAAAAGGCGCCGCCGCCGTCGGCTGATACTCCGGTGGTTTGATTATTCAGGAATTCGCATTTCTCGAATGTGCTTTGAGTGTTGTTGGTGGCATAAACACCCCCTCCGAACAATACTGCCTGGCAGTTACTGATAGTTACTTGTGAGAACAAGGGTTTGGAAGTCTCGAGTATGGCGATACCGCCGCCATTGTTCACTGCCTGGCTGTTCACAATCTCTACATTTAAGAACACCGGCTGTGCCGAGTTAGTGATGCAGAATGCACCACCATCGGAACCGGCAGACGATCCTTCAATCCGGCATTTCTCAAAGAGTGATATATCGGATGAATAGAAAATCGCCACACCACCTTCCAGTGTGGCGGAGCTTCCACTGAAAAAACATTCATGGAATCGTGTTTTACTCAATGCCATGTAGAAACTGCCCCCTCTGCCAGACCCGCCAAAGGCGGAATTGTCTATAAAATCACAGCTATCAAACATCGCTAGACATCGATGCCAACAGAGTCCCGCACCACCTCGATAAAAGGCTCTGTTCTCTACGAAATTGCAGTCGGAAAAATATGGAGCTGTATCCATATTAAGATAGAGTGCGCCCCCTTGGTGATTGGCTTTGTTCTTGCGGAATTGACTATCTGAACAGATGCTTGGTCCTGCCGGCTCTTGCCGAATGTAAATGGCTCCGCCAAAGTCTGCAGAGTTAGATACAAAATTTGCATCATAAACTTCCATCTTACCGTACGAACAGATAGCTCCGCCCCATGAGCTCGCGCTATTGCTGGAGAATGTGCCACCGAAACTTATTAGGTCTCCTGCTGTAGCGATATAGGTGCCACCACCTTTGTCAGTAGCTTTATTACTGACAACGTTTACATCTGTCGTAGTTACCTGACCGGCGACGTATATCGCGCCTCCATACGCCGCCGCATTCTGTTCGATGCGAGACCGGGCCAATCCCAGACTTGCTCCTAGGAACACGAAAATGCCGCCGCCTTTGTCTATTTCGCAGGTATTGTTCGACACGAGGGTGTTGTTCACGTCACAATGGCCTTTTGCTACGTAAATGCCCCCACCCTCCGCAAGTGCTGTATTGTCATTCACATGGCAATTTTCAAGTTTGACATCCGACCGGACTGCAATGCCGCCAAAGATTTCCTCACCGGTGATGCAAAGGTCCTTGATGAAGGCATCTTCGACGTAGCCGAAGACGGCATGTCTGATGATGGATAAGTTCGGATCACTACCCTGAACATCGCTGGTGAATATGATATTTCGCCCACGAATATCGTAAGTACCGTTAGCAATGAATAGCGTGGCGGTGATGTTCCCTGCGGTTCCGCCGTCACCGGTGTCAGCGCCCAGGTTGCCGCTGTCGTTAGCTGCGCCAACACAAGGTGAGTTCGCCGCGAGGTGGAAATCGAATCCATACAATGCCGTTTGAAGGTCACAGTAGGGACTTTCAGATGTCCCTATTCCTGGACACGGTGAGGATGCGTCTACATAGATTCCTTCGAGACTGCCCCAGCCCACATATTTTGGATCACAGCAGAGTACGCCATTATTGGGATATGCCCCGTCTTCATTCAAGGAACAAGTAATGTTGACGGTTGCACCATTGTCTTCTATTGAACCGCCCGCATTACGCCATAAAATGCTGTTGCTAATGTACACTATTGCGTTGGGATCCAGATAAAGACCACTGCGCTTATGGGGCGCGAAGTTCCCAACAACGGAACAGTGATCAAGATTAAGATTATTAGTATCGATATATTGCTGCTCCGTCACGCGGATACCACCTGCATAACCGCGTGCGCTGTTGTTGTAAGTGATCAGGCAGTTCGTCAGTTCGCTGGCTGAACCAGTTTCGAGAAACATGGCTCCACCATCAAAAAGCGCTGAGTTGCCGAGAAAGCGCATGGACTCGAACGTACCATGTGCATAGGGTCCGAGATAGACCCCTCCTCCGCGCCCAGCGCATTCGTTGCCTTCCAATAAACAATCGTCTCCAAAATACACATCCCCACCGACTATTAGACCACCAGCAACGAATACAGCACCACCATCCTGACCGGCATCATTCCAGTAAAGTGTTGTATCAAAAAAATCTAAAACACCACTGCCTGCGACGTACACTCCGCCGCCTGAGACCTCAGCACGGTTTTTCTCGATGAGCGAATTCGATATATATGGGAACTGCGCAGCGTTGCCGCAGGGTTTCTCACCGGCAAAAAGACCGCCCCGCGTAAAAATTCCGCCACCAAAGTTTCTTGCTGTATTCTCAGCGAAAATACAGTCTGTTGCCGTGAAAAGTCCGTAGCTCTCGCAAGCCAAGCCACCGCCTTTGCCGCCCCAGTTCGGCTTGATAGAATCGCGATCGCCCGGGCAATTGTTAAGACTCAGGCGCGTATCGGCCAGCAAAACCAACGCGAATACATCCACAAACACGCCGCCGCCGTGGTCGTCAGCAATATTTTGCCAGATCACTGTGTCTTGTATATTCACGTTGCTCAGCAGGGCACAGAACACACCACCGCCTTGACCATGAACGGAATTCCTCCAAATGTTGCAGTCAACAATATTGATCTCAAAGCACGTGCAATATGTTCCGCCGCAGTAGATGCCGCCGCCGCAGCCGTCGTAGGTCTCGTCGCTGGGGCAGTTATTGTCTCTGATTATGCAATTCTGAATCGTCACTGCGTTGGTCTCACTGGGACCCACAAAGATGCAGACTCCTCCGCCGTCCATGTTGTTGATACCTTCGGAGCCTTTCCCACCAGTAATTTGAAAGCCCTTCAGGGTTACGCCGCCGCTCTCGATCACTACGACCGTGTGTTTTCCGTCGCCTTTAAGATGCGGCTTCTCCCCTGTATCGCTATCACTCATGAGCGAAATTGACTTTTGAAGCCGCAGTGGAAAGCTCTCGTTTCCCTCGCCTGGGTAAGTCTGCGCATCAACAAGTATTTTGTCTCCATTGTCGGCAACCGCCAGTGCCTCTGTGATTGTCGGGTAGTCGCCTGGCACTGCAAGTTCGGCAGCTAAACTCTGCACAGCAGCAAACAGTGCGATCAACGACATAACAAAACCCAGCCTCCAAGGTACTCCTGTGGGAAAAGCAATAGCAAATCGTGCTATATGACGCACCGGAAAGCAACGACCGCCTCCTGCTGAGTCTTTAAGGTAAAACGGTGTATTCAGTTCACCTAATGACTCGTTTGTTTTTGACAGGCTGTTGTGTAGATTCATGATTCACCTCCGAGAATTTAGCGGTAAAATTATACGTAGCTCGATTCGCCAACCAAGTCTTTACCGTAACGAGAATGACTTTGCGGAATTTAAGATATATTTTATCGTCCTATATCTATTCTTGTCAACCATAAATTGCGTGGTGGGGCTTTCTTCTGGTTTTCTTGGATGATACAGCCATCAGTGCACAAGCGGCTCAAGCCATCTTGGTCGGCTTGGCCTATCCTGTGAAGCAAGCAGCTGCCGCCAGGCTTCATCGGTGAGCCTGTCGCTCATCGGATGCTTGAATTCGTAATATGAAAGCACCGGCCCAGCAGCAAGGAAAACCGAACCATTTGGTAAAGGACAAGCTACGATAATCAAATCGACGTATCCAACAGCTTCCTCAACTACATTTCCCTCAAAAGTATGTGTGTGCACATCCGCTACCAGCGTCGTCTTGAGCCCTTTTACCTCGACACCCATGATAGCATCTTCGAGTGTTTTGGCGAATTCCATGATATACTCGTGGTCCTCCTCAGCCAGTGGTTCGTTCGTCAGTTCCTTATTGGAAATCTCGATAAGTCGGGTGAGTATGTTTTCGAGGCTAACCAGCCGATTCTCCGCTGTAGGTGACAGCGCATTCATATCACTCAAACCTGCTCTTGTCATCCGCGTTAGCGCCGAGAGCCGTCCATAAAATTCGGGAACCGGCTCGACATAACCTGGAGTCGGAACAGGTGGAAGACCCCGCTCAACAGGCGTGTAGCTCTGCTTGGCGTACAATATGGTGTCGTGCCGTAACTGCGTCCATGAAGCCAGGGCTGCGTTAAGCTCTTTTTTCTCCCAGATGCCTGTTCGCATAAAGTTCGGATACCCTTGGCCAAAACCTCCAATTATAGCTCGCAGCGAATGTAGCCAGCCCCAGTAAAGATTCTGCGTCCATAGATCGATGGTAAACGAACTTACCTCATTTTTTAGTTCATTAAACCGCAGCCAGTAATCTACGTAATCGGTGTCACCTTCCTCAATGAGAATCGCCCTGGCCTGCTCTGAGCCAAGAATTGCCATTACGTCTAAGCCACGAGGATAACATCGTCCCCAGCGAGCTCCTGTGAAGCCGTACGTGAAGGGCTCAGACTCCGCACTGCCGGTATAGTCAAGGACCTCTGGAAAAACAAGATTCTGGAACATGTACGAATCAGGGACAAACCTTTGCCCCATTAAGCGCATTCCTTTGGTCCTGTCGAGTACGTCATCGAGCGACTCTGGTGTGACCGGCGGTAATACGTACGCATTACCGGTTCCGCCGAATATCTTCGGCGACCGTAAAAGTGAAAGCTCCGTTTTGACTGCAAAAAATAAGTCCTCATCGAGCAGCTCATCCGGATCGAAGCTACTGGTAAACATTTCATCAATCACTTCGAGATATTCGTAGGGCGTCAGATCATCTGCTAAGCCGACGTAGAACGATGTCACCGTATACATACGCTGCCAAATATCGCGTCCGTAGCGCTGTTTGATTCTCACCTCTTCAATAGATTTTGCCAGCAGTACCGCTTGAACGGTCTGTATCCTGGCATCGTAAACGCTAATCAAAGCATCACCATCTCGCCCCCAATTCTCCGCACCTTTTAGCAAAAATGCCATTCGTCCGTACCACATCAGGGCCCTGAAATAACGTTTCAGCTCTTCAGTTTGTGTATAATGTCCTCTTGGCACATATTGGGAGTAGTCTTCCTCATAGATAAATATATCGCTCGGTACGAATCCCTCATGGGCATCGATCTTGGCCAATTCACCGTCAACCATATTTGCGATGAACGTCGGCACCTCAGCCGTTGGCTCTAGTAAGCGCTGCGCAACCGCAAGATATGCCACATTCCGCTTGGCAGCCTCTTTTAGATCACCGTTGTATTTGTCGTACTGAGCCAGTGCCTCATCAAGTAATGCTGCGGTCAAATCACAGATGTCATTGTAAAACTCGCTTTGCTCTATCTCTTTCAACGTCTCATCAAATTGCACATGATACAGATGCAGCAATGTGTCAGCCGTTACAAATAACGGCACAGCCTGGTCGATGAGGTACTGATAAGGCTTTACGATGTCGTCACGGTTTGGATCGAACAAGCCGAAGTCGTGCTCAACGAAGGCAAAACCATTCTGCTCCAATCGTGGCGCGATGGGTTCTAAATTAAATATGTGGTCTATCTCTGTGTAATTGCTGATGCTCGCTAAGTCCAGCGGTAGCGAATAACCGGGCGCATTAGGCTCAACAGAGTTCTCATAAGGCAAATAATATTGACCGAATCCTAACTTTTTGCTTTCGTCTTCTTCGCGCATTAACCAGCTATCTGCTAACGACTTCAGCTCATTAGCGCCCACAGATCCGTCTGTGTTGAGATCGGTAGCTTGGCACCAATTGTTTTGTGAATCGCACTCTGAATTAAGCCAGTACGACGCCAACACAGCGAAATCGCCAAAGTCCATATCACCATCAACATCGAAGTCACAGTCCAGGCAAACCGAGATGGTGTTGTGCTCAATACAGCCATTTCCTTGCATACAGATGCTTACACAATCCGGGTTCAGCACGCCGCGCACTCGAACCCGGTCACCAACATTGAAATCGCCAGTGTTATCCAGCACATACAGTCCACCGCCGTCAGCCTTAAAAAGGAGGCACTCCACGCCTTGTACGAGTACGCCACAATCATCAAAGTACCCGGGTACGAGCGAGACGAGAAGTTCTGCATCAGCTACAAACTCCGGCGGGAACTCAGTGGTAATCATAATCTTGCTGTAGGCGGATGAATATTCCAATAGTGTATCGCCGAGCCGTACTTCGCTAATGTGGAATCCGGGTGGAATTTTGATCTTTACCGTTGCGATAGTAGGCTCATTCCTGTGTGTGCCGGAAAACGTGAACGGATAAAAGTAGATATAGTCTTTAGTACGCTGGATAAGCCTGTGCTCATATTCAATCGTGACTACCGCGCCAGTTTTTGCAAATGGTCCATCGCACTTGATGATTGGCATCTCAGGCATCTCAGCGAGGTTTGTATGGTAGTTCCATCCAGGCCATATTTGCCAGCCTATAGGCTCGCCGTCTACACAAACGCTTACGTTGTTGGCATCTGGTGGCACGGGAAAATACATATACGGCAAGTACTCGTCAATGTAGCTAAAATGATATTGACCTGAAAAGTACGCAGTTAGTTCATCATCGGCTGGATGGATTTCAACGCTTAGCGTTTCCGACGGCATGTTAGCTTCGGGTACTATCGGATTTGCCCAACAGGCGACGGTCCATAAAACGGAGATGAATATGGTAATCCATCGTGCCATTTGACATTCCTCCAGTTTAATGTGAGAGATGTTATAATATCATTTGAATTGTACCAGAAAAACTATCGGTAATCAAGATGCAAACGGCCTAAGACGAGGGGTGATACCGGTTACAGCCGCTCATTGTGTCTAAAGATAGTTGCGTTCTAATGCCGATATTATAGTCAGAATCCATGTTGTACCATCGCTGGTGTTTCTTTGAGTAGATGCCATCTGAACAGATACAATCCGTTAATAATACACTGTCCGAGCTTCCTTTAGGGCGCATAGCCAAGGATTTCCTTGCCTATCTGACCGTCGAGGCTGGCCTGTCGGACAACACGATTTTAGCCTATGGTCGTGATTTGAAAGGATTCCTTCAGTATTGCAGGTCGAGAGGCCTCAGTCACCTGCAACAAGTAAAGCCACTTCTCATCCAGAACTATATGCGGGAGCTTGCTGAGCAAGACAGAACTGAAAGCTCGGTCAAGCGTTGCCTGGTCGCCATAAGGATGTTCCTAAGATACGCTAAGCTCAACGGCCTCATCACGGATGATTTTACCTCGATACTTGAGAGTCCCAAAATCTGGCAAAGACTGCCTACCATCTACAACAAGCGGCAGGTCTTAAATCTCTTAAATGCTCCTGATCCCTGTGAGCCTTTTTATCTTCGTGACAAGGCGATGCTGGAATTGCTTTATGCTACCGGTGTTCGCGCTAGCGAACTGGCCAATTTGAAGATCGGCGATTTGAACCTGGACATTGGGTACCTCCGCTGCATAGGCAAGGGTAACAGAGAACGCGTCATCCCTGTGGGCAAAACGGCTATCGCAGCGACGCTTGAGTATCTTAAGAACCTGCGTCCCAAGCTGGCCCGGCCGAAAAGCGCTGATTTTCTCTTACTGTCACGAACAGGGCTGGTGCTGAGCCGTATTGAAATTTGGAGATTAGTCAAGAAGTATGCAATCCGGGCAGGTATGCCCCGAAACTTAAGCGTTCACACTTTGAGACATTGCTTTGCGACGCACTTATTAAGCGGTGGAGCGGATCTGCGCAGCTTGCAGGAAATGCTCGGACATGTAGATATAGCTACTACCCAAATATATACGCACGTTGACCACGAAAGGCTGCGTAAGATTCATAAAAGATTCCACCCGAGACCATAGCCTTGTCGGCGTTTGGGCAGTGGTTGCTCAAAGCTCGTCGGGAGTCGAAAAGGCAGTTCAGATCGCAGCTTGACTCGATTGTATTTGGGTGTTATGATTGGAGTCGAATTAGAGGTGCATTGTGTTAAAATAAAAAGGCAGCAGTGTACTTCAGCACCTTCGGCTGCGCTTCCCACCAGGGCACGCAGAGTTTTATTCAGGGTCATCCGTATGATTGCAAGACGCGTTTTTCTCATATTGTTTCTGATGGTAATAGGATGCCAGCAAATTGGTGTTGGTCAGGCAAAGCCTGCACCGGCATCCGAAGCAGTGCCTTTAGAAGCCGAGCTTGACAGAGAATTGAGGATTTACAGGAGTACATTACTTGAGGGAAAGAATGAGCAAATACGCATAGATGCAGCAACGATTATGTTGTCCAGTGAGAAACCTGCTGCACGGATTATATTGCATGAAACCCTTAAGCAGTCCGAAAATAGTGTCGCTCGCATGGCCGTTTGCAAGGCGCTTATTCAAGCCAGGTCGTCAGACAGGCCTATAAGCAATAAAGAAGATTTTGTGATGCCTTTACTCAGTGTTTTTTCCAGCGATGTTGTGGCTGAAGCCCAATTGGCTGCTGAAGCAGCGTTGTTGTTTGAATACGAAAAAGTGGGTCCAGCCCTTGAAGAGTTAGCGACAAATCCCTTAAATCCCGTGATAAAGAGGCTAAATGCCGTTCATGCCTTGAAACTGCGGCCGGATAAAAGGGCAACTATAAAGTTAATCAGGCTGGTTGATGATGCTGATATGCAAGTGGCGGACGCGGCGGAGAAGGCACTGCACTCTCTCGGCATACCAGTGGGCAGAGATGCCGAAACGCGCGCCCAGATCATTCGTGAGCTCGAAAGCAAGAACAAAGACGAATTCTTGCGAGACTGGCTTATTCGACAAGAGGAGCAGATACGTAAGATGAGAAGCGAGCTGAGCCTATGGCAAGGGCGATATCTGTCATCGCTGGGCACAATATATGACAGTATGAGCGATGACACAGCCAGGGGCAAATTCTTGGCCGAACATCTGGCTGGCTCAGAAACCGTGGTGAAATTGTGGGTTCTGGAGAAGCTTGCCCAGTGGCGCAGAGGTACGAACAAGCCAAAACTGTCTATAGAGTTGCAGCAGGCTCTGCTCAAGTTGATATCCAACGAAAATAGAGACGTTCGTCTAAGAACAGCCAGGCTATTGTCTCTGATCTGGGAGTTGAACTCAGCTCAAAGGCTCCTTGAGCAACTTAATGCCGAACGAGATGATGAGGTCAAACTGGAGTTATTCGTTGCTCTCGGTGGTGCATGCTACTATGCTTCTTTGCCCACTTCGACTGTAAAAATTCCCTCTGAGGTCAGAGAGCAGACCCTTCAATGGGCAGCTAATTATCTCTCCACGCAGGAGCCGGCAAAGGTACAGAAAGGCGCGGATGTAATTATGAAGCTGCTCGAACAGGATGGGTTAACAACAGAGCAGGTCGATGAATACCTTAATCTGCTTGCGGATACGTATGAGCAGCAAAAGGGTGTTTCCGATGGCACCCTGCGCGGTGAATTGCTTGGTTCTATGGCGGGATTATGTGAACAAAGAAGCGTCAGCAGAGTTCAGGCGTCTAAGCGTTTTGCGCCGTTGTTTGAGCAGGCGCTCACCGATGAGACGGAGTTAGTCAGACAGGCGGCGGTAGATGGCCTTATTTATATAGATAAAGCTAGTGCTCTGAAGGAGCTGAGGAAGGATTTTGTTAACGACCCAAGCATCGTGATAAGGACGAAGTTGATAAGCCTTGCAGGTGAAATTGGAGGCACCGAGGATTTAGCGTGGCTGGCGGAAAAAATTGGTGCAACCGATGAGACTGAGCCGAGCTGGCAGGCGATGATCGCGATATTCAATCGCTCCGATGCCGACGTTTTGAATGAGTGGGTGGCAAAACTCGAATCCAAAGTAAATCAAAGTAAGCTCTCAAACGAGCAAATGGCTTCTTTCTTGCAGATTGCAGAGCAAAAGGCCGTCGCTGAGAATAGGCCTCAGATACTTAAGAACGTTAGGACAAAGCTAACCGAACTTTACCGCGAGAGAAAAGATTTTGAGCGGGCAGTAGAATATCTTAGCCTTCTACAAGAGTCTGCTAAGACTGATGAGCAGAAGGAAGAGATATTATCAGACCTTCTTGACGTTTACCTCCGATGGCCGAAACTCGACCTTGCTTCTGGCTTGCTGCAGAAGTGTTTGGCTAATAATGACTTAGGACCAGAAAACTTGCTCGTGCGATCAATTCAGACTTATTTGGACGACCCGCCTGAAGGTTCCGATGTCAACGCTGTTGTTCAAACACTGTTGGCGATCAACATAAACCCGAACGAAAAAAGGCCAATGTGGCGGAAGCAAGTCAAGTATTGGGCAGAGGATTTAGCAGATATAAGTGGTCTGCAGAAGCTGGAAGAGACGAACAATTAGCTGTTGTTTTGACAATTGGGTGAAGGTGAAATATCCAGTATAGTTATGGATATTAGGTAATGATACTGAGAGAAATTGCGTAGTTATGACATTTTTTGGATTTTTTGACTTTTTTTGAAGTATTTTCTGTTTTTATATTTGCACCTTGGGGAACACTCTTTTATATTAAATGGCTTATTTAAGAGACGATAAAGGACAGATTTAGGTTCTGGATTGGTTGATAGTCTAAGTGAGCTATATGCAAGTGTGAGTTGCTCTCTGGAATAGAGGGAGGTATTTGTTTTTTTCTAACGAGATGTAGCATCTTGGCAAACGCAATGAAAGTGCGATGCTGCTGTAGCTCAGTTGGTAGAGCGCGTCCTTGGTAAGGACGAGGTCATGGG
>CAYSPM010000090.1:0-11640 GCA_964432925.1 uncultured Pirellulales bacterium | reverse complement strand
GCTCAGTTTGGCTAGAGCGCCTGCTTTGGGAGCAGGAGGTCGCTGGTTCGAATCCAGTCACCCCGATTTTGACTGATTAAGCTCGGTAAAAAGTAGAGGGCTATAAAGTCTGAATTAATCCTGCTCGCTGTCGACGGAGATGTAGCCGCGCTGACCTTCACTTATATGATCCCCCGCTTTGCGACCCTTCTGCACAACAGGCTCACCATAGACAGTATCGGACGCGTCATCCCGGTCGGCATCTTCATAGACTGCGTCAGCATCCCGCTCCATCTGCTCACGAATCCGCTCGTACTCTTCAAGTGTCATTATCACTTCGCGTGCCTGGCTGCCCTTGTATTCACCGAGTATACCGGCGCCGGCCATCATCTCGATCATCCGCGAAGCACGGGCATAACCCACGTTGAGCCTGCGCTGAAGCAGCGAGACGCTTCCACGGTGTGTCTCAAGCACAACACGAACGGCATCGTCGAAAAGCTCATCTTTTTGCATCTCCGAGGTGTCAACCTTTTTCAATTGAGTTAACTCAGGATGGAACTGGGGCTCGGCGATTTCTTTGAGATGCTTTACAATCCGTTTTATCTCGCTCTCATCAACAAAGGTGCCTTGGGCTCGTATCAAATCGCTCGTTCCAGGCTTTAGAAACAGCATGTCACCCTCGCCAAGCAACGTCTCGGCGCCATTCTGATCCAGAATGATTCGACTATCGGTCTTCGCCGCGACACGGAAGCCGATCCTGGTAGGCATATTGGACTTGATAAGTCCGGTGACGACGGTCGCCTGCGGCCGTTGGGTTGCCAAAACAATATGAATACCGACCGCTCGGCTTTTCTGCGCGAGGCGAACAATATAGGCTTCTATCTCTTTGGGCGCGGTCATCATCAAATCAGCAAGCTCATCAATCACGATCACAATATATTGCAGCTTCTTAGGTATCTTAGCTTCTTCCCCCGGCGTACTCGGATCGAATCGCTTTATAATTTCCTCTGCCCCGAGTCTATTAAATTCGGCAACGTTCTTGACTCTGGCCTCAGCCAAGATGGCGTAGCGCTCATCCATTTTGACGGTAGCCCATTCAAGTATCTGCACGGCTGTCTGTGTTTCCGTGACGATCGGGCACATCAGGTGCGGGATGGTATTGAAGGCTGTCATCTCGACCATTTTAGGGTCGATGAGAATTAACTTGACCTCATCGGGCCGTTTGGTGAGCAATATACCGGTGATGATGCTGTTTATGCAGACGCTTTTGCCTGAGCCGGTGGTGCCGGCAATGAGCAGGTGCGGCATCGTTGTAAGGTCTGAAACAAGAGCTTCACCTGACGAATCCTTTCCCAGAAAAAGTGGAATCTGCATTCGCTGGGGTTTGCTGCCAGCTAGCACCATCATGCTTTTCATACGGACTCTTTCTTTCTCGCTGTTCGGCACCTCAATGCCGATCGTGTGCTTACCAGGCAAAGGGGCCACGACGCGAACAGCTCCAACACCCAATGCCCGAGCTATATCGTTAGCCAACGCCGATATTTGACTTACCTTGACACCGGCTGCGAGTTCCAGCTCGAACATTGTCACGACCGGGCCGGTCTCAGCCGCCACGACATGAGCGCTGATATTGAACTCCGCCAACAGTTTCTCCAAGTCTGTAGCTTTCCCCTTTACGACCTTTTCCTGCACAGCAGCGAAGCCATACTCAGGCTCAGCCAGCAGAACCAGCGGCGGCAAAGTGTAGTCATCATAAGACGGTTGCACAAACGTTCGGCTGGGTGAATTAGCCGCTATCTGCTTCATGGTTCCACTGTCAGGGCGCTTCACAACGATGCCGTCTGAGCGCCCACCGGCTTCGGCGGTGACTTTGCTTGATGGCGCACCCCGCGCAGAATCGGCATGGACTGGTTTGACACCGATGGCTAGTGACTTTTGCCTGGAGCTGAGCTTTCGCCAGATATCACTAAGAGCCTCCGACCGGTGCTTCGCAGCCGAGAAGGCTGGTGCTGTCAAACCGACAATTTTTTTGACTCCAATTGCAAGAACGCTTAGAACAACTAAGATGAGACTATCAGCTAAGAGAACAAGCCCAACTATCCAGGTTGCAGCTATTAAAATGAGTGTACCCAGCGCGGCAAAGTTGTTGCGCATAAAAGTTGTCGTAGCAACAC
This sequence comes from uncultured Pirellulales bacterium, assembly GCA_964432925.1. Lineage (GTDB taxonomy): Bacteria > Planctomycetota > Phycisphaerae > Sedimentisphaerales > Anaerobacaceae > CAYNTC01. The sequence continues at coordinate 9,487 of CAYSPM010000090.1, read as the reverse complement.
CAAGTATGCCGCCGGAGCCCATCGGGAAAACATAGACGCGATAGGGCCAAATGCAATAGAAGCTGGCCGAGGCCGCGACTGTAACAAGTCCCAGGCCGACTGCACGAAAAAGGAGTTGGCCTATCGGCCGATTAGCCAACCTAAAAGACAGAAAGCAAATTGCTGAAGTGAATATTACAAAAACACCAGGCCCAATAAAGTACATTAAGTAGTATGCGCAGAAAGCCCCCACCGACCCGCACCAATTAGCAGGTGGCTGATTATGGGGATAGGCAAACTTACTTGGCCAATCCTTGATGTCAAAGCTAAGACAACTGCAAAGTAAAACCAAACAAACAAGGACGCCAAAACAATAAAGGGCCTTTCTGGCACCACTACCATTTAGGGGATTTCTGGGTTTGTTGTTACATGCCCTCTTTTTCCTTTTCACGCCGTTATTATCCTACCAAGTCCTATAAAAATATATCTCCAAAGGGCTACAAGTCCTTACGTCCGGTGCAGGACATAACCTATATCGGCAAGCCAGTGCTCTGTTCTGCACAATTGGCAGTTCCAGCGACAAATCCAACGGTATGGCCGAGCCCATCTAGGGTAATTTCACATGGTAAAAACAGTTAGTCAGAAAACTTCTTGATAACCAGATTTGATTCTGATAAAGGTAATCTTATCAATGTATGGAGGGCGACTGTTGGATATCGAAAAGTTGGAACAAATTAAGCGCATTGCAATAATCGCTCTGTTTTCCGACGACGATTTAATGGACTCCCTTGTTCTCAAAGGCGGCAATGCGCTAGACATAGTTTACAGGGTAGCCCAACGCTCGTCTCTCGACCTAGACTTCTCGACCGATAAAGGATTTGACAAAGCAGAGATCCCTGTCATAAAAAACAAAATGGAAAAAGTATTAAAAGAAACTTTTCGAGAGCATGGTTACAAAGTCTTTGACATATCCCTCACCGAAGTCCCCGAAGCTTCAAGCACGCCCCAGCCTGAATTTTGGGGCGGCTATGTTCTCCAATTCAAAGTCATAGAAGCCACTAAGTACAATGAGCTGCAAAACAATCCACGGTCTTTACGCGTAAACGCTATCGAAGTAAGCCCGAACCACAAACGAATACTCAAGGTTAGCATCAGCAAATTTGAGTACTGCGTCCCTAAGACCGAGAGTGAATTAGATTACTATACAATATATGTCTATACCCCAGAAATGATCGTCTTTGAAAAGCTCCGCGCCATTTGCCAGCAAATGCCTGAATATACTCCAAACTCCACTAAAACTGCCAGGGCTCGGGATTTCTTCGACATCTACACTGTCATGAAACACTTCAAAATCAATTTGACTTCTCCTCGAAATGATGACTTACTCAGAAAGATATTTGACGCAAAAAAAGTCCCTCTCTCGCTAATTGGGAAAATCACCCAGTATAGGGAATACCACCGCCCTGATTTCGCGTCTGTAGAGGCCACAGCAAAGCCAAAAACTAGATTAAAGACCTTCGATTTCTACTTCGACTATGTCATGAATAAATGTAAAGCTCTACAGACCCTTTGGGAAGTATAATCGCCACTTCTCCGAATACGCTTTGTCCCTTATCTGGTGCATCAGGTAAAAATCATACTGAAACTCGAGTTTGCTCAACAAGGCAATCGAACTCTCCTTGTAGACCCCTGCCCTCTCCAAATAGAACCCAACAGCTTGGTGGTAGGGATAAACGTAGTCCAGTTTTTTCAACGTCGCCGCGAGTTTATTAACGGATACCTGCGGCTTCGCTAATCTGTAGGCTTTCAAAACTTCAAACACACCGCCAGCGTATTCTGGTCTGACTGTTATGTCAATCAGGGTCCTTTCCACGCCGGTCACGTGGAGGGCTTCCCCGTCCGGACCCTCAGCCTCGATAACACCGAGATTGCCTGTGTGTTTACCGCTCAACAAATATATCCTGCGATTCTCATACTCCGTGAAGTTATTTGACAGCCTCGTCGGCCGCCGGAATGCCGCGTCAATCCGATCTTGCGTTAGACCCGCTTGGCTAGAAGGTTTGGCCCGCTGCTCTTGATTCACGTAAACGGTTTTTGGCAGCTGTTCGGTCAAACCGTGGAAATAAACAGCCGTGTAATGCGAAAAGTAACAGCTTGGATGTACGATCATCAGCAGTTCGTAAAGTGGTCTTTCGCCCCAAGTATACCTTACGACCCTCCGATTCGGAAAGTCTAAAATCACTTTCTGCAACCTTGTTTTTGCAAGCAAGAATTCAATGAACTCTTCGACTCTCATTGTCCGGCGCAAGCGCCAGAACTCTCGATTGGTTTCGAAAACCCTCTCGATCTCAGTTCTTGTCAGGATCTTGCTGCTTTGTCTTTCAAAAAGCCTGACTATGTCGGGTTTTGCTATCCTTATGCGTTCTTGCGCCATATCTGACTATCTCCATTGCACGGAGTTACTCATCTGTTACATGTAGTATATATACTACATGTAACGGATCTCCGCAACCAACAACACTACCTTATAGACCAAGCAGCAATTTTTCCACACGCGTATTCCAATAACCTGCATCCGTCCGGTCCTACGGCTCGCTGAACACCTATTAACGTGTGGGACCAAGCCAAGGCTGGGCTTTAGTATATATACCTTAGCCCAGCCTTGGCTTGGGTGTCAAGGAATATCTGATAATTTAACTCTGCAGACCTATAATAACCGCAGATCTCGCAGGTCCTGTGCGCTAAGACGCCAAAAAAATCTTAGCTATAAGATTGTAATGTAGTATATATACTACATTACAACACCTTATTCATCACCCCAGAAAAACCGGCCTTATGTGTCGCTCGTAAATGTTTTCCGTGACATTGCAGGCGATTATGTCCTGATACCTGGCCAGCGCCTCATAATAGTGCTGACCCATTTCAGCGGCGATTTTGTATGCGACATGCAAAAGCTGGCGGAAGTTCAGATTGTAATCCTTACACGATTGGTCGTGATGTAAAGCTGCAACAAAAGCCTTTCCATCCCAGCTATCCACCTGCTCAGGGCTTGGCAGTTGCTCGATATCAATATCAATAACCGTCGCGTAGGGACCACAAAGCTCATCTATCCGTGAAAAGGCTTTAGCATAAACTTTTTTGGCGATGGCAAGTCCGTCTCCGCCAGCCTCTGCCAGGCCGGCCAATTCCTCCAGCCAGGTCGTGCCGGCCGTCTTGATATGTAAGCCTGCATCGAATTTCTTTAGCGCCCGATTTATGGGTGCGTAAAGTGAAAACTTGTCACTGCCGGAGTGGACGCTAAGCTTGAGATTTTCCGGTAGCCCAAATTCTTTAACCGCAAACTTTATCACCGCAACATCCTGTCGAAACTCTTTTTCAAACTTAGTGACGTTACCGACATAATCAACGCCTTTATTAAACCGACCTGTAAATCTTGGCGCGATTGTTTGAGCTGGTATACCTTCGTCCGCAATAGCAGCCAAAATAAAAAGCAACTCGACCGGTGTCTGCGGCTGGGGGGTCTCATCCATCGAAACCTCGACCACGAAATTCGCTGCTCCTTTAGCTGCCTCAATATGACGAAAGACTTTGCTGGCGTGCTTGATCGCTAAAAGATACTTACTCGCTGCCGCTACAGCCTGATCCTGAGTAATCTGCAATGGCTCATCAGTGCCTTCGATTTCAAACGAACCGATAAACCTATTGTGTCTCCGCACAAATGAATCTACTTCATCCTTATCAGCCCTTTTAGCAATAAACTCAGCTACATCAAGCGTGAAGAAGTCGGACGATTCAACGAAAGCATCAACCGTCGCGAGGTTAATATGGTCGGCGTCGACAAAATAAGGCCCCCGCCACTTGAGAGCTGCGACGGCGTCATCTGCCTCTTTGCGAACATCGGTGGGCTCTGTCCCTATTATGGTATGCTCTCTATGGGACTTGTTCCATACAGGCGTAATATCTACACCCTGTTGTTTCGCTTTTTCCATGGCAGAAAGTAGAGCCTTTCCCTGCCGGCCGAATCTGTCACCTATCCCAAAAGAGTATTTACCAAGAATCACAAAGCACCTCCTTCTTATAACGAATCAGCAGCTAATCATAGAAGCTTTAACAGCTTTGGAATAAAAAGCGAAGTCCGCGGGATACACATTACTGACATTAGTGCAGCTATCATAGCCAGGGAAAATGGTATAATTTGAGTCTTTCTCCCATAAAAATAATCACCTTGTGAACCGGATGTTCCGCCTTAAGCGAATAGCCGAGTTTAAGTTCAATAATACCACTGCTCTTTTTACATCCAGATAAACCAAAGACAAACAATGCCACAGCAATAAAGGAAACAGATCTAAACGTTATAATTTCTCTGCGCTTGCGGTACGCAGGGCTAATATTTAGCTGGCGGTTCTACAATAAGTCTCACCCGTGTCAACCCTCAGTTTGAAACTACATATTAACAGAAACCAGCCACTTATAAAAGGCTTAGCCTTAAATCGAAAATAAAAAACCCCGCAGCGCATCCTTTCGCCACGGGGCAATGAAAAAGCGAAAAACTGAAAAGCCAAATCCCTTTGATATTAAAATTCCCAGTTTTCCGCTTCTATCCTCTCAACTCTTAACTGCTTGTTTTCGTCTGACACAAATTCCCCTCACAACCACAAACATCGCGTCGTCGCTACCCTGAAGGCTCGGGCTCTATCATCTTTGGGCTGCACTCATGTTGGCCCGCGAGATTTTTTCTCCTGCTTTACAGGTTTGCGCGGTACTTCTACTGCGACGCCAAGTCGGCCCAAAGCCCCTGCGACATCTGGTTGATTCGGATTAAGTTTAAAACTGCGAGTTAGAAATTCCTTTGCCCGAGCCTTGTCGCCCTGGTTCAAATAGTAATATCCAAAGTATTTGCTAACCTCAGGCAAACGGGGTGCAAGCCGAAGTGCCTGCTCGTAGCAGGTCAATGCGTATTCATATAATTGCTCTTGCTCAAAAGCTCGAGCAAGTTTCAATGACTGCTTCGCTGAAACAGCCACCTGGTTCATATAAGCCTTGGCGAACTGCTCAGCTTTGGTTTCATCGTCACTGTCGGTGAGCATTTTTACCAATGCTGCCTGTGCAGCCCTGTGCGCCGGATCAAAACTTAGAGCAAGATTGTAGTGGTACTCGGCTTTGGCCCAGCGACCTTGCTTGTGATATACACCGCCCAACTGATAATGTGCATTAGGATTTTCAAATTTAAAGTGAAGCTCCGTCAGCAACTCATCTTCCGTCTTTTCAACTGGTGTGATCTTTAGAGTCTCAACGCCCCCAGAGACAGCCTGTTGTTCGGCGCAGCCTGAAAAAAACAAAAGGGCGAAAATCAAAAACACGCAAGCCGAAAGTGCAACATTTACTTTCGCCGCTATGTCCATGCTTTTGCCCGTCATTTCGTGCCTCCAAGTTGCAGGTTCCAGATTAGCCTTGTCAGCTAAGGTAGGATACAGTTGTTATATTCTGATAACTTGCAAAAAACTTTGCAAGGAAAAAATCCAAACTTGGCTGATAAAATATCTTTTTTTTTATAGTACCCTAATCGGTATACTCGCTCTGATCAACAAATTTGTGCCCGGCAGATTTTCTGTAATAAAGGATGGTTGTATACCGACTAATTTTAGCAGAGACACACAAGTTTGAGTTGAATAATGGGTTTAGAACGATCTGATGATGAGGTTATGGCGCGTCGCGAAATATTCGGCTAGAGTGAATTAAAACTTCTTTGCCGGGAGAGCTGATTGCAAGTATTTGACTGGCAGGTAATTATCAAAAAGCACGGCCCGATCGTATGGCAAACGGCATACAGACTTTTAGGTAATCAAGCTGATGCCGCGGACTGTTTTCAGGAAACGTTTCTTGGCGCAGTGGAAATTTCTCGGCGTCAAAGCATACGAAACATACGGGCTTTATTGGTCAGGCTGGCTACTACGCGGGCAATAGACCAACTGCGCCGGCGATTCCGACAGTCGCACCACAACGCTGAACAGGCTGAATTCGCGCAAGTATCGTGCTCAGACCCTGATCCTGTACAACGGGCGCAGGCACAGGAGCTCGTCGAGAAATTGCGCGAAGCTGTAAGTCGGTTGCCATCACAGGAGGCTAAGGCGTTCTGTTTGAGGTACTTAAGTGATATGAGTTACAGGCAAATTGCGGATGAACTTGACGTTAATACAAACGCCGCCGGTGTATTGCTTCACCGTGCCAAGGCGAAATTGCGAGAAGCACTTGTGCCGCAGTCAATTGACAATGATAGGATTATATCATGAAAGAAAATGAGGACATTCTGGCCAAAGCGATAGAGCAGCTTAAAAATCAGCAGATTCCACCTGGTCCGCCACAAGAACTTGCAGGAGCGACTCTTACAAAAATGAGAGAGATGGCCGGCGAACCTGAGGAACAAAATCACAAGCACATAAACCTTGCTGAGAGAATAAGAAGTAACAAAATCTTCCTACAACTCACGACAAAGGTCGCTGCAGCGGCGGTACTGCTGATTATCGCCGGCTATGCCGTAGGCCGGCTTTCAGCACCTCGCTCCCCGGACATCGGAGAACTTCGCAGAAACCTCGAAAACTCGCTGACAGCCTCTCTCGAACCGGCCATCCGGCAGAAACTGCTCGATGAGATGAACCGCCGCTGGCAGATGGCCTTGGCAAGCAGCTATCTCAATCTAAAAGACGAGCTTAGCGAACAATACCGCAAAGACTTAAACGACTACGCCTTGCGAACCCTTGCTGCGTCCAGTGCGTTAACCAATCGGCGACTCGAAGAGCTTATTGACGCTGTCAACACAGCCCAAGTTCAGGATCGCCGCTGGGTTACGGCAGCATTAAGCGAAATTGAGTTGAATCGGCGTCAGGACAAGACCCAGCTCGCAAGTGGCTTAGAGGCCTTGGCTTATCAGACCGAAGACCAACTGCAGCGAACAAGGCAGGATATGGTGCAACTGTTGGTTGATACTCAACCTGATAAATCTGTATTGAACAATCCTGAAAGCTCTAATTGAAAGGGTATAAAAAATGAAAGTCTCCACAGAAAAAATCCTTATAACTATTATTATCACTGTACTCGCGGTATCCAACCTAGTCCTTTCACAGACTGAGGTGCTACCAGAAGTAACCGCACAAGGACCTGAGATCGACGAGCCCACGGCCGTTGCGCCCGTCGAGCCTGTTCTTCCTTCACCGCCCGCGCCCCCTTCTCTCGGCGTAAACGTGGTGGTGCCCAGGCCGAGGCCGGTTGTCAGACCCAAACCCGTCAGCATCTTAGGCACTATAGTGTCTGATTCGGATAAAGACGGGGCTGTCCTTGTTATCCCCACCGCCGAGATGAAACCAGATGAAATCGATGCAATCAACGAGGATCTAAGCATAATGGCCCGGATACTCGACAAAAGTATCGATCAGCGGCGTACACTTAGAATCGGAGGCGGCTATGGTGGCGGTATGGGCAGGCATACAGGCATGGATGAGTTCTTTATTCCCATGTTCTATACAGGAGGGAAAAGTCCTACCGAGGCTCTATATCTTCGGGGCTATGGAGCACTTTTTTTGACCGGCGTGAACTTCCCGCTCTCACCTTCGCCAGATGCTTCCGAGGAGGAACCCGAAGAAGACGTAGACTCAGAATGGATGCAAACGAAACGGGAAATTTACACGCCATACGAGGATAGACTTGCCGGTTTAGAGGAAATCGGACGCAGAAGCCACACCCAGGCAGAAGAATACGATCTTGAGAAAGTTGAACAACTCAAAAGAACCATCACAAGAACACTTAAACATGCAACAAATATTCGAAGCCTGCAAGCTGATGAGTCAGTAACTGTGGTGGTCAAAGGTTTAACGTCGGTGCAAAAAATTGAAGTCAAAAATACAAAAGGCAACATTGTCGAGGTCGACACAGGAAAATTCATGACAGTTCGCGCGAAAAAGTCAGACATAGACGCTTTCGCAAAAGACCAAATCGACTACGACCAATTTCACCAGAAGGTCCAAATCCTAATATATTGAATTATCGTTGGTTCATTGAAAAAAATGAACCGTAAACCTCTAATCAATTTTAATTATGGAAGAAATAAAAATGAAAACTCTTAAACAAACAATCATTACAATTATCGTGATTAATTTAACTACATTTGCAATGGCTTTTGCCCAAACTGAAGCTGAAGAACAAGCCAACGCTGCTAAGCAAGCTGCAGAGGCTGCGCGGGAGAACGCCGAGGCGATGAAGCAGGAGCAAAAAGTGATAGAAGCAGCAATGGCAATGGCGAAGGACAATCTCGAAAAGACAAAAGCTAAGCTCGATAAGCAAAAAGACAAGCTCGAAAAAAAAGTAGTAGCACTCGAAATGGCCAGATTCGAAGCCTTGGATGCTGATCGGCTCGGCTATGGTAGCGGCATGGGTATGGGCGGCTACGGCGCAACTCTCTTAGTACCTGCAGAGCAGATAGAACCAGAAAAATTCTCTACGATCACCGAGGATATCAATGTCATGGCTCGCATTTTTGATAAGAACATCGAGCCTCGACGCAGTAATCTTCGCTGGCAGAGCTGGCCGTTTCGGCACGATGAAGCAACAAGGGCTATCTACATACAAGGATACGGAGTGCTATTCCTTACGAAGGTCGACTTTCCACTGGCTCCGCCGCCGGAAATACAGGTGGAAAAAGCAGATTCGGGCATGGACCCTCTCTGGCAAAGAACAAAACAAGAAATGTTCCCTTCACAGGTTGGTGTCAGGGGTGGCAGTACAACAATTGTAGCAAACAAACACGGTACATACTCATACCTTGTATCCGAGCACACGTCGATGGGGACAGATTACGATCCAGATAGGGTTGACGAGTTGAAACGAAAGCTGCTCAGGCTACTAAGACATGCAACAAACATCAGAAACATAAATGACCAGGAGTGGATTACCCTTGCTGTCACAGGGGCTTCCCAGCCGGTTATAATAAAGCAGGTAATTGTGACCAGCGACAAGAATGAAAGTACACCTATAATTCAAAAGACCAGCGGCGAACAAGCTTCTTCAGTCCTGACTATCTGCGTGAAGAAGGCCGATGTCGATGCCTTTGCACAGGATAAGCTTGACTTCGATAAGTTTCGCGAAAGAGCAGAAATCATAACGATGCGTATAAATCCACAACAACAGGCTTTATCTACGGGAGCCGAATTTGAAGAAGAGTTAAAATATTAAACTCACAGCCTTTGGCTTGTGGATATCGGTTCGTAAAAGACCAGAGTACAATACACGATTAACTAAGAACCATAAAAAACGAACTGTAATAAGAGGCATATTCTTGCCCTATCGAGATGTTCAAGGTGAAACGACCGCAAGGCTAAAAGCCGGGGACTTTTATACAGGTATAGATAAAATATCAACCCTTCACAGTAAATTATGGATAAGACAAGTCACTATCTTGCCCCTGCCCGCACACACAATGGCTGCATAAAAACAGACCTACCTCTGGTGGTCTCTACAA
>CAYSPM010000089.1:0-11678 GCA_964432925.1 uncultured Pirellulales bacterium | reverse complement strand
ATGGCGAAAACAAGTATGGTACTATTGGCGGTGGCTCTTACGAGGATTTTTATGGGTGGGTGTGCCGGGACAAAGGAACATAATAAGATGAGTGGCGGCAATGAACAAAAAGCTGCGTTTGATGATGCCAAAAGTATTGGGGGGGTGGGGAACTACCAAAAGGCGACGTTTGCAGCGGGGTGTTTCTGGGGTGTAGAGGCGGCGTTTCGTAAAGTGCCCGGAGTCGTATCAACAGTTGTCGGATACACCGGTGGGCACAAAGAAAAACCGACGTATCGACAGGTATGCAGCGGAAGGACAGGACATGCTGAAGCGGTGCAGGTAAGGTACGATCCAACAAAGGTATCATACGAACAGCTCCTTGAGGTTTTCTGGGGGATTCACGATCCAACAACTCTAAATCGGCAGGGACCGGATGTAGGCTCACAATACCGCTCTGCAATCTTCTACCATAACGAAAAACAGCGGGCCGCTGCTGAAGCTTTAAAGAAAAGGCTTGAAAAATCCGGCAAATTCAACAAGCCAATCGTAACCGAAATCGTGCCAGCGGCGAAGTTCTACCGAGCCGAAGAATATCACCAGCGGTATTTTGAGAAGCACGGTGGAGTAGCTTGCCACCTGCCGTAAGATAATAATGCTTTGTAGGATAAAATACAGTAAGATAATGTGGGAATGCCCGAAATGTGCTGTCAACCGATCGATAGTATCAATCGTAATATTATGTGAGTGGGATTTATGGCGAAAAATAAAGTAAAGTACTCAAACTGACCAATTCTTTGTGTCATTCCCGCGCAGGCGGGAATCTATTAAAGTTTTTAGCAAATTGGATTCCCGTTTTCACGGGAATGACAAAGTGCAATATATTATTGTCAAACAGGTACTTACGTTGGTTTTCAATTAAAATCCGGTCAGTTTGAGTAAAGTAAGAAGTACAAGGGAGGTTATCCAAATGAAGGCAACAAATTTTGCGTTTGTCATTATGGTTCTTATAGGTACTACAGTTGGCAACTGTAATGAGGTTGAAGAAACTCGGCCTAAAAAAGATGTAGACGTTGAAGTCATCACTAAAGGCAATAGCGAATTTGCGCTGGCTCTCTACGAGAAGCTGCGTGATAGGAAGGGCAATTTATTCTTTTCGCCATACAGCATTTCGACGGCATTGGCGATGACATACGCCGGCGCTAAAGGTGAGACAGAAAAACAAATGGCTACCGTGCTTCATTTTCCAACTTTGCGTATGGTTGATTCACAAGCGTCTGGTGAAAGTGCGATTGAAAAGAAGACCTTGACGCAAGAGCAATTCGCACAAAGTTTTGCAAAAGTTATCAAGGACTTAAATGCGAGGGGAGAAAAAGGCAACTACCAGTTGTGGGTGGCCAACGCCCTGTGGGGTCAGCAAGGATATGGATTCCTGAAAGAATTCCTGGCGCTTATGGAAAACAATTATGGAGGACAGTTCTTCGAGGTTGACTTTGCGGGAGCGACGGAGGCAACGCGACAAAAAATTAACGCATGGATTGAAAAGAAAACAAATAACAAGATTAAGGACATGATCCAAAAAGGTGTGCTAAATTCGATGACACGGCTGGTTTTGACGAATGCGATTTACTTCAAGGGCAATTGGGCGAGTCAGTTTAATAAGGCTCTGACCAAAGATGCACCATTTACTTTGCTCAATGGCGAAAAGCTTGATGTGCCGATGATGCACAAAAAGGCAAAGTTTGGTTATACGCAGACCGATGATATTCAGGTGCTTGAACTGCCATACGTGGATGATGAGCTATCAATGATTATTTTACTGCCGAAACAGGTCGAAGAGCTGGGTGGATTAGAAGAAACGTTGAATAATGAGAATCTTTCGCAATGGCTTAGTAAAATCAGAAAACGTGAGGTAAGCGTTTATGTGCCAAGGTTCGAGATGACAAGTCAGTTCAGCCTGGCTTCGGTACTCAAATCAATGGGAATCAAAGATGCCTTTTCGCGAGAGGCTGACTTTTCGGGGATGACGGGGGAAAGAGACCTTTATATCTCAGCGGTGATTCATAAGGCTTACGTGGATGTGAATGAAGAAGGTACCGAAGCAGCGGCAGCAACCGCAGTAGCGATGAAAATGACAGCGATCGGACCAAGCCAAACGCTGATATTTAGAGCGGATCACCCATTTGTGTTTTTGATTCACGACAATCAAACGGGAAGTATCTTATTCATGGGCCGAGTAGCCAATCCGAAAACATGATTTTAGCTACAACATTGCCTACTTATGAGACCCAGCTAAGTCCGGATCAATATAGCAAATATGTATCAATTGGGCGCGCCAGGCCGAGCCATAATAGATACGGTTGTTTCAGAGCGTGCCTGCCTGAACATGAGTCCGGCTGCAGAAGCTCTGCGTAATCGGTGGCAGGTCCCATCTCAGTGATAATGGCCTGGAGGTTTTCCCAGCTCCGTTTTTCTGGAGGTAGCTCTTCAAAACGTCGGTCGAGATGAGTGCTAACATCGAAAAGAACTTCTCTGGCGCAAGGGTGGCTCACTGATGATAGCGCCTTTTCCACATGATGGAGATAGTTAGCTTTGAGACTATCCACGTTTTGGATTCTGAGGTCATTGGTAAGTTCCTTTCCTAATATGCTGGACGCTTTCAATTATCTGATCCCAATAATCATTCATATCTGTGAGTGCTTTGCGGCCGAGCCCTGTGAGCTTGAAGTACTTTCGCGGCGGGCCATCTTCAGAACTTTCGGAATGACTTGTTACGAGGCCATCTGTCTGCAATCGAGCAAGAACAGGATATATGTTGCCTTCGCGGATCGTAAGAGCATTACTTTGCTTTAGAGTCCGCGCCATATCGTAGCCGTGAGACTGACCATTCTGCAGTAAGTTTAGAACGACAATCTCAAGCAGTCCCTTGCGAAGCTGTGTTTGCCAATTGTTCAGATTCAAGTGTCACCTCCTTTTCGTCCGGCGTAGCACAGGTTTGGTCATAAGCAAGTCCCGAATAAAAGTTTCCTAAAATTGCTTGTGAACCAAAACCGAGGGTAGTAGTAAGGGCCTTGAGGCAGTTTTGTTTTGTTTTGTTTTGTGAAAAGCCTCATCGTCGTTCTGAGCGCAGCGGAGAATCCCAACATTTAGGGGCGACAGTGATTCTTCGATAAGCTTATTCAAAAATGACGTTGGCTCTACCTCTTCAAAAGACAAACTATAGTTTCTTAGTATCATCACGCCGAATCGCGTCACATTGAAAGATATAATTCGAGCTACGTAAACATGTGTTTGCAGTATACTGTATAACAGTACACTGCAAACGTCAATAGGGAATCTCATATCTTTTGTAAGAGATTCTGGGGGAGTGTGTGCTCCTGGTTTGATAAGGTCTTTTGTAGAAACGAGTTAAGAAATTGCAATTTCTATTGGATTTTTTGAAGAATATTCTTGAAAAAGATTAGCAAACAGTACATAATGTATTAAATGAATTAGTACAATAATACTTCATGTAGATTCGTTTGTTTGATAAGATAAGATTAATAGACCTGATGGGATTGTGGGTACAAATATCGCCTGGTTCAGATGAGCCTGTTTATGTTCAGGTGGCTGAGCAGATAAGCGAAGCGATAGCACGCGGTGAACTGTCAAGCGGTGACAAGCTTCCACCTGTTAGAAAGCTCGCAGCCGAATTGGTAATCAATCCCAATACGGTCGCCAGAGCTTACAGCCGATTGGAACAAGCTGGATTGGTCGTCACAAAAACAGGCTCGGGGACATACGTGAGCGATCCAAAGCTACGTAAAGCAGATGCGGCAGATTTCAATATACTGACCGAGAGAATGGATACACTAATCACACGGGGTCTGAACCTTGGGCTTGAACAACAAGACCTGATCGAGATGTTCAAAACGAGGGTAGAAAAGTTCACCAAAAAATAACAAGCGGGAAACAAGATGACTGAGACAGTATTAGAGTCACAGAGCCTTACAAAGTACTTCGGCAAGACGGTTGCTGTTGACCATCTGAACCTTGAGATTCCACGAGGATGTATATGCGGCTTTGTGGGGCGAAACGGAGCAGGAAAAACTACGGCCATTAAGCTAATGCTCGGCCTGCTAAAACCTACGATAGGTTCATCAAAACTGTTAGGTTGCGACTCGATGGCGCTCACACCTGTCATTCGACAGCGAATCGGATACGTGACAGAGGGACACCGATTGTTTCGGTGGATGAGCATCGGCCGGTTAGAGAAATTCCAGCGTGCGTTCTTCCAAAAGCAATGGGATGAGAGGCTCTTTGCAGATATGCTTGAATACTTTGGGCTATCAAAAAAGCAAAAGATAAAGCACCTTTCAAACGGACAGCGTGCGCAGGTTTCGCTGGCGCTTGCGCTGGCTCCGAACCCGGAACTACTGATAATGGACGATCCGACACTCGGTCTGGATGCCGCGATAAGACGTCAGTTTCTTGCGGGGATGATAGAGCTTATTATGCGAGAGGGAAGAACGGCTCTCTTTTCCAGCCATATACTCGGTGACGTTGAAAGGGTCTCGGACCGGATAGTAGTAATCGATAAAGGAAGATTACGGGCGAATTGTACGTTAGAGCAATTTCGCAACTCCGTGAAAAAAGTGAAGGTGGCTTTTGCTGATCGGGCACCGACAGAGTTTGAAATCGAAGGGCTGTTAAATTGCAGACGAAGTGAAAAAGAGCTTGAACTTGTATTGATAGGGACAGATAGCAACAGGATTAACGAATGGGCAAAAACAGTTGGAGCTGAGAAATATCAAATCGTACAAATGAATCTTGAGGACCAGTTTATCGAGTATACGGCACCAGCAAGCAAAGGTAAATTGTTCCGATGGGAGGAAATTTGAGATGCGGTTTTTAGCAATTTTGCGTAAGGAGCTTCGTGAGTGCTTGCCCTGGATAGTGCTGGCGACAGCAGTCCTGTTCGTGTTTGGTTACGTTGAATTATTTGAAAGAACGATTCCACAAAATATAGACTACCGTTACCGCCTTTTCTCGCCGTCCAATGATGTATATCCCTTCGACCTTACGAAACGGTCGTTATTGGCAGGTATGGGTCAATTACTTCTCGTTGTGTCGATCGGACTTGGTTTGGCAATGGGGATCCGGCAGTTCTGGGTAGATCACTATGCAGGAACATGGGGTTTCACGGTGCACCGATCGGTGAACAGAGAAAAGATACTTTCAGCCAAACTTACGGCTGCAGCAATAGGATTCGTTGTATCCATTGGAGCGATTTGGTGTCTCTTGTTTCTATACGCAAGCAAAGCACCAAATTTCTATGTGCCGCCTGCGAAACGAATTTTCTTCGAGGGATGGGTATATATCGTGTCTGGTTTAGTAGTCTATTCGGCAGCGGCGCTTGCTGGGTTGAGCACAGTACGATGGTATACAACAAAAATATTTGGGCTTGCATTTGCAGCGATTGTTTTGTTCGTGATGGTCTTTCAGTGGCGACTTAGCTACGCTTTTTTAGCGCTTCTGGTGGGTATCTTCGTTTTGGTTGTACAAATTACTCAGACATTTCTGAACAGGGAGTTTTAAGGAGAGGACTGCGCCATGAAAAAAGATGGTACTTTAAGACACTTAGCTGTGATTAGTCGGATTTTTATGACGGTGTTGATCCTACTGATTTTAGTTGCAATTGGGCAGTTGATAATAGGCGAAATGCTCTTTGCACATTATTACGCGGCGCGAGAACAGCAGGAAAAACTCAAGGCTGATGCAAGAATGAGAATCGCAACCTCGCAGAAGCGTATCCTGCCGGATGGCTCGATTCACTTAGCTAATCGACGAGGATACAGCAGGGCTGGAACAGATTATACAAAATTCCAAGTCTATGACGTCAATGACAATTTGGTTTGGGAAGGAATCCAAAAAGACATGCCTTATGAATATCTCGACTGGGCACAAAACCTGCGCAACTCGTGTTCCGATGAGCGGATGAGAGAGTTGAAGACAATCACATCGGAGTTTTCCAGAAATTTAGACATACCTGTTAATTCCGAGGAAAGAACCGAGGAGGTCTGGCGCTATGATGAGCAGAAGGATATCTTCGTGGGCTATAGGTATCGTCAGGGTGGGAGTAAAATAGGTTATATCAGTTCAGCGGGATTCACGGAGTTAAAGTCTGAAGCCAAACCGTTCGGTAAATCCAGGCTTTTCTCTTCATGGGTTCCACAAAATTCCTTCAGCCCAATGCTTCTCTGGCAAACGGATCATCGGTTTTACCAGATCAACTTCGAAGAACATAATGTCTCATTGCTCTTTGAAAGCACCGAGTCTGAAATCACTTTTATCAGAACACACAACTGGCCAAGCTTGTCAACAAGCAAAAAAGAGAGTTCGTCGATAGACTATCGTCCCTTGATACATTGCCTAACCAATGATGGCAAGCATTGGCTGATAATGTGGCAACCTGAACAGAGACTGACCGTAGTTTTGCCTGAGGGGCTGCATAGTAGATCGATATCAGCGACTGCAACTAAAGACAGCATCTTATTAAGGCATGAGGGCAGAGAATTGATGCCACCAGAGTTGGATTATCGCAAATCACCTAATCAATGGCAGAAATATTTTCGCGAGTATAGAAGTAAAGATCGCAAAGAGTGGATTGAGCTATACAAAGTTGACGATGAGGGGCAGCTTGAGCTTGTGAGTCGGTTTGATTGGATAAGGCCTGCTGCCCCATTGACGGATGAAATCCAAGAAAAGGCAACGGCCCCACATAGGTTTGTGACAGCATTTTCTCCGCCGTTATATAATGTGGTTTGGTGGATTTTTCACGACAAATTGATGGAGCTAACCACATATCGAGGCTATCGAGGCAGCGGTGAGTTTGTCCGTGGGATAGTCGAAGCAACACGATGGTCTCTGCCTAGTAGCTGGTATTGGAATTGGATTGTTAGTGTGGCAACGGTAAGCATTGCTTTCCGTCATGGCTGGTCGAGGCGGACATCGCTGGCAAGATTCATTGCCTGGCTTGCATTTGTGGGGGCGTTTAATATTGCAGGATTATTAACATATCTGGCGCTTAACCATACTACAGTGATAAAATGCCATCATTGTAGTAAAGCACGAGGATTGGACCAGGACCAATGTGTGCGTTGCGGGACAGAGCTACCCGTACCGATACAAGGAAAACTCGACCTTATGTTTTGCGCTTGAGGTCGGTATCGTTCCCAAGACCTCGGCAAGCTCGGTTGAGCCGCTTGGCCTAGTGCTCTGTCTAAGGATAAATGATGACTGTCATTCTGAGCAAAGCGAAGAATCTCAATTGATAAGGCCAGATGCTTCGCCTTCGGCTCAGCATGACAATCCCTCAAACATCCTACGACAGAGCACTAGGCACATCACAGAGAGAAATGATCATATCAAAAGGTAATAATCTCTTTCCTAGGATTGGGGGAGTCTGCTTTTTGTAAAAGTGCAGATTCGACCACACAACATGTTTATAAAAATCAACATATAGCCAATTTACTGGTTCAGAACCGTCATATAAAGCTTTGAAAATGGCCTACAGATAGGATTGTTGCTTATCTGCATCATGTTGCCATAACCCGCAGATGTGCCGCATGGCGCAGAATACGGACAAAACTTAAAGTCGATATGTCAAACGCAGTTTATCATCCAATTTCGTGAGTTGCTTTCACAAAACCGACCGGAATGTTGTTTTTGGATTTTTGGTATGATTTTTGCTCATTTCATGTTAAAAACAATCCAGAGATGCCCGGAGGGTGGGCAGAAGGAAGGGCGAATCCGGAAGGAGGATGTGATGGACAAGCCGAGCCTAGAAGATAGACTCAACGAACTGGTTAAAGAATTTGGGGAGAACATGGACCCGCAGAACAGCAAGCTGGCTAAGCTTGCGCAGCAAGCCCGAGCAAACCATGAAAAGATTCGAAAGAGCATCGACACCTTGCAGGAACTCGTGGATTACCTGCGTGTGTGCATTAAATATCAGGCTTTCGATCTGGAAGCAACACGGCGGGAAAATGAATACCTAAGAAAATTGCTTGAGGAGAACGATTCTTAGTGCTATAAGGCGTAAGAAATAAATGGCAATGAGGCCATGCGTTTCAATAAGGACCAACGGGGGAATCGCATCTGAAATCGTATACAAACGAAGATATCAGCAAAAATTGCTACGTCCCATATCGGCGGAAAATAGCATCAACAAGCTCGCTAAAGAGTACCTCCGTCTACAAAAGCACTGGTCGCCTCAAGCAGAAAGACCCATATCTGAACGAGCGACAGAGTAATACCGATGCATGGGGGTCGTTATGAGCAGTAAGGCAGTCTTTTACCAAAGCAACAAGAAAGTCGGCCGTGTTTTTTGTCGATAAAAACCACATCGAGCAAAAAAGTGCGTCCGAAAACCGAACACTAACTATATTCGGGGCATATTAACAAATGAGTATGCTCTGTAGAAAAGGCTATGGTTGTCATTTCAAGCGAGCCCCCGTCTATTCTGTCGAAGACAGAAACGAGGGTGAGTCGAGAAATCTGCATACATTGACGTTGCGAACCCAGATTTCTCCACTCCGTTCGCTTCGCTCACTACGGTCGAAATGACATCTTTTCTACAAAGCAAGATGAGTATACAATGAGGCCAAAAAAGAAGTTTGTGCCCGGTTATGCACGAGGCTTGACAGATGTCAGTATTTGAATATAATACGGTATATGTTATTGGATTTGCAGCTAATTGCGCTGTGGATTAGGAAAGGCGAGATTTTGCACTTTTGTTAGATTTAGGTTGGTGAAAGATGTTTGAGCGTTTTACAGATCGCGCACGTAAGGTAATGGCGCTGGCCAACCAAGAGGCACAGCGATTCAACCACGAGTGGATAGGGACCGAACATATCTTGCTTGGCTTAGTCAAGGAAGGCAGCGGAGTAGGTGCAACCGTTTTGAAAAACCTCGATGTGGATATAAAGAAGCTCCGGCTTGAGGTTGAGAAATTTGTCAAGAGCGGTCCAGACATGGTTACGATGGGCAAGCTGCCGCAGACTCCACGAGCCAAGAAGGTAATCGAATACGCAATAGAAGAAGCCCGGTCATTAAACCACAACTATGTCGGTACCGAACATATTCTGTTGGGACTTCTTCGAGAAAGTGAAGGAATAGCAGCTCAGGTCCTAATGAGTCTAGGCCTGAAGTTAGAGGAGGTACGACAGGAGGTCTTGAACCTGTTGGGCGCGGGTGTAGAGGATGGGCCAACCGGTCTGGGCATGAAGATGGGCCCAACAGTGACACGAAAACAAAAAAGTAAGACGCCGGCACTTGACAGCTTCGGACGAGATCTGACGCAACTAGCGACTGAAGGCAAACTTGATCCGGTAATCGGCAGAAAGAGAGAGATTGAACGGCTCGTGCAGATACTGTGCAGACGCACAAAAAATAACCCGGTTCTACTGGGTGAGGCAGGGGTCGGCAAGACCGCGATCGTGGAAGGTCTGAGTCAACAAATAATCGGAAAACAGGTGCCTGAACTGCTGAAGGATAAGCGAATTGTCGTGCTGGACCTCGCTATGATGGTTGCAGGGACGAAATATCGGGGGCAATTCGAGGAGCGAATAAAGGCGGTTATAAATGAAGTCAGGCGAGCAGGGAATGTAGTCCTTTTCGTTGATGAACTTCATACTCTGGTCGGAGCCGGCGGGGCTGAAGGCGCTATTGATGCATCAAATGTGCTTAAGCCAGCTCTTGCGCGAGGGGAAGTCCAGTGTATCGGTGCTACGACTTTGGACGAGTATAGAAAGTATATTGAGAAAGACGGCGCGCTGGAAAGGCGTTTCCAGACCATAATCGTTGATCCACCTTCAAAAGATGAGACTCTTGCGATACTCAGAGGACTTCAGGACAGATATGAGGCGCATCATAGAGTCAGGTTCACAGATGAGGCTCTCTTTCAAGCTGTGGAGCTTTCAACGAGGTACATCACGGGCAGGTGTATGCCTGATAAGGCGATAGACGTAATAGATGAGTCAGGTGCGAGAGTTCGGCTGAAAAACATGACACCTCCGCCGGATCTTACCAAACTGGAAACGAAGATAGAGAAACTACAGTTAGAAAAAGATGATGCAGTCAGAAACGCTGACTATGAGCGGGCAGCGTCACTGAGAGATGAGGCTCAGCAGCTTCTTGACGATAAGACTAAACTGCACAAGAAGTGGTACGATGAGAATAAAGAGGCAACAGGGACGGTGGATGCCGAGATTATTTCTGAGGTGGTCAGTAATATGACCGGGGTGCCTCTTACGAGGCTGGAGAAGAAAGAGACTCAGAGACTGCTTGAGCTGGAATCCGAACTGCACAAGATCGTTGTATCACAGGATGAAGCTATCAGCGCTGTGGCCAAGGCGGTCAGGCGCAGCAGAAGCGGTATGAAAGACCCGAATCGGCCTATGGGCTGCTTTGTATTTCTTGGGCCAAGTGGCGTAGGTAAAACATTGCTGGCTCAGGCTCTGGCAGAGTTTTTGTTCAGCGACAGGAATGCTCTTATCCGGCTGGATATGAGCGAGTTTATGGAGAAACATAACGTAAGCCGATTGGTTGGCGCTCCTCCAGGGTATGTTGGATACGAAGAAGGCGGACAGCTTACAGAAAGAATAAGACGGCGACCTTATGCTGTGCTGCTTCTGGACGAAATAGAAAAGGCCCATCCAGATGTGTACAACATACTGCTACAGATCATGGACGAGGGCAGACTGACTGACAGCTTCGGACGGAGCATCGACTTTAAGAACGTTATCCTTACCATGACCAGTAACATCGGTGCTGAGCTGATAAAGAATCAAGCTGGTTTTGGCTTCGGCAAAAGGACACTTGAGGCTAATTATGAAAAGATGAAAGAGACCTTGCAAAAAGAAGTGGATCGCCACTTCAGGCCGGAGTTCTTGAACCGAGTTGATGATGTAATAGTATTTAGGTCGCTTACGAGAGAAGATCTGCAGATAATAGTCGATTACGAACTTGCGAAGGTGTTCAAACGGCTGACCGAACATGGTCTGAAACTTCAGTTGAGCGATCAGGCAAAAGAGTTCCTAATCGACAAGGGTTATAATCCCGAATTTGGTGCCAGGCCTTTGCGAAGAGCGATCGAGCACTATATAGAAGACCCACTTTCAGAGTTTGTCTTGGCAGGCAAATTTAAGGATAAGAACCTGATTAAAATCGACGTGCAGGACGAAGAGCATCTTAAATTCGAGGGTTCGAAATTAGAAGACCCAGAAAAAAACAAATCTAAAAAGGTTGAAGTGGCTAAATCACAGTAGTGGTCTCTGATATCTGAATCGATAGTTGTCACTACGAGAGTGTCTATTACAGGTGGGAGATCAAAGTAATCTGAACCATTCGCAAGTTCCAGATTATCCTGCCCCGACAAAGTTAAGCTCGAAATGAAAACATCTTAAGAAAATGCGTCAATTAAACTGGTTTCAATGTACGTTGTACTTACATTTCATACAATAATCATAAGTTGATGTATTACAGTTTCTTATGGATTTTAAGCATTTTGAATCTATTGGAAAATTACAACCGAACCTACAACCAAATCGAAAATATCGTTTTGATTTAGGCTATTTTTTTTGAGGAGGTAAAAAATGAAAAACCAAAGAAAAAAATGATAATCAAAGTTGGAGTTGCTCTATAATTCAAAAATTTTC
>CAYSPM010000088.1:3159-11681 GCA_964432925.1 uncultured Pirellulales bacterium | reverse complement strand
ATAACGTCGGGTGGATAACGCGGTAAATTAAAATGAGTATTCCGGAAGATATATTCGTGTAAATCCGAAATTCTAATCCTTCGACTAGATTCGGCAGGCTCACCACAGGTACGCTCAGCACAGGCAAGCTCAGCACAGCTGATCCCCGGCACAGGCCCTGGTAAAATAAAAGCCCCCCGACACGGGTCCGGGGGCTAAACAAACTGTCTTGAAACCTCGTTCAAGGTCTGCAGATTGTTTATATTTATTATTTGTGTTTTTCTGCTGATTCTTTTCATAAGGCCGGTTAGAACTCTTCCAGGGCCGATTTCGTAAAACTCTTCAACTCCGTCAGCTAAAAGTTTCTCCATACATTTCTGCCAAAGAATCGGGCTGGTCAACTGCTTTTCGAGCCCAGTTCGGATTTCATCGGCGTTATTGTAGTACCTGGCAGTAATATTAGCTATAACCTTTGTGTCAGTTGGATCCGCTATTTCACAGTTCGCCAGCGCTTTTTTAAGGATTTCAGCCGCACTTGACATCATTTCCGTATGAAATGCACCGGCGACATCAAGGCGAACAGCTTTAATAGCACCATACTTTGTCGCGAGCTCTTTCGCTCTTTTACAGGCGGCTTTACTACCGCTGACGACGATTTGCCCAGGACAATTGAAATTTACCGGCACTAACAGCTCGCCCTCACTCGCTTCCTCACAAAGCCATCGCACCTTCTCTTCGTCAAGCCCAATAATACTAACCATAGCGCCCTCAGTGGCATCAGCCGCTGCCTGCATTGCTTCGCCACGTTTCTTTACAAGAGTAAGCGCGTCCTCAAAACTAATGATACCAGCCGCATAAAGAGCCGTATATTCGCCCAGACTTAGTCCCGCCGTTACGTTTGCTCGAAGAGCATTCGTCGCCGGGCTCTTCCTCAGAACCTCCAGTACGGCTGCCGACGTCACAAAAATCGCTGGCTGTGAAATCGTCGTGCTGTTAAGTTGTTCAGCCGGCCCTTCGAAGCAGATATTGCTAAGCTTGAAGCCAGCAATCTCATCTGCCTTCTCGAAGATTTCACTCGCCTCGGCAGAAGCCTTGGCAATGTCTGCTCCCATCCCCACAACTTGAGCACCCTGACCTGGGAATAAAAATGCGCACCTCATATTCCGTATATTCCTATCAAACTTCCACTTCGCAAGTCTTTTTTGATGGACTTATAACTCAATCACATTAGCTCCCCAGGTAAGTCCCGCACCAAAAGCCACGAAGATAACGATGTCTCCTTTCTTGACCTTACCTTTTTTAACGCACTCATCAAATGCAATCGGCACTGAAGCCGCCGACGTATTTCCATACTCTGCGATATTCATATAGACCTTCTCGCTCGGCAGATTCAGCCGCTTTGCTGCTGATTCTATAATCCTTGCATTCATCTGATGTGAAATTACCATGCTAATGTCATCAACCGTCAACCCGCAATGCTCCATGCAGTTAGCAACGGACTCGACAATCCGACGAACAGCCTGTTGATATACTTCTCTGCCTTTGATTTCCATGTAGATTTTATTAGGATCGTCCAGCGCTTTGGCTGCAGGATTGCGAGAACCATACGCCTGGCAATTCAATGCTTCCCAGTGGTCGCCGTCCGAACCTGAAGTGCTGTATATGATTCCTCTACTTCCGTCACTTCTTCGTTCAACCACCACCGCACCGGCACCATCCCCGAAAAGAATGCAACTCGTACGGTCCTTCCAGTTGGTAATCTTGGTCAGAGTCTCGGCGCCTATTACAAGAGCATTGTTGATTCGACCGTTCTCTATGAACTGCTGCACGATATATAAACTATAAATAAAGCCGCTGCAGGCAGACTCAATATCGAACACCCATGCCTTTTTTGCACCAAGATTGCGCTGTACAAAGGACGCCGTCGATGGAAAAACCATCTCAGGTGTCACTGTGGCCACAATGATAAGCTCAACCTCACTCGCGTTGACATTGGCATCTGCAAGCGCTCTTCCGGCCGCCTCTGTGGCCAGAAAAGCCGTACTCTCGTCATCGGTTGTCACATGTCGGACTTTAATGCCGGTGCGGGTCGTGATCCACTCGTCTGTTGTGTCAACCATCTTTGCTAAATCATCGTTAGTTAGCAACTTTGCTGGCATAAAAGAACCGGTTCCTGTGATTACTGCGCGATAGGTGGGGGGGCAATCCTTAATTGGTTTGTGCATCAGTTGTCCTTACGCAAGTTTCGGAGAGACGATCTATGATCTTTTCATTTATCCTTTGTGTATGGTATTTTTTAGAGGCAACAATAGCGTTTTGTATCGTCCTGCTCTCGCTTGAGCCGTGGCAAATTAGCGCCGTCCCATTAACGCCTAATAGCAGCGCGCCGCCGTACTCATTATAGTCATACTTCTTGTAAATTCTTTTTATGATCGGCCCGAACTTCAGCGCAAGCCGCATCTTCTCCTGCATAAGCTCGTATTTTATCGCCCTAAACAGGCTATCAACCAGACCTTCTGTCAGCTTCAAGACCACATTGCCAACAAAGCCATCGCATATGGCAACGTCACAAATTCCCTTGAAGATATCTCTGCCCTCGATATTGCCGACAAAATTCAAATGTTTGTCCGCCTTTATTAGCTCCCGTGTCCTCCTTATGATTTCGTTGCCTTTAGCGTCCTCCTGGCCAATGCTCATCAGACCGACCCGTGGGTTCTCAATCCCTAATAGGTGTGTCGAGTATAGGCTCGCCATCACACCATACTGATAAAGATTTATTGGTTTGCACGCGATATTTGCCCCCACATCGCATATTGTCACTGGCCCCTCAATCGTTGGGAAAACAATCGCTATTCCTGGACGATTAACCCCTGGAAGGTTTCTCATCCTCATCTGAAAAGCGGCAACGCATGCGCCTGTATTGCCGGCTGAGATCACCGCATCGGCCTGGTCTCTTTTGGCCAGTTTGGCGATGACTGCGATCGAACTCTTCGGATTTTTCCGCAGACTCTCTATCGGTGCTTCGTCCATGCCTATAACGTCAGGAGCATCAACCACAGTGACCGCATCTTTCCGATACCTAAGCTCAGAAAGTCGCAACTCTATGCTTTCCTTTGGCCCGACGAGCATCACCTCATCGTTCTTATCCAGCAGCTCAATTGACTCCAACGCACCAGCGATAATCGCCTCTGGTGCGTTATCGCCACCCATTGCGTCAATCGCTATTCGCATTTTTTTAGCTGCTTTCCTCCTTGCCGAGCTTCAACGTTATATTGCGATTCACGTAACCACAATTCGAACACGCTGTGTGCGGCAACTTAGCCTGGTCGCATTTCGGGCACAGCGAGTAATTTACAGCTCTCAATCGATGATGACTTCGCCGCGTCCGTGTTCTGCTTTTACTTGTTTTCTTAGCTGGTAACATTCTCTAAAACCTAATAGATTGCACCCAAACAAAAGATGCCTAAGTATTGTATATTTAACACCAAAAACCTTTCAAATAATTGCTTAAAGTCGTTTTGTCAAGCCAATTTTGCCTTCAATCCAGCTCGAAATCAGTAGAATCTTGTTTTTGTCACGTTTTAGGCTGTACTCAACCCTTTGTCCGACAATTCGCTCTGAAGGTACTCACACAGCCCAGTGTCTCCATATAGAGCAAACGGTTTGATTTTGTGCTGCTATGATCTTGAAGTTTCTCGTTGAAATTCCCTTTGAAATATTGTAAAAACTTGACAAAGTTATCTTTGGGTCGTACTTCACTAGCAGGGCGATCCTTAGATTAGAACCTGTAGCTAAAATTTTTTTGTGTATTACGGCTGGTTTGATTATGGCGCGTTATCGTCGCGGAAAAAAGGCACTTTATGAAGTGATGAGCAAAAGCCCCCCCAAGCCGGGTAAGGGTAAGGCCGTGGAGCCTCTACGCTCTAAAGAGTCAAAGCGTATCCAGCAACCGACCATCGCCAAACAAGATACGTCATTGTCCACTCGTAAAGCCGGATGGCGCAGAACTCCTAGGCTCTTTCAGCTCAATGCCGGCCGAATCGAGATTTCAATACCTTATCAGCTTGCAATAGCACTGCTGCTCGGCCTAATACTTATCATTTTAGTAGCATTTCGTCTGGGCCAGATTAACCAGAGGGCAAACAATCCCACCCCAGGTATGCGAGAAGCGGATGAGATAAATGTAGCCGACCGAGCATCGGCACGCATGGCTCCCGTCCCTACACCAACGCGAGCATTACCGCCTGCTGCCGGCGGGGCCGATTCAACCGAAACAAAGGGCGACCATGTGATTGTTCTGGTTCAGTATCAACAACGCTCGGATTTGGTTCCGGTCCAGCAGTATTTTGCCGGTTATGGAATCGAGACCGAAATTTTTCAGCAGGGTGGCTGGTACTTTTTGATTACGAAGGATACATACGACAATCCGGAAAAAAACGGTACAAATGGCTATTTTGCAAAGCAAAAGATAATCCAGCTCGGTGTTAATTATAAAGCGCCAGCGGGCTATGAGACTTTTGGTACAGAGCCGTTTCACGACGCATACGGCATGAAATTTGAAAATTAGTTCAGGAGAAACGCTGAATGTCCATTGATCGTTCTTTGAAAGTAAAAGGTGCCTTAACCAGGCATCGAAATGTTCTCTCGCGAGCTGAGCGTATCGAGCAGTTAAAGGATGAAGAACGCTGGACGGAGGGCAACTCTGTGATAGGTCTACCCAAGGTGGCCCATCGCAAGAGTCACGCCGGCCGCAAGGCCAAAGAAGCTCTAGCCACAGCGGCCGAAGCTGTGCCTACCGCCGAAACGGAAGAGACAAAAGAGAAAGAAGCTTAATTCGTATTGAGTATATCGTATTGAGTATATCGTATTGCGTATTGCGTATATTGCATTGCGTATATCGTTTATATGATGTGTATAGACAAAACGCTTTGAGAATAAAAACCGTTGTTTGGTTGAATGAGTGTCAAATTACGGCTTTGTTCGCAATAGCAGTAGGGGGGTAAAGTCAACCAATGAAAATTTATCAATTGCAAACTGTAAATTGACTATTTGCAAAGCCCGACATGGTGACGTCGCTACAGTGAGCGTCCCAAATCTAATATCATTATCCCTGCGCATATCTTCACGAATAAATGCACAATAGCTCGAATTTCAATCGAAAATGTGGTAACATGAATAATAGAAGGTACAACAATGACTATCGACCAAAAAACGCCACATCGACACGGTGATAGAGCCTTCACGTTGATCGAGCTATTAGTTGTCATAGCTATCATAGCACTGCTAATGGCAATCCTGACACCGGCTCTGCGAAGAGCTAAGGAAACTGCACGTGACACAATATGCAGGTCTAACCTCAGAGATGTCGGATTGGCTATACTAATCTACCTGGATGGCCATGGCCGTAAAATGCCGGATTCCAGCCTTACGAACGGATTTTTCTGGTACGATTCATACAAACGAATAAGAGGTACCGACGACGCCGAGGCCTATTGGGGCGTGGCCTACAAAGACTACATAAAGGAAACCAAAATCTTCGGCTGCCCCAGCTACAGGCATGTCGCCGAGCTGATTTATCCCGATGACCCTGACCTAATCCACGAAGCTGCCTACGGCCTCAACACTAATGTCAGCGGCAAGCTGACCACCCAGATACGAAGGCACGCTGAATTAATTGTATGCCACGACCATGTCGAGCCGAAAATGGAGCAGGGCAGTGTCGATATGTTCCACAACGATGGGCCTGGCACGATGAACTTGACCCATTACCGGCAGGGCGGCGAACGCGAACGTTTCTATCGCGGTGTCTTCAGACACAATATAAGAGTTAGTGAGCCTTTCAGAACCGGCGGCAGTGCAAACATCCTATGGCTCGACGCTCACGTCTCTCGCCTTGATGAAACCACCGGCGACGACGTACCAGAATACTGGTACACCGGCGAAAAATGACACGCGGACGAAGCTCATCCTAGGAATTTCTGCTATTTGTTTCTCTTCAGGGGAGGATTGTCTACTAGTTCACAAAGAGACATTGACGCATCACGATTATGTGAGTATTATATGGATTGAAAGAGAATTTTGGTGGATTTAAAACCTGTACAAGTTGGCTCACAGAAGCCAAAGGGAACGAGGTGAGACAAAATGATCAGAGAATTGCGAGTCACAAATTTTAAGTCTTGGCAAGACACACAGCAGCTTAGGTTTGCGCCGCTCACCGTGTTCTTCGGTACCAACAGTTCCGGTAAGACAAGCATTCTACAACTTCTTCTGATGCTGAAACAGACTGTCGAGTCAACGGACAGAAAACTAGTTCTTCGTACAGGTGATGATAATTCCATAGTCGACCTTGGTAAATACTCTGATCTGATCTATTGTCACAATGTCGATTCAGGGCTTGGCATATCGCTTTCATGGGATCTCCCAGAAAGATTAAAAATAAAAAATCCAGAGAAGAAAGACGAGAATCTTTTCGAGGTGAAAAGATTATTATTCCAGGTTGATATTGACGGCAAAACCGGCATACCGAATGTTAGAAAATTTACCTATTCTTTTGAGGGAAATAAATTTGGCATGGAAAACATGGGTGGCACGGGAAAGAAATCTGGGTATAGGTTAATTTCGAAACCTTATGAAGCTAAAAAGCAACGTGGTCGATCTTGGCCACTTCCTCAGCCAATGAAATTTTATGGTTTTCCTGATGAAGTGAAAACCTATTTCCAGAATGTAAGTTTTTTGTCAGATTTTGCGTTGAATTTAGAAGAATTACTTAAGCGCACATCATATTTAGGCCCGTTGCGTGAATATCCCAAGCGCATTTATACCTGGGCAGGAGAAGAACCCCCAGATGTAGGCAGAAAAGGCGAACTCACTATTGCTGCTATTCTTGCTAATCGTCGGCGGCGGGGAAGAACTAAACTTCTTGCTGCTATTATTCTTGCCGCTCGTCATGTTAAGCATATTTCACCAAGTCAGCACAATTGGGAGTTAGCTCTGGAAGAGAGAATAGCCTATTGGCTAAAAGAAATGGGTATCATTGATTCATTTTCGGTCTCAGAGATTGCCAAGGGAAGAAAAGAATACGAGGTAAAAATCCGTAAAACCAAGAATGGACCTGATGTATTGATTACTGATGTTGGTTTTGGCTTATCTCAGGTCCTTCCTGTATTGGTGTTATGTTACTATGTGAAAGAAGGCTCTATATTACTCCTTGAACAGCCTGAGCTTCACTTGCATCCACTGGCTCAATCGTGGCTGGCTGATGTATTTATTGAGGTAGTGAAAAATCTAAATGTACAGCTAATCGTCGAAAGTCATAGCGAACATTTTTTACGAAGGTTGCAGCGGCGAATCGCGGAGGAGAAGATCAGCGTTGATAAGACGGCACTTTACTTCTGCCGGATGCAGAATTCTTCGTCAACGACTGAGAAACTCGATGTTGACCTTTACGGTGACATAAAAAATTGGCCAAAAGATTTCTTTGGCGATGAAATGGGGGAACTCACCGCTAAAACCGAAGCAGCAATGCAACGACGGCAACAAGGTATTGAATGACGGTTGTAGTTGACACAAATGTACCAGTTGTAGCGAATGGAAGATCGGAGCAAGCTTCACCAGAATGTGTTAAGAATTGCTCAGTCCGTTTAGAGGAGTTAACCAAAAAGGGCAAATTAGTTTTAGATGATAAATGGCGTATTCTCAAGGAATATATGGCACACTTAAGGTCTGAGGGACAGTCGGGACCCGGCGATGCTTTTCTCAAGTGGGTGCATACAAATTATTCAAATCCACAGCGATGCGAATTAGTTCGTATTACCCCAAGGGATTCATCTGAAACAGATTTTGAGGAATTTCCATCTGATCCTGCACTTGAGAAATTCGATCCGACAGACAAGAAGTTCATTGCAGTTGCCTTAGCGCATCCTAACAGTCCTCCAATACTGCAAGCTGTTGATACAAAATGGTGGGAAATGAAGGAACCGCTGAGCAAAGCAGGTGTTACTATAGATTTTCTATGCGAAAATGATATCAGGTCAATTCTGAGTCAAAAGAGCAAATGAATGAAATTCTCTCAAATAGAACAAGTAAAACTGACGCTAGTGGGATACTCAAGGTGTTTGCGCTGGCGGTTAAGATTTAGTTGATTAGTGAATTAGAGATTAGAGAGTTATTTAGAAGGAAATGAAAGATATTATAGCAAAGAGAGCGAAACTAATCGACGCAAGCGGTATAAGAAAGGTCTTTGCGCTGGCCGAGCAGTTAAAAGATACGATCAATTTCTCTATCGGTCAGCCGGACTTTGATGTGCCGGATACGCTTAAAGAAGAAGCAATTAAATCAATCCGCGAAGGCTTTAACAAATACTCCCAAACGGCAGGGGACTCTACTTTAAGAGAGAAGATTAGTGAATTAGTAAAAAAAGAGATTAGCTGGGAGAATCCAGCGGTGCTGGTAACGAGCGGCGTTAGTGGGGGGTTGCTATTGGCTTTTATGGCCCTTATCAATCCGGGCGACGAGGTAATTATCCCCGATCCGTACTTTGTAAT
>CAYSPM010000088.1:0-3059 GCA_964432925.1 uncultured Pirellulales bacterium | reverse complement strand
TGTGCTCCGACACCTTTTCAAAAGGCTGCAATCGCAGCGCTGGATTATGATGTTACAGACCTTGTTGCCGGCTATCGAAGAAAGAGAGACCTTCTCTACGATGGGCTCAAGGACAAATTCGAGCTCGTAAAGCCCAGCGGTGCATTTTATGCCTTCGTTAAAGCGCCGGCTAAAACCGCAACTGAATTTGTCGAACGAGCCATCAAAAACAACGTGCTCATCATACCAGGCAGTGTATTCAGCGAAAAAGATACGTACTTTAGAATAAGCTACGCAACGAGCGACGATAAAATCAAAAAGGGGGTTGAGATACTCCGCAGTCTTTGTTAGCTGTGGAGTCCCACGGGCATAGCCCGTGGCTTTATGCGAAGGCGGGTAAATGACCTCGGGGCCCATTTTGCCGGCTTATTGGAAACTGCCTTGACGGTCTCTGCAAAAACAGTTAAAAGTAGCGCGCGGCTGATGGGTGTTGCTGCCCTTGGAGAGAGTAGCTGAGTGTTCGTTGTTTTGCTATCTCTGTAGGCTATCAGCATGATAAAAGACATGGTATTCGGCACGGTAGGGGGGCTGGGGCTTTTTCTTTTTGGCATGGGCTTGATGTCCGACGGCTTAAAGAAAATCGCCGGCCGAAAGCTCAAGAACATACTCGAATCCTTAACAAAGCGCCGTATCATCGCGGTTTTAGTCGGAGCCGGCGTGACATGCCTTATTCAATCCAGTTCCGCCACCACTGTTATGACCGTTGGATTCGTAAACGCAGGGTTGCTAACCCTCAAACAGGCCCTGTGCGTTGTCCTCGGAGCAAATATTGGCACAACGTTTACCGCCTGGCTCGTGTCCGCCTTTGCGGTCTTCAAGATAACCGCATACGCTCTTCCGATCATCGGTGTAGGCTTTCTAATCAGCATCCTTGGCAAAACTCAAAAGACTAAAAGCGTCGGCCAGACCCTTATTGGCTTTGGCATCTTGTTTATTGGCATACACTTTATGAAAGAAGCCTTCGGCCCGCTCAAAGACAACGGCCAAGTACAGGAGGCTCTGATATGGCTTGGCCGAAATCCCCTTCTGGCCGTCCTCGCCGGCACCGCCATAACAATGCTTCTGCAGAGCAGTTCCGCCTCGATCGCCGTGATTCAGATGCTCGCTTTCCAGGGCGCTTTCGGAACGGACTGGGACCTCGCCTTGCGAGTTGCCATACCTTACATCCTCGGTGACAACATCGGCACAACAATCACAGCACAATTAGCAGCTCTACGTACATCAAGAAATGCAAGGCGCACAGCAATGGGCCACACAATGTTTAACGTCATAGGCGTACTCTATATGCTGCCGCTGGTCTGGTCCGGGTGGTTCGGTAGTGTTGTCGAATGGATCACGCCTTTCAAGCTCTCACAGAATACCATAATGGTTCACATAGCCGTTGCGCACAGCACCTTCAACATCTTTAACACCATCGTGTTTCTGCCCCTTATAAATGTCTTAAGAACAATAGTTCTAAAGATTCTACCTGTGACCGAAGAGGAAGTAGCTCGTAAACCTGTTGCTCTTGAAAAACACCTGCTCAATACACCCGTGATAGCTCTGGCCCAGACGAGGCGTGAAATCGTACGTATGGCTAAAACAGCAAAAAAGGCCCTTACGCACGCTATTGACGGCATCATCGAAGATGATAGAAGAAAACTTGCCTTGGTATATGAACTGGAAGACTTCGTCGATATATTCCAGCTTGAGATTACCTCCTATCTGTCGGAGCTCTCAGGCAAACAACTCTCAGATGAGGTCTCTGTCGAATTGCCAGTACTGCTGCATACGGTTAACGACCTTGAACGAGTAGGTGATCATGCGGTCAATATTGTTGAGATTGCTCAGCGAAAGATCGACCAAAGGCTCATCTTCAGCGAACAAGCTCTCACTGAGGCTGATCAGCTAAGAAAAGAGTCAACACACATGTTCGATAATATTATTTCTGCCCTGGAGCACAACGATATTGGGGCAGCCAAGGCAGCTCTGCTTAGTGAGACCGAATTAAACAGAATGCAACTGGAGTATCGTCGCAGCCATGTCCAACGTATGACAGATGGCATCTGCTCAGCAGAAACTGGCCTTATATTTTGCGATTTGGTCGATAACGTCGAAAAAATAGGCGACCACCTGACCAACATCGGGCAGGCTATAATCGGCGGCCTGCAGTGGACCGGGGTGGAGCCGAAAATTGCTTCCAGTCCATGATAAGGTATTGCCAAACCAACAATTACAAGGTAGAATCTCAACCATGAAAGGCTCACATCGCCTAATTCCGATTGTCTTAGCTTTTGGGCTCCTTGTGTGCGGCGCGACCTTCGAGCCTGCGCCTAACGATATAAACGATATATTTGAAGGCCACCCCAATGAAGCTACGGCGGTTGTCATCACCTGTAAGGGCTTAATTGACGACGGCTTGTATAAGTCCATCCACCGAAGAAGCCAGATGGCACTTGACGAAGGAGCCGATTATCTGATCTATGAAATAGAGACCTATGGGGGACTTCTCCAGTCGGCCGATGATATTGCCAAGTACCTAATCCTCGATGTGGGCAAAAAGGCTCGCACAGTTGCCTATATAACTACCGAGGCCATATCAGCAGGAGCTATGATAAGTGTCTCCTGCCAGGACATCATAATGCGGCAGAGCACTACCATAGGTGATTGTGCTCCCATCGCAGTTGGTACAAAGCTGGAAGGTGTTGAGCGTGAAAAGGTTGAGAGCTTCACACGTGCAGCTTTTATGCGAGCTGCTGAAGCAAACGGTTATCCCCCCTCGCTCCTAAAAGCCATGGTCACCATGCAAACGGAGGTCTACCGGCTGAAAAACCTCCAGACCGGCGACTATGAATTCTTCGAAACAGAGCAGCTACCCAAAGATCCCAATGTTTATGATCTCGACAATAAAGAACTGATAGTCAGCGAGGACGAATTGCTGACATTAACCGCTTCAAAAGCTTTTGAATATGGAATAGCCAGGGCCCAGGTCGAGGATTTACAAGGAGTCCTTCAGTTCTTGCAGGAGCGTGATGGTGTTA
>CAYSPM010000087.1:0-11712 GCA_964432925.1 uncultured Pirellulales bacterium | reverse complement strand
ACTTTGATTACAGGTGACGGGATTGGGCCGGAAATCGCAGAAGCTGCCCGCAGATGCATCGACGCTACGGAAGCTGGCATTAACTGGGATGTGGCTGAGGCCGGCATCGAAGCAATGCAAAAGTACGGCGCCCCCCTGCCACAGAAAACCGTTGACTCTATCAAGAAGACCGGCGTTGCGTTAAAAGCCCCGATCACCACCCCTGTAGGCAAAGGCTATCGTAGTATAAACGTGCACCTTCGCCAATCACTTGATCTTTATGCATGTCTGAGGCCGTGTAAAAGCTATAAGGGTGTGCGGAGCCGATACTCGAACATCGACCTTGTTGTAGTGCGAGAGAATACCGAAGACCTTTATGCGGGAATTGAGTTTGAAAAAGGCAAAGACGACACTGTGGAGATCACCAACTGGATAAACAAACATAGCGAGCGAAAAATAACTAAAGATTCCGGCATCAGCATAAAACCTATTTCCGTCAAAGCGACAGATCGCATAGTTACGTTCGCTTTTGAATATGCCCGTAAGATGAGCCGAAAGAAGGTAACTTCTGTTCACAAAGCGAACATCATGAAATTCTCAGATGGATTGTGGCTTGAGGTTAGTCGGGAGGTAGCAAAGCGTTACACAGACATTGAATTCGAAGACCGCATCGTAGACAATATGTGCATGCAATTAATTCAGAAGCCGGAGTTGTACGATGTAATCGTCCTGCCGAATCTGTACGGTGACATACTAAGCGACCTATGCGCAGGCTTAGTCGGCGGACTCGGCGTTGCACCTGGCGCAAACATCGGTGACAGAACAGCGATATTTGAAGCAACTCATGGCAGTGCACCAAAATACAAAGGTCAAAATAAGGTCAATCCTACAGCCTTAATACTTAGCGGTGTGATGATGCTCAGACACATAAACAAAACTGCCGAAGCAGATAAACTCGAAAACGCTATCGCTACCGTGATCGCCGAGGGCAAAAATGTTACTTACGATATGAAAGAAGACCGAAATGATCCAACGGCGGTCGGCACAAGCCAGATGGCCGATGCGATTATCAAAAAGATAAAAGCGGGCATATAACCAAGACTTTAAAATCAACCTTGACCAAGATTCGAATGGCTAAAACAGTTGCCATTTCGGCATGATAGATACCTAAGTCCTTCTTTTAGCCTCAAGAAACCTGATAATGCTATAAATGGTGTGATTATATGGAACAGCAATTTGATGTTGCTGAGCTAACTTTATTACAGCTCCATTAAGGGCATCCATTTCGGTTCTCTTGCCCGCGAGTATGTCCTGAAGCGTTGACGATTTATGCTCTGCCGTATCCGGCACGAGCTTATCATAGAAAGCCTTTAGAAAATCGCCTGCCGATTGCCAGTGCGTGCTATAGCCTGCAGCCGTCATAACCAAAAAGGCCTCCTGGACAACGGCGTTCATTAGTGAGCGTGTAGATTCGTTCTCTGCTAAAGCTCCGTAAGGAACATCAATAATCGCCCCCAGTGGATTTAGAGCACAATTATAAAGCATCTTCGCCCATAGGTCTTTTTCAATACACGTTGTTATCTCGCAAGGTATGTCTCCCTTTGCTATAGAATCACTCAATCTCTCTACGAATGACAGCCCTCCGCCGAACAGAGAACCGATGTGAATAGCATCTGCATGTACAGTTACTGTGACTTCGTTAGGCTTTGGTCTTTGAAAACCTGTAATAACGCGTGCATTATAAATCAGGTCGGCGTCAAAAAAATAGTCAAAAATCTCTGCGTTGCCCCAGCCATTTTGAAACAGGACAATCTTTGTCGTTTTATCGAATAGGCGATTTCTCTGCGAGAGCTCCTGTGCTGCTGCCTGAGAATCAAAAGACTTGGTGCATACAAGTATATAGTCGTATGTTCCGCCTTCAATTTCATTGAGCAAGCAATAACTGCCGAATCTCTCGGGACCAGCGTAATAGTCACCGAAGATACCTGTTCTGCTCAGGCCCTCAGATCTTAAGCAACGGACAGTGTTGTCTCTGGCGATAATGTCAACGTCAGCTCGTGATTTGAGCAGGCAACTGGCAATACCGAGCCCAACTGAACCGCCACCGTATATTAACGCTCGCATAGTATCAGCCATTATAATCTGTAAGTTGACTCAGAAAAAGCTCCAAGTTGCATAGACAGCGTTGGGTAAACGCTGTATGTCCTTTCGATCTGCTGCGGAGGATGCTAATGGGAGTAACTATTGATTATTGTTACAAAACGAGGTAATCTTATTGCATATTGATCTGTATGGTACCGGTGTGTAGATGAATAGCCAAGCTTACATTAAATTGATTTCGGGTTCGGAAACCAGTTTGGGTGCAGCAATATTACGTTCGCTCTTGACGGTTCCTGAGATAATATACTCAGGCGCTGTCAGGCTGCGCGATTTCCTCTATTTTAAGCGATTGCTGAAGATCTACCATGTCGGCGCTTTAGTTTTTAGTGTTGGCAACATAACGACCGGTGGTACCGGAAAAACACCTTTCGTTATTTGGCTATACAAACAGATAACTCATAACTCAAAACTTAAAACTCAAAACTACAAATGTGCGATACTTACACGCGGCTATAAAACTCGTCGTGCGTCGTGCGTGATGCGTCGTGTGAAAAACGAACGCGATACACGATACGCAATACGCAATACGCTAATTGATGAGCCGGCGATTCTTACTAGAAACTGTCCACAGGCAGAAATCATTGTAAATCCAGACCGCGTTGCAGGGGCAACGTTAGCAATAAACAATTTCGGAGCAGATATTTTAATTATGGACGACGGATTTCAGCATCGTCGATTGCATAGAGATCTGGATATTGTGATGGTTGACGCAACCTGTCCTTTCGGCTATGGAAGAATGCTTCCAGCAGGACTGCTGCGAGAACCAATCTCAGCACTGAAAAGAGCAGATGCGGCTGTGATCACAAGATGTGACCAAACTGCGCCTAACGAACTGAACGCACTCGAAAAAACTCTTCTAAAGCAAAATGCAAATCTTACTATCGCACGGACTATTCATGCCCCTACTTGCGCAAAAACTACTAACGATGAAAAAATCAACCTTGAAAATTTGAAAACCAACAAGGTATTTGCATTTTGCGGCATAGGCAATCCCCAATCTTTTCTAAAGACCATACATGCTATAGGAGCCAAGGTGGTTGGTAGTAAAATCTTTAACGACCATTATCAGTACACAGCCGATTGCCTGGATAACATATATACAACGGCCAGGGCTTGTGGAACGGATTTAATCCTGACAACAGAAAAAGACTGGACCAAGATAACCCCATTCGACACACTAAAAGAGGACAAGACACCAAAACTGGCGTATTTGGCTATCGAGGTAAGGTTCTTAGCCGGCGAGCAAAAGCTAATAGGCTTGATTGAGGATGTGTTAGCCAGTAAAATCTTGAAAAAAGAAAAGTTGAAATAGCAAGAGGTAAAAACGTCGCATGATGCCCGAAAGTCTACTAAAAATTGTCACAAATCTCGGCTCACCAAAGGTACTGGTAGTCGGTGATTTCATGCTGGATATTTATGTCTACGGGGACGCTCTGCGAATCAGTCCGGAGGCACCCGTTCCCGTACTGAATGTTACTGATACTGAGTACCGCTGTGGGGGAGCAGGATCAGTGGCCGCGAATCTCGCTGCGTTTGGCGCGAAACCCTATTGTCTCGGCATCATCGGAGACGACCAGAACGGCAAAACTCTCAAACAAAAACTCACCGAGATAGGTGCCGACATAACAAATCTCATCGAGGCACCTGATCGTCCTACCATAAGTAAGCAACGGCTGATTGGCTTAGCTCAGCACCGACATCGACAGCAGCTTATAAGAATGGACCAAGAGTCTACGGAGCCGTTTTCCGAGGCGCAATATGGCAGAATACTTCAGGCATACAAGGACATATTGGCGGAAGTTGACATAGTCTGTTTGCAGGACTATAACAAAGGTGTGCTTAGCTCATTGCTCTGTAGAGAAATGATACTGTTTGCGACCCAAACGAATAAGAAAGTCCTTGTTGACCCATCGCTAACGAGCGACTACACGAACTATGCGGGTGCAACGTTAATCACGCCGAACCGCAAAGAGGCCTCCACGGCAACGGGCATCGAGATACAAACGGTTCAGACGGCAGCTAAAGCAGCGGAGCAACTCTATCAGGACCTTATGCTCAAGGTTGTGGTAATCACACTCGACAAAGAGGGTGCCTACTTAAAAACAGAAACGCAAAGCGAATTGGTGCCCACTAAACCTCGCAGCGTCTACGATGTCACGGGAGCAGGCGATATCGTCCTGGCAATGCTGG
This sequence comes from uncultured Pirellulales bacterium, assembly GCA_964432925.1. GTDB lineage: Bacteria > Planctomycetota > Phycisphaerae > Sedimentisphaerales > Anaerobacaceae > CAYNTC01. The sequence continues at coordinate 7,383 of CAYSPM010000087.1, read as the reverse complement.
CGGTAATGCTCGCGGCTGGGTATGATTACAAAACGGCTGTACAACTATCTAATATAGCCGGCGGCATCGAAGTGGAAAAATTCGGGGCCGCAACTGTGACTATCGATGAGATCGCTAATGAACTTATCAGGCAAAATGCCCACCAGAACAACAAGCTGAAGTCCATCGACACTCTGGCAGAAGAACTGGCAGTGTGCCGAAAGCAAAAGCGGACTATTGTTTTCACAAACGGCTGTTTTGACGTAATACACCGTGGGCATGTCGAATACTTGAATTTCTGCAGGCGCCACGGCGACGTAGTTGTCATCGGCCTAAATAGCGATAGCTCGGTCAAAACTATCAAGGGACCTGAACGCCCGGTAAATAATCAGGAAGATAGAGCCACTGTATTAGCAGCTATGGAAGCGGTAGACTATATTACGATCTTCGATGAACCTGATCCGCTAAAGTTGATCAAACAAGTAAAGCCCAATGTGTTAATCAAGGGCGAAGACTGGGTGGGTGAAGGCGTTGTTGGTCGAGAGTTCGTTGAATCGTATGGCGGCAAAGTTATCCTCGCACCACTTGTCGAGGGTAAAAGTTCAACTGTAACAATTGATAAAATGAATTCGCTGCATACAAAAACATGATGAATAAAACCATGGATGCACAAATTACCTCTGCGATAGAAACGCACAAGAAACTGGTTGACCAGTTGCAGACGCGTGGTGTCGATGTAATCACGGCTGCCGCCGAGGCAATCACAGAGGCTCTAAAGCAAGATGGCACAGTATACCTTTGTGGAAACGGAGGCTCAGCAGCAGATGCTCAACATATAGCAGGAGAGTTGGTCGGTAGATTCAATAGGCAGCGACGAGCGCTACCAGCGGTGGCATTTTCAACCAACACATCAATTTTGACATCTATTGCTAACGATTATGCCTACGAAGATGTGTTCGCCCGGCAGGTCGAGGCATTTGTTAACAAAGGTGATATTCTGTGGGCGTTTTCCACAAGTGGAACCTCGTCAAATGTGGTCAAAGCAGCCCGGTTGGCAAAAGAAAAAGGTGCTCGTGTATTGGCTTTCACAGGAAGAGCCAATAGCGAGCTTGAGCAAATCGCTGATATCTGCTTCTACGCCGGTAGCGAATCTACCGCGCGAAGCCAAGAAATCCACCAACTCGGCTACCATATTATATGCGATCTCGTTGAGCAGAATTTCTGCGAATAGTCCAGCCATAACAGATTTGGATAATTATGTCTAAGAAAGCCATATTCCTTGATCGTGACGACACGCTGATCGAAGACCCGGGATACATCAACGATCCCGATCAGCTAAAGCTGCTGGATGGTGTGCCTGAGGCGTTAAAAGAACTAAAGCAACTGGGCTATAAGCTAATCGTCGTCTCGAACCAATCGGCTGTGGCTCGGGGAATAGTTACAGAGAAAGTGCTCGGCGAAATACACGAGCGGTTGAAGCAAATGCTGGCCAAAGAGGGAGCGTACCTGGACCGGATATACTACTGCCCATATCATCCGGAAGGTGTTATCCAAAAATACCGCAAAAAAAGCGACTATAGAAAACCAAATCCAGGTATGCTGCTAACCGCAGCCAAAGAGATGGACCTCGACCTTAGCCAATCCTGGTTGATCGGCAACAGCGCCGGTGATATCCAAGCGGGCCAGCGAGCCGGATGCAAGACCATTCTTATAAATCGCCACCTCGACTCAACAAAACTTCAAGGTAACCAACCAAATCCAGACTACACCGCTGTGAACATAAAAGAGGCGACAAACATAATAAAAAAATCACACGGCCACATCAATAATAACGAAGCCACAGCAAATAGAGACACCACCAGTCAGGCTGAATCGCTCCCACCAGCAGAAGATACTCAACCATCTGTTCAACACGACTCACAAACCTTTGAACAAACCCGGCAAACAGAATCTGAAATACGCCAAGCAACACATAATCAACATGAGATGCCAAACAGTAAAACCGAACAGTTATTAGAACGTGTGTTAGAGCAGCTAAAGAACATGCAGCGAACAGATATGTTTACCGAATTCTCGGTGATGCGATTGATTGCCGGAATCGTTCAAATCATTGTTTTATTTTGTCTGCTCGTGACTATTTGGCTTCTAATGAGTCCGGCCCGACAGGATAGCGCAGTTTTGATTGCGCTGGGCTTCGCCCTTCTTTTTCAGATGATGGCACTGACTTTCTATATCATGCAAGGCCGTAAGTAATACTACTGAAATGTGTATTTTTCTGAGCAAGTTACAACATGCAAGAAACGACGGACAATATTTTAGTTTGGCTTCCTTCGCCTATGGGCGATGCTATTCTGAGCACACCGGCTTTAAGAGCGATCCGAAAATATTTCGAGTCCTCCAAAATAACATTTCTTGCAAACTCTGTAGTCCGACAGGTATTGTCACCAAGCAACCTTAACGATCAATGGCTTCATCTGGATCAGCGCAATCCTTTTACTCTGGCAACAAAACTGAAAGGACAGGGCTTCACCCTTACGGTCCTTTTTAAAAATTCCTTCGCATCGGCACTAACTGTCTTTTTAGCACGTATACCATATCGCATTGGGTACGCACGCCAGAGTCGCGGCTACCTATTGACCGAAAGACTTTCTCCTCCCAGATTAGCCAACGGCAAATTCAAACCGCTTTCGATGGTCGATTATTACCTCGCAATCGCCTCCTGGCTGGGCGCCGATACCTTTGATAGAAGCCTTGAACTGCTGGTGGACCCATGGGAACGTGACAAGCTCAAAACCAAACTGCCGGAAGTTACAAATCGCATCGGGCCGCTCGTGATAATTGTCCCCGGCGGAGCTTACGGGCCGAGCAAGTTCTGGCTGCCTGACAGATTCGCCAAAACAGCCGACTGGCTGATAGATGTCTATAGAGCAACAATAGTCGTCTCGTCTGCGCCCAATCCTGAGGAAGCAAAGATTGCAAAACAGGTCTGTGCTTTAAGCAATCATCAATTCATAAACTTAGCAGAAAAGCCCCTCAGTCTGGGCGAATTAAAAGCACTTTTTTCAATCGCTGATTTAGTAATAACAAATGACACCGGCCCCCGACATATAGCTATCGCTCTGAAGCGTAAAGTTATAACCCTTTTTGGCCCAAATGATCCTGCCTGGACAGAAACCGGCTATGAAAATGAGATTCAGATTATCGGTAACGTTCCGTGCAGTCCTTGTACCAGACCGACATGTAAAGAATCTGAGCACTTCTGTATGCAGGCAATCACAGTTGAGATGGTCTGCGAGGCTGCAAAAAAATTGCTCGGCAACAATCGCACACGAACTACAAACAGAGACCAGCAGGAATTTGTTAAAATTTCAAAGTCGATGTTCGTCGACGTGAACTATGAAATGGCGCTGAGAAACCATGGCTTGACCTCGATCGACTCCGTTTTTTCTTTTAATATCGCCAAGAACCTAACCAAAGCCGGCCTTGCACCATTCCGCACACGACTACAATTTGAAATTGAGTTTCCTGGAACACAAGTATCCACGACGGCATTTCTGAAACGCTACAATAGACCACCCATTATGGTCCAACTTCGAAACTGGCTTTCACATCACGATCTCAGAAGCTGTGCTCTCTCAGAGGTAAGGGCCAACAATAAACTTTACGCAGCAGGTATAAACACCCCAAAGATCATATCATACGGCCAGCAATGGGGAATACTATTTGAGAAAAGAAGTTTTATAATAAGTGAGAAAATCTCTAATGCCCAGTCTCTAGAGCGAAAGCTGCCTGACTACCTTAACGGCCCACCTACAACCAACAAACTAAAACTGCGAAGAGATTTCATCGCTAAACTAGCTGCCTTCGCAAGAAAATTTCACCAAACAAACTATCGCCACCGTGACCTTTACTTTTCACACATATTCTATGGCAATAATGGCAATTTCTACATAATAGATTTGGCGCGTGCATTCAAACCAATAATATGCAGAGATCGGTTTCGGATAAAAGACATTGCACAAATTCACTACTCCGCGCCAGCAAAGTACTTTTCAAGAACTGATCGCCTGCGTTTCTACCGTTGCTATGCCGGCAAGAAGAAATTGGCTCGGTCAGACAAAGTATTCATCCGAAAGGTGCAAAGAAAAACCGAGCGCATGGCTCGGCACGACACAAAACACGGAAGACCTACTCCTTTTACAAAAGAGGTTAATCATAACTGAACCGCACCGTAATGAAAAAAAAGGTCGCGATAATAATTGAGCGGGCAAATATCACCCTTGGTGGAGCAGAACGTTCGGTTTTTGAACTTGCTGGAGCCTTATCCTCAGCGGGACTCGAAGTTCACGTGCTGGCGGCAACCGGCAGTACAAACGGCAAGAACACTCATATTCTTTTCAACAGCTCTGTTAAACGCACTTCCTATCACAAGTTTGCAAAGGTGCTCAAGGAACATTTGGGTGTAAACCATTACGATATCATTCACAGCGTCCTGCCCTTCGACTTTGCAGATATATATCAGCCGCGAGGAGGCACTTATGCTGAGGCAATCCTGCGTAATGCCGCGAGCTATGAAAATAAATTCTTACAATCTTATAAAAAGCTCACATCTATGATGAACCTCCGTCGATCTGCCCTGCTGCACGCTGAGCGCAGGCTTTGCCAGAATGCCGATGGCCCACTCATTGCCGCGCTTTCACAGTACGTCGCGGACCAGATCAGGCAACACTACAGAACTGATACACATCGTATAGTTCTTATACATAACGGCGTGAAAACAAACAAGCGTACCGACACAAAGTCTGCTGAGCGGCTTCGTACTCAAATTCTGGGTCAACTGGGCTTAAAAGAAGCGGATAACCCAGTTCTCCTGCTTTTCGTGGCTAATAACTTTCGGTTGAAAGGACTAACCGCTTTAATAAAGGCGCTGCATTTGGTAACAACAAACAATCAGGCTGCGAACAACGTTTCTCTGATAGTTGCTGGAAAAGGCAAAACACGAAAATATCGTCATCTCGCCAAGGCATTTAACATCCACCACAAAATTGTTTTCCTGGGCCATATCAAGCACATTTATAATCTCCTTTCAATTGCCGACGTCGCGGTTCTGCCCACCTTCTACGACCCATGCAGCCGATTCATCCTCGAAGCCTTGGCGGCAGGTAAGCCTGTGATTACAACCAACTCCAATGGCGCAACCGACCTATTCGTTAATGATAAACACGGCAAAGTTATTGACACGCCAGGTAACACTTCTGCCCTTGCCGAGGCTATCGGCTATTTTTCTGACATCGACAATATTCGAAGAGCCTCCGACGCGATTATTACTGACAAGCTCAAAGAAAAGGTCTCCATCAACCGAGTTACCGAAAAGCTAATAAGCGTATACGATTCTGTTCTGCAAAGGAAAGGACTAAAGTGACCTATTTGCCTTTTATGCTTCTTACTGCAAGCGCGTATCTGCTTGGTTCAACACCTTTCGGACTACTCATCGCCAAAGCCCATGGCAAGGATATACGCTCAATAGGCTCAGGCAACATTGGCGCGACGAATGTTTCGCGTGCGCTTGGCCGAAAGTGGGCCTACGTCTGTTTCACCCTGGACGCGCTTAAGGGTTTAATCCCAATGCTTGTGGCCAGGCCGTTTGTTCTTCAACTACCTGCATCCTCTTACGCTACTGGAATTTGCTTTTGGTTGTCAGTCGGCTGCGCGGCGATCCTAGGGCATGTTTTCCCAATATACCTCAAATTCAAAGGCGGCAAAGGCGCTGCCACCAGCTTCGGTGTAGCACTTGGCCTTTGGCCATACTTAACTATCTGCGCATTAACTGTAATCACTATTTGGATCGCCGTCGCTTTGACATGGCGATACGTCTCTCTGGCATCGATTGCTGCAGCAGTAGCTTTTCCACTCGTTCTAATCCTTATGATATCGATGATTCCGAAGTGGGACTTCGCCCGCCTATGGCCTTTGCTGGTTGTAGCAACTGCAATACCGCTAATAGTTATTGTTAGGCACCGGGAAAATATAAATAGGCTGATCGCAGGAACTGAAAATCGGATATTGGAAAAGCCGAAGTCGTAAATCGAGCAATTTATCCGGCTGAACCACAAACCACCTGTCGGTTAAAGCTAATTGCAACAGAGGGGGCGCACTAATTATAAAGTGCCAAAATCGTTCCTTCTTTTCTCGGTTGTCTACCTGGCTTCATTAATCCTCGGCGAGACAGCGTATCAGCCAGTGTATAACTGGCGCCCCCCAGTATCAAATGGCCCACAGCCTTTCTTTTCTTCTGCCATCCCCCCATAGAACGCTACGAATGGCAGAAATATGGTTATCTTTATTATTTTATCGGTCGAACTACAGAGGATAGGCAAGAGGATATGCCTAAAAACGCCCAACATAAACCTCAGATGCTACAAGCCAAAAGCTATTATAGGACTGTCAGAACCCTGACATGAACCTACCAAACCCCCATAGCAAGACAAGCTAATAGATCATTAACTATCCACTTATCGGTATAAAACCCGACTTTTCTTTAAAAATTGTCCGCAGATTGTCAGATGACTGGTCCTACATGGTGGTAAGTAGATTTCTTAAGAGTGCGAGAAATAGCGGTGCTAAAATCCGAAGCCTACATCCCTGTCCAAACGCCCATTATTACTGGAGCGAGGCAAGTCCCCCATCAATAGCAATTTTGACAAGCTCAGCCACACTGTGCGCATCGAGCTTCTCCATGATTCTTCGCCGGTTTGCCTCTATGGTTTTCGTGCTCACATGCAATTCGCGGGCAATCTGCTTGGTGTTCTTTCCCTCACTCACCAATTGGAGCACTTCGCGATCTCGATCTGTGAGCGTATCCAGCGGCGAACTACCGACGCCGCTGGACAACTGCTTTACATAATCGCTAACAACCACCCCAGCTACTTTGGGGCTGAGGTACGTACCGCCGACAGCTACCGTCCGTACGGCTTCGACCAACTCATCAAACGAGCATTCCTTCAATACGTAACCTGAGGCACCAGCCTTGAGCATATCAGCGACAAAGGCCCTGTTCGAGTGCATAGACAGCGCAATTACCTTCACTTTCGGGTGTTCCGAGACGATCTTGCGTGTTGCATCTATTCCATTCAGATTTGGCATTGTTATGTCTGTAATTAACACATCCGGCAAGAGTTCATGAACAAGCCTAAGCGCTATCCGCCCGTCTTCAGCCTCACCGACCACCTCCATGTCTGGCTCTTTCTCAAGCAAGCTACGCAAGCCCTGTCGTGTAATACCGTGATCCTCAGCTAATATAAGCCTTAAATTCATCCTCGATCCCCATTGCCTATCCGTTCCATTTTCAGTGGCGCTATCATTGTAATTTTACTACCCTGGCCCATTGTGGATTCTATTTCGAGG
>CAYSPM010000086.1:0-11726 GCA_964432925.1 uncultured Pirellulales bacterium | reverse complement strand
GGTCTTTTTGCGGGACCTGACACAATCCAAAAAGTTCTGCTGATGATCCCGACTGTGATAAAGCCTAATCTCATCTGGCCCAATCACCTCATTTATAACGCTCTCCGGCTCTGCCCAAAGCCCCTGGCGACTGACATGTATCCAGCCCTTTTCGCCATACCAGCATGTCCCCATCCCATGAGATTGTTGCTGAGCGTTCGCTACAATCATCGTAAGGCCGTTTTTATACTTGCACGTAAACTTGTACTGCGCCGGCACATTATAAATGCCGTCTCTCGGATACTCGCCCCTGCCTTCGATCTCAACAGGTCCGCTCAAATCAAGCCCCAGTCCCCAGTGAGCAACATCAACATGATGACCGGCCCAGTCGGTAAGCTGGCCGCCTGAATAGTCCATAATCCATCGCCAGTCCCAATGAGGTCCGTCGCGACCAAACCTCATATAAGGCCGCCATGGAGCAGGCCCAAGCCAGAAATCCCAGTCAAACCATTCGGGCGCTGGCTCAGTAGGACGAATGGCTCCCCTGCCACCCGTAGGCAATCCAACTTCAACTAAATGTACTTTGCCAATTCGCCCGTTGATAACCAATTCAGATGCATGATGGAAATCTCGTACTGATCGCTGCCAGCTTCCGGTTTGCCATATCCTGCCGTAGCGCCGCACCGCTTCAACCATCGCCCTACCTTCGTGAATCGTCCTTGCCAATGGCTTCTCACCGTACATGTCCTTTCCGGCTCGGGCAGCCATGATTACCGGAATAGAATGCCAATGGTCCGGCATTGCCAGCGAAAGTGTATCAATATCCTTACGTTCTATCACATCGCGGAAATCACGATAGGTCTTGCAGTCGTTGTTATCGTATGTGTAGTCAACAGCCATTTTCGCTCTATCAAGACGCCTTCTATCTACATCACATACGGCTAAAATCCGCACTTCGTCCTTACCAAGGAATGCGTTCATATTACTATTGCCCTGCGAGCCAACACCGATACAGCCCATTGTTATCTTCTCACTCGGAGCGTTCGCACCGAACACCGTTGATGAGACTATGTAAGGAAAGGCGACCGTACCAGTAGTCATCGCCGTGACTGTCTTTAAGAATTGGCGTCGATTCATTCTTTTATCGCACAACATGTTCGAACCTTTCGAATATTTTTAGATATGATAGGAATTGCGTATCGCAGTGTTGGGCATTCTTGTTGCCGTAGCACCGCCAAAAACATCTTGCCTGTCATGATGTACCCCCTGAACTACAAGCACCAAACACGATCGCCGGATACGCTCGGTGCCTGTTCAAGGCTCCCGTTTCATTTTTCAAACGCCGCGTCAAAGGCAACTGCAGATGGTGTAAAGTCCGCCTTCTTTATAGCCCCACAAGCTTCTTTCGCACCAGCCTCTCTATCCATTCTGATGTCTTCCCACTCAATCGAAAGTGGGCCTTTGTAGCCAATATCGTTTAACGCGACAATGATCTCTTCAAAGTTGATGTCACCATGTCCTATCGAACGGAAATCCCAGTAACGACGGGGATCAGCAAAGTCAGTGTGCCCACCAAACACACCGACCGTCCCATCGCCATGTCCCCACCAGGCATCCTTCATGTGAGCATGGAATATTCGGTCGGGGAATGTTCGGATGAATTTGACATAGTCTACACCTTGGTAGCCAAGATGACTCGGGTCATAGTTGAAACCAAATGATTTATGTCCCTTGACCGCCTTGATCGCTCTATCAGCCGATGCAATATCAAACGCTATCTCCGTTGGATGCACCTCCAACGCAAACTTTACACCCTCAGCCTTGAACGCATCGAGAATCGGCGTCCATCTCTTTGCGAAGTCCGCGTATCCCGCTTCAATAGCCTTTGGTGAGGCTGGCGGAAACGGATAAAGCAGATGCCATATACTGCTGCCCGTGAAGCCATTCACCACTTTCACTCCAAGCTTCTTAGCAGCTTTAGCTGTCTGCATAACGTTCTTTGCGGCTCGCTTGCGAACACCTTCGGGTTTACCATCTCCCCAGATATCAGGTGGCAATATAGCCTTATGCCGCTCGTCAATATTGTCACATACAGCCTGGCCGACAAGGTGTGCCGAAATTGCAAAGACCTTTATCCCAAATTTTTGCAGCAATTGTCTCTTTTGCTTGCAGTAGTTGTCATCTTTCAGTGCTTTATCAACCTCGAAGTGATCTCCCCAGCAGGCAAGTTCCAATCCATCGTATCCCCAACTCGCAGCCTTTTCTGCAAGAACCTCCAAAGGCAAATCGGCCCACTGGCCTGTGAAAAGCGTTACAGGTCTAGCCATCGTTTTACTCCTTCCCTTTTGATATGTGCCTATCCTGCGTCACTCTGTCTGCAAAATTAGTCGCCCACAGATAAAACGCCTACAAGCGCCACCTTATTGCAACTTCCTCCCCCTTCTGCCGCTAACGTATAAGCCAGTCTCATAAAAAGACTTATGCCGACACTTTAACGGCTCGTATCTCTAACAACTGCAGAATAAAGCATTATACCCCCACTAAGCCTATTCGCAATCGAAAATTTTCCCTGCCCGAACACGCAAAATTCCCCTTCCCTCAGTAACCACAGACTATCTCTGGTCTTCTAATGTAGAGCGATATCCCAATCCGTTACACACACTCAATAAAGAGTCCTTCCGCGCGCCACGCGAGACGCAATATTCTTCACGAGATACGGTGAGCGGCAGCCTCACAGAAGGATTTCAACGACCCCAATCGAGTTTCAGGTGAAGGCACACAAATTATTGATTTAGAATCCGATTGTCGGTATAGCGCTTATTTAGACGCGCACATACATCAATCAAGAATAATCACATTCCAAATAATTGGCCGTCTTGGTCTATTGCATAATCTCCAACTTCACATCAGGTGACTCGGCATAATCGTGCCATATACGCTCGACATGCTCAACATTAACCTTTCCCTCGTGCACATAAAGCCGATAACGAAAGACATGGTCCTCGCCTGGTTTCATTTCCCAGTCGCCCAACAGTGAAGGTGCAAAATTGAAGAACACGTGCTTGTGTTCCGGCGGCCAGATGCGCATGGGTTCGGGGTGACAGAAGTTTTCCGGATGACTGTAGAAGGTCACACCCTGCCAATCTTCAATCTTTCCAGAGTTATCGCACCAACGAGCACGCGTGGCGTGACCATCAACGCGAGTTTTGCCTTCACTGGTCAGGCAGGCGGAGTCCTCATCCTTCCACTGACGTGCGCCACGGAAGCCAAATCCACCGTACCGATACTCGACCTGGTGCAAAGGACTATCCGCAACACAGCGCTGGGTCGATTTGAAATCCACCAGCCAGTACCCCTTATCCGGTCCACCGACGTCATACACGCGAACATCCCATACTTCTCTGAGAACGACCTTCTCACCATTCGCTGCTTTCAAAGCAACGTGCTCCTGCTCCGCCTGAAAACCGCCATAGACAGGTCCACTGCTAGTCGAGAGAAATTTCACAAATCTAACCGTACCCTCGCCTTTATTAAGGTTCCAGAAGTCTATCTCCTTTCCCTCGAACTCGGTCTTTGTCCAAGGCATCCATATTCCTACATGGTGAATATGATCCGGCGGATGGATGTCGGTAAGCACAGCGCCTTTCGGCGACCATAAAGGATGAATAAATCCGCTTCGTTCATATAGTTTGCTCTGTCCCAGTGGAGGAGGCACAATCCCATAGTTATACCTTAGCACGTTGGCACCATCCTTGACGACATCGATATACTTATCCTTCTTTACAAGTTCCACAGCTTCTTCAGTTAAACAGCTACCCTTGACCAGCTCATATACACGCTTCTGGCCTGGCTCTGTCACACCAGAGAGAATCCACCACAACTTTGGACTCTCCCCCGCCTCAAACTGAGATGGCACACTTTTCTTTGTTTCACCATTCACTTGTCTTATATATACACTCCCCTCCTTGATTTTCTCAGCTACCGGCTCCAAAGAAACACAAATAGGTGTATCCACTCGCTTGTGCACACCCGCCTCAATCGTGATTTTGGCCAGGATCTCATCGGCAGCACTTGCTACACTTACCAAAGTTAAACATAGAAAAACCACAACTACACCCAGTCTTGAAACTCTCTTCTTCATTTTGCTTCTACCTCCATAAAATCCTTTAACAGAAAAACAGTTGTTTATCCTTTTACGCAAATCAAAGGCTCGAGCTTGGCTACTTTCTTGGCTAATCCAGCCTTTTCTGTCGCTTCTACCACTGCGCTGACATCTTTGTAAGCGCCGGGAGCCTCCTCGGCAACGCCACGGGTCGAGGCGCCACGAATAATAATGCCCCTTTCAGCAAGCGACCTTATGACGTCCTTGCCGTGCCACTGTCTACTCGCCTGTTTCCGGCTCATGGCCCTTCCGGCACCGTGACAACACGAGCCGAACGAAAGATCCATTCCTTTTTCCGTACCAACCAATATGTAGGAAGCAGTGCCCATTGTACCGCCAATAAGAACAGGCTGGCCGGTCACTTTCAGATCGGACGGCAACGAAGGATGACCGGGGCCAAAAGCTCGTGTTGCTCCTTTGCGGTGGATGTATAATTTTTTGGTTTGTCCCTGAACCGAGTGTTGCTCGACCTTGCAGGTGTTGTGAGAGACATCGTAGAGCAAAACCAGATTAGCCTTTGGCAAAAGATCGCTGAAAATCTGTCGGACTAAATATGTCAGAACCTGCCGATTTGCCACGGCACAGTTGATACCGCAATTCATCGCGCCGATATACTGCCGGCCTATATCGGATTTAATCGGTGCACAGGCGAGTTCCTTTTCCGGCAGCTCTATCCCCATACTTTGAGCGGCTTTGACCATCTTTGGAAGATAGTCGGTCGCTACCTGATGGCCAAGCCCGCGTGAACCGCAGTGAATACTCACTACAATGTCATCTACCGCCAACTTAAAGCTCTTCGCACACAACTCATCATAAAGCTCAACGACCTTCTGCAGCTCTAAATAATGGTTTCCCGACCCAAGTGTCCCGACCTCATCTTCCTGCCGCTTCTTGGCATGATCCGAGACAAAGCTCGGCTGTGCTTCTTTCATCTTGCCACGCTCTTCTATCCGCTCAAGATCCGACCTGTTGCCATAGCCTCGCTCAACGGCCCACTCTGCTCCCCCAACGAGCATGTCATCCATCTCACTGAGCGATAGTTTGAGTTTTCCTCTACTTCCGAGTCCAGCGGGTATTCGCCGTGCCAGCGCATCTGCAAGTTCAGCTTTACGAGGCACAATGTCACTAATTGTAAGACCTGTACACAATGCCCGTACTCCACAGGCAATGTCAAAGCCAACACCTCCGGCAGAAATGACGCCGCCCATCTCTGGGTCAAATCCAGCCACACCCCCTATCGGAAAGCCGTACCCCCAATGAGCATCCGGCATTGCGTAAGAAGCCTTGACTATGCCGGGCAGACTTGCAACGTTTGCTGCCTGCCTATAAACCTGGTCATCCATCGCATCAATGAGCTGCTTATCGGCGTAGATGATAACCGGCACATGCATCTTGCCGGTCGGCTCTATATACCATTCAAACTCGGACCGCCTTTTCAGATTTTCAGCACACATCGTATTCTCCCATGCGCTCATACATCAACTATACACTGCGCCATCCAATTTCCGTTTTTGTCCTGCTTGACCTTCAAATCTCCATACGTAGCAGCTTTTACCTCTACAACAGGCTCGTGTTTGTTTACGTTTATTGGCTCACCCCAGGCACTGGCAATTAGCTGACCATTTTCTACTTTGACCTTGAATCTGCCAAATAACATCCGCCGGGTTGCCATTTCATAGAGTAACGCATTTAGCCAACCGACAAAGAGTAATTCATTGTCCTGCTCCTGGCAGTTAATTTCAACCTTTTCTTTGGGTTCTATTGTTTGCAGGTCCGTGATTACTGCCGTTAGAGCCAAAGCTGCCTGCTCAAAAGCTTCCGCCAGGCTCGGCCCAAAACCGCGGATACCCATGTCAGCCGGATGCTGATAATGTTCCCAATATGCATTACTCATAAAAAAGTGTTAATTGAATCGCACCAAAGGGTAAATTATTTCGTTACACACGTCATTCAATTTTAATATTGACGCCCTAAAAGGCTACGAAATATAGTTCATATTGTTTTTGATTATACCACGACTTCGCCAAGAAATATATTCTGAGTTCTTTCCAATTTTTGCTATGGGAGAAAGTTAGCAATGAAGGAAATTGTGCCGGGTTATTGGGAAACTATTCCTTTTCGCAGAGGCCTGAAGCTACTGCCGAGAAGACGACCAATCGTAGTTAATCAGCAGGCAGCTCAGAAGACCAGCCAGTCTCATTATGGCTCGATGAGACGTCACGTGCCTTAACGCGAAACTTGAGAAATACATAGCTACCGCCAATTTTTACAGTCCACGTTCGGCCGCTTTGCCAGCCGCTACTGAAGCGTGTATCGTTAGTGCATTTAAAGTTATATTCAACGCCACCACTTTCATCTACGGCTTCTACCGCAGTCATTGTAGCATACCAGTCAAATATATCACCACCGCCATGGAATTTATAAGGTTCCACTTCCCACTGCATCGGATCGGGAGTGGGTGCTTTGAGATCAACCGTAACCGATGCAGATTGTACGGTCGTGTTTTGATTGGGCGACTTATCTCTGGCACGAACCACAAAAGTATAATTGTCCTTGGGCAAAGAACCAGCTTCATAAATGGGGCTATCTTGCCAGTCACTGCTGTAGGCTGAGTGTGAAGTGCATTCGAACTGATACTCCACACCGCTGGCGTCCGTAGCTATTGTGGCTTCCATCCGTATCGATGTTGGCGAGTTTGCATAGGGTTCAACCTTCCAAGTCGACGGATTTGGAGTGGGAGCTTCGCTATCCTCAGCGAGAGTAGAAGTACCTCTGAGCCCGGACCACTCGGTCTCCAAACGGTTTGCTTTGTTGCGGGCCTTGACCCTATACGAGTATACAGTATTGGGCAAAAGGCCCGTATCCTCCCATTTTGGCTCTTGGCCTGGTGCAAATGAAATCCAGCCGCTATTGTAATCTTGATGATACCAGTCGACGAAATAATACTCCACACCGCTGCCATCTGTAGAGATGGCGGTGGTAGCAACCATCGCAATTGAGTACGCCGATGTAGGGTAAGGGTCTTTAGCCCAGGTCATAGGATTTGGTCTCGGTGGTACGGAAGGAGGCGGCTGCACTTTCCAATTCTCGGCCAGAATGGCAAAATCCCTGAAATCTACTATCGCATCTCTATTCAGGTCCGCCTCCAACAATGTTTCATTGAAGGTCCACTTTTCAACGAACAGCGCCAAGTCGCTATAGTCTACCCAATCGTCTTTATCCAAGTCGGCAATGTTGCCTATATCCAACAGAGACATGCTGGCCTGAACGGTACCACCATATACACCTATGTTTATTCTTTTCCCATGAGACCAAAACTCTGCAGTCCAATCCGAACCGGGATCACCCGCATCGATACAGTGGCTGGTTTCACCATCCACAAGCCAAGTCTTGCTTACTGAGTCCCACCTGCCGCGTTCCGATTTCAAATGGTAATCACCATCGACCCATAAATCATCACTTTGATCTTCACTGCCATTGTCATCCCAGTAGCCATTGGTAGCGAAAAGAGGGTCAACTACGAAGTCGCCCGGACCAGCCGATGCTCCACCTGCAAAATTATCGTTTTGGTTCATCCAAAAATTGTTGTATGCATTATTGCACACCCCAAAAATACCGGCACCAGGTTCTGCTCTGTTCAGCGCTATTATGTTGTTGATAACCACAGCACCAGGACAATCCGCCAAGGCTCCACCATACGTACCGGCCCAGTTGCCCACGATAGTATTATTGGTTACAAACTCACAACAGGCGTAAAGTCCACCGCCGGCAAGACGAGCTTTGTTTCCTGCAATAATGTTGTTGTTTATACTACCATTGCACCCAAAAGCAGCACCACCTTTGGCAAATGCATAATTGTCTGCGATAACGTTGTTAACAATATAGCCATTACAGTAGCACAGCCCGCCGCCGGAACCTGGATTTAGATTCGAGTTGTTGGAAATGTAGTTGCCGACTATCGTTCCGTCACAATATGCAATTCCACCGTTGTTCTGTGAAATAGTATTACCGCTGATCGTACCGTCACAGCCATAAATGCCACACTGGCCATTAAATACTATCATATTGTCAACGATACTGGGAAAGGCGTTGTTACGTCCATAGATACCGTCACCGGCGCAATCCCTAATAACATTCTTCATGATAGTAGGTGATGTACTATAGCAATAAACACCCCGGCCGGTAATAGTAAAACCCATGAGCAATGAATCACTGGTCTCACTGAAGTCAAAGCTCACGCTGTAGCCGGAGGTGACAGAAATGACGGTTGACTGGACAATGGCCGGGTCATTGGAGTCTTGGCTAATGACTGTTATAGCTCTGCCGGTGAAAGAGACATTCTCATTGTATACTCCGGGCGCAACGAGGATTGTATCACCGTGCCAAGAGGCATAAATAGCATCTTGGATTCCCTGGAAGTCAGCCGGCCCATTGTCATCGACAGTTATTGTCTCTGCGTAGCACGGAGCCACTACCAGTGCCGAAATAAGGAAAAACTGTAGTTGCCTCATTGTGTTAGCCATCCTCCACAACAGTGCGTAACAAACATAATTTTAGCACAAACACCCTGTCAATTCAAGTCAAAAACCGCTTCCCTGCTCTACGGTGTGCGTGTCGAGTTTGTAGGTAGTTTTTTGGCCTTTAGCACTAATTTTTCCGTAGGCGCGTACCCATCCCCAAAACTTCGGCGAGCTCAGTCGAGCCGCTACGCTTGAGGATGCCACACTATCCGATACCTATCTATGGTGAAATTTGGCCGTGCCCCCCTGGCCAGGGGGGCACACTCCGTTTTGGTTAGCCCCCAGGCCTGCCCTGGGGGTTAAATTCCCTGTGATTTTTATCACAGGGGCAAACCTCTAAGATGAGAATCATAACGATGCAGAATTCTGGAAGCCGACACTGGTCAAGTGCTTAAGCATGCCATCCGATTTGAACAATTATTGTAACCGTTCACGGCCTTATATGTTGAATTTGGGCCATTTTACGTCATTGCGAGCGAGGCAGAGCCGAGCGCGGCAATCTCTCTGTTGCGAAGATCTGAGATTGCTTCGGCCTAAAGGCCTCGCAATGACACAAAAACGATGGTTGGCACCCGTGAATAGTTACCAATTATTAAGTTAAGGTGCCCCTCGTTATCACCACACCTCGTACTCAATGCTTGTAAATCCTAAGTATCCGGTCGGCCAATGGACACATTATGCCCCCTCAGGAACAATGAATATCTCAACTCGTCTGTTCTGGGGATTACCCTTTTTGTCCGGAGCATTGGGCACAACCGGACGGTACTGCCCAAAGCCTCGTACACTCATCCGCTTAGGGTCAACATTGTTATCACCCATTATGTCTAATACAGATATTGCCCTATGTGCTGACAGGTGCCAGTTAGTCGGGTGTTGAGCGCGCGTTGTGGGCTTGAGAATAGGAATATCATCGGTGTGGCCTGCAATTACGACGTCAAAACCCTTAGCTTCTTCAGAATTCAATATCTCACAAAGTGACTTTACAGCCTCGACAGCCGTAGGTGCCACCTTATCACTACCCTTTTCAAAAAGCAGGTCGCTCTTGAATTTTACAACACCACGGGACGAATCGTACGTGACCATCTCATGCTGTTTAGCAAAATCCTCCAATTTTGTAATAAGTTCCACAGGCAGCGGAGTTGTACCGTACAGTAATCGCTCCTGCATCGAAGCAATGAGTTCCTTCTTCTTAGCCAGGTCCTCTTCGAGCGCTGCGATTTTCTGCCGGAGCGCATCCACTTCAACACCGCCTTTTGCTTGAGCCGCAGCAAGCTGACGCTTTGCCTGGTCAAGCTCCAATTGAGCGGCCTGCAACTGGCTTTCAAATTGTTCCATGCGCACACGCTGTGTATCGTTTTGGATTCTCAAATCTCTTAACTCGGAATCGCAGCCAGCAGCCAAAAAGACAAAACCACACACAAGCAAAACCGCAAAAAGCTTCAGAAACCGCATCCTTCAATCCTTTCCAAAATGACGTAATCTATGAAATCCTTTCAGTCCTATAAAACACGCAAGCTCTTTGTTCACAGGCTTTAGTAGCCAGTTAATTTCTCCGCTTCTTAATCACCTGATAAAATAAAACCAATTTGTATCCAACCGTCAAGAACAAACTTGTAAAATATTGGTATGGCCAAGCTAATCTGCCTATCAGCTATTCTTTTCTCTATTCTCAGCTTTCTCTTGCATTTTGGACACGCTAAGATCACAGCGGCGAAAGATACTTGTGTTTGCTTGGTTTCCTCATCCTTTGATGAAAGCGCATTATAAGCGAGATGGTATCCGTTCTAATTGTAATGGGATATCGGCCTTATGTATGACATCGGGATTGGCTTTAATTATGAATTGTTTCTAGACCT
Organism: uncultured Pirellulales bacterium; assembly: GCA_964432925.1. Taxonomy (GTDB): domain Bacteria; phylum Planctomycetota; class Phycisphaerae; order Sedimentisphaerales; family Anaerobacaceae; genus CAYNTC01. The sequence continues at coordinate 1,209 of CAYSPM010000086.1, read as the reverse complement.
TTTACAGCTACAAAAAAGATAAGCAGGAAAAGTTACACGCTGATTTTCTAAGGCGGTATAAGGCTATGTCCGGGTGCCACCTGCCACGCTGTTGCTTTATTATTGATGAGCGCGTTGGTAATCTGAGCCTGCTGAGTTGGCCGAGAACACTCAAACCGACCCTACCAAGAAAAACCGCTTATGGGTTGCGGATGCTGCAAAGGCGAAGATTAGCGCAAATAAAAAAGGGCTGGCATATTCCAGCCCTTTTATTGCAATAAGAGGACCGTTTTATGCTCTGCGTCTTCGCAGAAGTGACAGGCCCCCAAGACCAAGCAACGCAATGGTTGCTGGTTCTGGAACAAAACGAACGTTGTCGATTCCAATCCAGGAACTCGCTTCCTGGGCATTACGCAGTTCTACGCCGATTGAAAAGCCCTGGAGCATCTCCATGGTATCAGCGGCAAATGCCAGAGAATACGTCGCCCAGGGTTGTTCTGCATCGCTGGGTAACATCTCGAACGTATCGGTGGCAAGCACAACCCTTTGGCCCATGGCATCAGCGTACAGAGTGACTTCCAGCAAGGCAGGTGTTGTTGCGCTCCAGTTATCTCTTGCGTCTACCATCAGCAGGAACTCGTCACCAGCCGCGATCACATGGTCTGTCGTCTGATATACCGAGGGATCTCCACCCATCAGGAAGCCGGTCCAGACTCCATCAGTAGAACCAGGCCAGTCTGACTCAACGCCGGAATCTGCTATTGTACCGTCAGCCTCCCAGCCAGGAACCTCGGCAGGTTCTGAGGTATCAGCATAGTAGGCGCCATCATCCATATCCCAGCCTTTAATTTTACCATCGCCGGGAAGTTCAAAGCTGGCATTTTCGAGTGCCGGCATGACATAATCTGCCAACGCTAAACCACTAAACAGTCCTATCACTAGTGACACAACCAAAAGTCTTTTCACCATAATACTCCTCCTTTTCGAGGGTTAAGGGTGCCTACCCACGCGTTTGGCTAAGAGCCATACCTGCAGATGCTCTCGGCAAGCTAAAAATCTATTGCCGTGAGTCTTGTCCGGCCGAAGGAATGTTCAGTCCAAAATGACTTAGAAAGTGTATGAAAAGTGGTCTTTTGTCCGACAACTGATAATGGACAAAAGGACTTATCCAAGTGACTTGACGAATGAACAATGGAAATTGATCGAGCCTTTGCTTCCGCCAGTCAAGCC
>CAYSPM010000085.1:0-11729 GCA_964432925.1 uncultured Pirellulales bacterium | reverse complement strand
CTTGATTTTATCTTGTTTCACACTTAAAAGCTACCTTTCACATTGCGGCCAGAAGGAAGCTCTTGATTAAATATCATGGCCTTCACGGACAAAAGAAAGCTGCTTTTTACATTTCAAAACGGTGTTGCACAGACAATTCGGTTATGGTAGCCTCTCTGACATATCATAAATACATGGTCGGTCTTTCTTGTGGAACTACGAATCAAATATCAACAAGTACAATGAATACGGCATATGATATACACAATACACACGACGCAATACGCAATACGCAATACGAGGTGATATATTCAGGCTGAACAACAAAAGGAATTATATGATTAAGCAACGAAGCATAATGGCCGTGGCGTTTCTAATAATCTTCTTGGTTGTCGGAGGTCGTACGGAGATTCTGTATGCCGACTCGAATGATATTGGTCCAGAACTTGAGCCGATTCGAAAGAAATATGATTTGCCTGCTATTGCTGGGGCGGTGGTTCTTGAAGGGGACACTGTGGCCTGGGGCGCAACTGGGTTCCGTAAAGCCGGCAGCGATGTAAAAGTGACGTCTAATGATAAATTCCATATTGGATCGTGTACCAAGGCAATGACAGCTACTATCATCGCCATTTTAGTTGAGCGCGGTAAGCTTCGATGGGACATGACGCTAGCAGAGGCGCTGCTAAATATAACTGAGGATATGTACCCAGACTATCGCGATGTCACCTTAAAACATCTGCTTGCCCATCGTGCAGGGTTAGCGTCATCTAACCAGAGCTGGCCTAAAGGCAAAACGTTTATGGATATGCACAATCTACCTGGCTCTGCTATGCAACAGCGACTAATATACGCAAAAATGATGCTCAGTCAGGACCCAGAAGCTGAACCTGGCACTAAATATATTTACTCAAACGCAGGCTACGCTATCGCAGGAGTAATTGCTGAACAGGTGATGAATGCCCCTTGGGAAACTCTGATGAAAGAAATGTTGTTCGATCCACTTGGGATGACGACGGCAGGCTTTGGCGCAATGGGCTCGCCAGGTAGGATTGACCAGCCTTGGCAGCATACAATTAAGGACGATAAATTATTTGCCATCGAACCGGGACGTTTCAGCGACAATCCGCCGGTAATAGGGCCAGCCGGCACTGTACACTGTTCGATAAGAGACTGGGCAAAGTTCATTGCCGTACATTTGGAAGGTGCAAAGGGTCAGTCAAGTTTACTCAAACCCGAAACATTCAAGGAGCTCCACACACCGGCCTTTGGTGGGAGTTACATGGGGGGCTGGGAAATAGCGAACCGAGATTGGGCAGGAGGACGGGTACTAACACACAAGGGGAGCAATAACCAGAACTTTGCGGTAGTCTGGATGGCACCAAAGCGCGACTTTGCTGTTATTATAGCTTCCAATCAGGGAAAAGGCGAAGTTGTGAAGGCATGTGACGAGGCAGCTTGGACACTAATTAAAAAATTTCTGCTCAATGAACAAGGTGAGGAAAGGTAGGTGAGGTATCCAAGCGGAACAATTAAAAGAACTATTGGAGCAGGTTAAGAACGGCGAAATTAGTATTGATGAGGCCATGGAGAAGCTCCGTCATTTGCCGTTTGAGGACCTTGGTTTTGCGCGAATTGACCACCATCGGTCAATCCGACAGGGCTTTCCGGAGGTCATTTACTGTCTGGGCAAAACAAACGAGCAAATAATTTTAATCTTTGAAAGCCTTACAGCAAAAGGCAACAACGTTTTAGCCACAAGAGCAAATCCGGAAGTTTTCCAAGCTCTGACTGAGACTAAGAAATTTCCTAAAGCTCGCTACGAGCAGTTGGCAAAAGCAATTGTGCTGGAGCAAAAGAAGCTTCCACAATCAAAAAGCATTCTGCCGATAGTCACCGCTGGAACTTCAGATTTGCCAGTGGCTGCCGAGGCGAAGATCACGGCTGAGATAATGGGTCAGCGAACAGAACTGATCTGCGATGTCGGCGTAGCTGGGCTTCATAGATTATTTGACCATCTGCCAAAACTGCAAAAGGCGAATGTAATAATTGTCATAGCTGGAATGGAAGGAGCACTCGCAAGTGTAGTTGGAGGCCTTGTTAGTTGTCCTGTAATTGCGGTGCCGACAAGTGTTGGCTACGGCTCCAGTTTTGAGGGACTTTCAGCACTTTTGACTATGCTCAATAGCTGCGCCTCCGGCGTTACAGTCGTCAATATCGACAATGGCTTCTCCGCAGCGGTCACTGCTACGCTTATAAATAGAAAAATTAAAGCTGGAATTAAAAAATCCTAAGCACTAAATCTTAAACAAATACCAATTACCGAAGCACTAAAGCCACAAAAAAAAGATTCAGCCGATTGATGCTGCGGAAGTATATAAGTATATGCGTATATACTTATAGAGTGAAACACAGGCCAGGATTTTAAGAGTAGGATTTTGTTGGATTTGGTCAGCCGAGCAGTAGCTGCCTTCGCCTAAATGGCTTCCGGTGTCACTGTTGTAAATATAGACAACGGTTTTTCCGCGGCTGTTACGGCGACTTTAATCAACAGAAAAATAGAAGCAAGAAGTGAAATAAATCCTAAATCCTAAACACTAAATCCTAAACTAATCAAACCTGCTGAGGGATAGGTCCGATATTATCCCTTCCTCATATCAGGCTGCGGCAGGCTCTCAGGCTGGACGTAGGACTCCACCGGCCCTGCTCTGCGAAGCCCGCTACGCAGGGCGAAGAAGAGAGCGGGCCGACCTGACAAGCCTTGGCAAAGCAATTACCTATAATATTTAGAGGATTAATTATTGACGGGATGACCTATTTCGTAAAGAAAATCAGGAGAGAAGTCGGCGTTGTTTGGCCAAACGACGGTATCAATATCTCTGTTAAGTGTTACAGACTTAAAGTAAGAAATGTTTTTCAAAGGCTCAAAAATTTTCCCTTCAAGGTGCGGCTGCAAATCGACCGTCCTGTATTCATTATTTTCAAACTTCAGCTTTAATTTGTAGCCACCAAGATATAATACATCGGTTACCCAGTGCATACCTTTTGCCTCCTAAACAAGAGGGGGAATTTTTTTGAGCTCTTCCTTTCTTTCAACAAGTCTCCAATCTTCAAGCAATTCTTCTCTATGTTCGAACGCCCACTCCAGAGTAAGCGAAATAATCCTTTTAGGCAGTTCACCTTCGATGAGTTTTAAATCGTTTATCGAAAAAACGCCTCTGTATTCGCCGTATTTCGCGTGAAAATGCGGCGGCGAGTGCTCTTTATAATACATTGAAATAACTATCCCTAAAAATCGGCAAATTTCCGGCATATTTTCATTTCCTTTTCAAAATAAATTATATCATAAAGTTGTTTGTAAGGCTTTTTTATTTTTCTGCCTTTTTTTAGCTGGAGTCGATACCCAAGATTTATTCCAATGGTGGGAAAATCTTTGGAACATAACGACCTGAGGGTTGATAGGTGCGATATTATCCCTACCTCACATTCTTAGCAAAGCTGCTAACGTTGGTGCTAAACTGTTGCATCAGTGCGACACGAACCGTCGAACTGTAAGGAGTCGCGCTGGGAGCACATTGTTGGATTTTCTATCTCGATCCCTGCTCTTGCTCTTTCTTACTCAAGGCTTCCCCGGAGAGTTTCTCGAGAACGGTTTTGTCGAAAATGATCTTCTCGATCCGGTCCTGATAGATCGATACCTCCCGACCAAAGTCCAAGTCAATAATTATGTCCTCGTCCTTGAGGAAACCGGAAACCTTGTCACCGTTCTTCAGGGTGATTTCGGTAACAGTCCCTTTCTTACTGATGAACTCGATTTTGGCAATCTGTTGAATCTCGACAGGCATGTCCCCAAATGCCGCACCGATCTTCAGAGATTGGTTCTTTACGTCACCGGAGAAATGGTCACCATTCGTAAGTGTGACATCGTGTGTGACCGGGTACTTCTCCTTCTCGTTCGCTCGAATGCGAAAGCCCAACTTGGATATCTTCTCTTTGCGGATCTTCATCAAAGGTCCGGCTTCAAGCTTCACTGTGACATCCGGGTCAAGAATGAATCCGCTGAAGACGTCGCCGTTGAGAACGACAATCCGCTCAATGTTGTTAGCCCCACCTTCGTATATGATGGTTGCAATGTCGGTTGCTGGGAATTCCAGTTGGGCGTACGAAGTCTGGATGCGGAAGTTTTTATTCTGAACTGCACCTGTGAGCTGGTCACCAGATTTCAAAAGAAACGCGTCTTTGTCTCCTCCTCTGAAAATCTCGATGCCAGCCTTAGCTCCCAAGGTGCGCGGGTCATAGTTCACAATGGCTGATAGGTCTGAAGCTTCAATGGCAACACACGCTGGTGCTACTTGAAACGACTGGGAAAATTCCAGGGCCTGTTCCCGCTTCGGGCGGACAGCGCAGAAGTGAAGAATCACGGCCTTTGACTGAGGCTGTATAGCGATAGCCTCCCAGACGAAGCCGATCTCCCTCTTCTTGTCGCGCTGAGGCTGGAAATGGCCGCCAGTTCCATATACAAACTCGGTCACCGCTGGTTCGCCCTTTGCAGCAACGACACAATGCTCGTTCTCCCAGACTATCGCAAAGTTTCCACCTCCCCAGGGACCACCATATATCTTAACGTTGACCGTCACTGGAGTGGTGCTGCGATTCTCAAGAATCTCGAGAAACCGTACGTGCCCTTCTCCTTTGCCGAAGAATAGCTTTCGCGTAACAAAAACTGGCCCAACGGTAGACGGTCCGATGAGAAGCTCTATGCCTTCTTCGAGAACGCGTCTCGTGGCTGACTCCTGGGCTGGGAACTCAATGTCGTCTATCATGAATAGACAAGCAAAACCGTAAGGATTAACGGCGGTTAATCTCCCGTTTTTCTCGATGGTCCAGGAATTCTCGAGCCCGTCCATCACGTCAGTGGGCAGAGCAACTTGGTCCTCGCCATGCGCGACAGTGGCCAACATTGCCATCACGAGCAAGACCGACATATTCACCAAATTCCTCATCACATGTACCTCCTTTTCTCTGCCAAAGAATGATTAGATTGATCAACATAAAACGTGGAACGATGTTTTCCGAGCCGTATAAGACGCTTGCGGAACAAGAATCATTGTAATACCTTCCGACCCGCTTATCAAGATTTTTTGCAGTTACAGGTTAATTTCAACCTACCAGCGCGCGAAAATACCCTAACCAGAATATATTGACCATATCCTGCATTATTCGTAATATACTTCTCGGAACGAGCTTGTATGCAATTAATAGAAACGATACCGAAGCTAAAGCCAAGGCCTGTCGACGGGCACAAAGGGACGTTCGGCAAGGTTCTAATCATTGGGGGAAGTGTCGGCATGAGTGGCGCGGCAGCACTTGCCGGCAGGTCTGCCCTTCGGGCAGGTGCGGGGCTCGTACGAGTAGCAACAGCTAAAAGTGCTTTGCCAGTTGTGGCCTCAATCGAGCCGTGTTATACGACTATTGCGCTGGCTGAGGACAAATCCGGTCGAATATCTTCAAAGGCAATCAATACTATTCTCGATGCTGTCGGCGAAAATGACGCTGTCGCTTTCGGGCCCGGAGTTGGCATCAGTAGTGATTTACAAAAGATCACAGGTATTCTGCTCCAGCAGCAGGATTTGCGTTTGCTGATAGATGGAGATGGCCTTAACAACCTCAGCAAGTTGGGCGACTGGGCGGGCAAGTTGAAGGCAAACGTAGTGTTAACTCCTCATCCGGGCGAAATGAAGAGACTCTGGTCGGGACTTCTTAGAGAGCCGCTACCACCTGACCGACAGGATCAGGCGTCAAGATTTGCGCAACACACCGGAACAGTCGTAGCTCTAAAAGGAGCAGGGACAGTCGTTACGGACCTTTCGACTTCGCTCAAGGCAGGCGGGGAAAAGGTCTATGTTAATAAGACCGGCAATCCAGGCATGGCAACAGCAGGCTCAGGCGATGTTTTGACCGGCGTGATAACAGCTCTTATGGGCCAGGGCCTGAGTAACTTCGACGCGGCTGTGCTTGGTGTCTATGTGCACGGGCTGGCTGGTGACATTGTAGCCAAGAGAGTTGGTCAAATTAGCTTGATAGCCACTGACATAGTTGATGCGCTCGGCAGCGCTTTTTTGGAGAGCTAAGAAGGTTTTCGAGATCGTGGTGATTGGGAAAAGGCATTAGAGGTCGATGGCTCTTTTATTGCGGCTGGTGTCAGAGTGAGTATAATGGCAACGAATGTGCTTGACTGCGGGCAGAGGAGTGTTTTGTACAAAAATGTGTAAAAGAAAGGATACGCCATGGAATTGAATCCCATCGACATTGTTGTGTTCGTCGGCTTCATCGTGGCGGTGATTACGACTGGCATCCTGAAGAGCCGGCACGAAAAAACCGGTGAGGACTACTTCCTCGCAGGCCGTGGCCTGAAATGGTGGTTGATTGGCTTTTCGCTGATCGCGGCTAACATCTCATCCGAGCAGTTCGTAGGCATGAGCGGCAACGCTGCGAGCCATGTCGGCCTGGCTATTGCCAGCTATGAGTGGATGGCTGCGATTACACTTGTTGTGGTCGCCTTTGGTTTTCTGCCGTATTTTCTGCGAGCTGGTATCTATACCATGCCGGAATTCCTGGAATACCGCTACAACGGCACAGCCAGGACGATCATGGCTGTAGCGACGCTTTTTATCTACATGCTCCTGCTTGGCTCGGTGACATATTCCGGTGCACTTACGATCAATACGATGGCGGCAAAAATGGGATACGATGTGCCGATTGCAACTGCGTCGTTGGTCATAGGCATCATAGCAATGGTCTATGTGGCAGCCGGTGGCTTGAAGGCCTGTGCATGGGCTGACCTGATCCAGGGTAGCTCATTAATCCTCGGCGGAGCGGTAGTCATGATCTTCGCATTTAAGAAGCTTGGCGCGGCTACGGATGAGCTTGCCTTTGTGGAGAATGTCCGAACCGGCGCCGTCGGGCTCAAGAGTTTTGCCCAGGATACGGGAGCGATTGACCGGTTCTGGGAGTTGAATAAGGTTCGAATGAACATGTTCCTGCCCAAGGACGACAAGATACTTCCTTGGACGGCACTTCTTCTGGGCCTTTGGATTCCGAATTTTTATTACTGGGGTCTGAACCAGTATATTACCCAGAGAACCTTAGGCTCGGAGTCGCTGGCCGAGGGACAAAAGGGTATTGTGTTCTCGGCGTTTATGAAGCTTCTGATTCCGTTCGTCATCGTGGTTCCCGGCATAATCGCCTTTAACCTCTTTGCCAAGGATATGCAGGAACAATCGGTCAATGACAATGCCACGGTCATCGCCAAGTACTTAAAGGCCAGCGAAAATACACAATTAGTCGAGGTCGTTCAGGCGCCGGGCGAAGAGGCCGTCGCGAACTGGCCGCGAGGCAAGTTCATGATCGCCGTATATCCGGATGAGACAGCAATGAAAGCCGTCAAGGCCAGCAATCCGTTCGTGCTTCCTCTGACACAAGAGAAGTTCGATAACGTTCAGGTTGAGGACTACACCGTTTTTGAGTCAGATGACAAGGCCTGGAAGGCTGTTTTCCCGGCGCTGGCGGTCGAGCTGGAGTCTTACAATGCGTCAGTTATGGACGCTGCCGATGCAGCCAACGTCAATATCACAATCGAGAAGTTTATCGCCTACAAATACGACACGGCCCTGGGACAATTGCTCAGCAGCGTGCTTCCTCAGAGGACCGGTTTGGTAGGGTTTGTACTGGCGGCTCTGTTAGGCGCTATCGTCAGTTCGCTTGCTGCCATGCTTAACGCCGCTTCCACCATCTTTACGATGGATGTCTTCAGGAAGTACGTTAATCCGAAAGCGACGCAGAAAACCATCGTGCTGTTGGGCCGAATATGCGTCGTAGTATTCTCGGGTATCGCGATATTCCTCGCCCCTCAGTTGGGCAATCCGAAGATCAGCAATAGCATCTTTACCATCATTCAGGAGAGCCAGGGCCTGATATCGCCGGGTATTCTGGCGGTGTTTGTGTTTGGCCTGATTGTGCGGAAGGCACCACCGATTGCTGGTGTAGTTGGGCTACTGACCAATATCGTCTCCTACGGCGGAATGTATCTGCTCGGTCGGTATAAGATCGGCCCAGAGATTCAATTTCTAAATCGGATGGCAATTTGTTTCGGACTGTGCCTTTTGGTCATGGCCATTATCAGCGTGGTTAGGCCTTTGGCCCAACCCGTCGAATTCAAACGACAATCTGATCTCGACCTCAGTTCTTCCAACGGGGCCAAGGTAGCCGGTGTCATAGTAGTGGTCATCACCTTGATCTTGTACGTGTTGTTCAGCCCGATTGGACTTGCAAAGTAAGGAGCACAATTGTGAACATAGCAAGTGACCAGCAGGCATTCGATGTACTAAAACGACTGGCGACAGAAAAGGAATTGGATGTAACCCGGGGCAAGGTCCGGCGAACGTCAAGCCGATTCTGCCTGGGCGTTGAGCACGGCGATTACAATGGTACGGAGCTCTTTGGTGTTGGGACTGACAGGTTCATCTGGCTGGCTTATAAGCCGAACGGAACTGACACGATGAGGCTCTTTAGTGGGAACTTTCCGGACGATGGTGTGATTGAGTTCAAGATCGGTCATGTCCCGCAACCAAAATCGACAGAGATTGCACAGACTTGGGGACGATTTCCGTATGGAGTTGATTTTATCCTCCGCCGTGAAGGATATAAACTAACGCAGGGGATCGACGGCGTTATATACGGCAACATTCCCGGTGGTGGAATGAGCAGGTCTGCATCGCTGACATTGAATCTTATCTTATCTTTATTTGATGCAAATGAGATTGAGGTAGATGAAAAGGTCAAGATAGTTGACCTGGCGCAGGCTGTTGAGAATGACTACATCGGCTCACCGTGTGGGAAGCTGGACCAGACGATGATTCTTTTTGCACGCGAAGGGATGGGGACATATTATAATCCGAAGGACCGTTCCATTGAATATGTGCCTATGGGAACGGGTGCGTCAGATTTCAGGATGGTTGTTCTTGACACGGGTACGGATAGACCAGGGCTGGAAAAATCGACATACGCCATCCGACGACGCGAATGTGAGGAGCTTGTTGGATTGCTTCAAAAAGAAGGCTTTGATATTACTTGCCTTGCTGATATCAAGGATGATGCGACATACAAAAAGATAATGGTGCAGTTCGGCAAGAGCCATTCAAAGTTGTGTGAACGGCTCAAATATATCTTCGAAGCACAGCAGCGGTTTTATAAGATGATGGATGCATGGAAGGCTGGTGACATCGTAACTGTTGGGCAGATATTCAGACAAGACGGCGTCGGCCTGCGTGACGACTATAAGATATCCGGCCCGGAGTTAGAGACGATGTGCGACATTGCTCGAACTGTTCCGGGTGTTTTGGGCGAACGCATGCTGGGAGGCGGCGACAAAGGTGCTTCAGGTGCCATCGTGAGCGCCGACGGCGTCGAAACACTAAAGCAAGCGGTAGATACAGCTTATCCGCGCAGCCGACCAGATTTTGCTAACAAATTTGCTGTTCATATCTGCAAAGTGATCGATGGTGTCAAAGTATTTGAAGGCTTGCTCTGACACTTAATAATACGTCGTGCTAGGTTCTAAGGGTCATCTTAATTTGTAGCGAGGTGCGATTGTCAGCGATATCCTCAGAATCTGTTAGGGGAGTCTTTACCGCTGCTGTAATCTCGAACCGACAAGTCGGCCAGCGCTTCTACAAGCTCAAACTCGAATTTTTAGGGGCCGCTGCCAAGGCTTTTGCTGGCTTTAAGCCGGGTCAGTTTATCCAGTTGGACCTTAGTAGTGCCGCCATACCATCGTATGAAAAAATACCGGAAGACCTTGCTGATGCAGCTAAGCGTCAAGTTCTACTTCGAAGACCTTTTAGTTTTACTGATGTCACTATACAGAGAGATAAGACCGTCGCTGAACTTCTTTACCGTGTTGTCGGACCTGCCACACTGCGAATGATAACGCTCTCGGCTGGTGGTTCGATCAGCGTCATTGGGCCTTTGGGAAATGGCTTCCGGATTGTAGAGGAAAAGAAAACTGCGATTCTGGTTATTGGAGGGATGGGCGCACCGCCCATTCAATGTCTTGCTGAACTTCTAACGACAAGCTACTCAGATATAGATGTTATTGTCTTTGCTGGTGCAAAAACAGCAAATCAGCTACCTTTTGAGAACAAGCTGGATGAAATTTCACAGCAGTTGGGCTTTTCACTGCCGGAGTTTGCAAGATTCGGCATAAAATCACAGATCGCGACAGATGATGGTTCAGCAGGCTACCATGGTCTCGTCACTGATTGCCTGGAACAATGGCTTCACGAAAATTCAGAAACGGTTCGTGATGAAATAATTATCTATGGGTGTGGCCCTGAGGCAATGCTTTCAAAGGTGGCCAAGATAGCTGAACAAAGTGAGATCGATTGCCAGGTCAGTATGGAGCGAATGATGGCTTGCGGCTTCGGCGTTTGCCAGAGCTGCGCAGTCGAATGCAGAATACCAGAGTCAAACGAGACTGTGTATAAGCTATGCTGTGAGGATGGGCCAGTCTTCGATAGCAAAGAAGTGTTTTTTAGTTTGTAGTACGTCACTGAATGGTTTTCAAGACTATTGTTTTTATATAATATCTGAAGAATGAAAACATAAATATTTCAATCGAGAAAACAAAATGGAACGGTTTGAAAATAATGGACATGTAATAATATGGGGTGATGCTCTTGAAGTACTTTCTACCGAAATACAGGACAACACTATTGATTTAATGTTCGCTGATCCCCCTTATAACATTGGCAAGAACTTTAATGGCTTGGTTGACAAGTGGAAGTCCGATGAAGATTATCTCAAGTGGTGCTATCGCTGGCTCGATCTATGTATTAGGAAACTAAAGTCTAACGGTAGTTTTTATGTCATGACTTCAACTCAAAACGCACCGTATTTTGACATTTATCTACGAAAGCGTATGACAGTACTTTCGCGAATTGTATGGTATTACGATAGTTCAGGTGTTCAAGCAAAAAGATATTACGGTTCTTTATACGAGCCGATTCTTTTTTGTGTAAAAGACAAAAATAACTATGTATTTAATTCGGATGCCATTCTTGTTGAGGCAAAAACAGGATCTGTAAGAAAGCTGGTTGACTATCGTAAACCTATCCCAAAAGTATACAATTCAAAAAAGGTACCTGGTAATGTGTGGAAAATTCCTAGAGTTCGATATCGGATGGAAGAATATGAAAATCATCCCTCTCAAAAACCTGTAGTATTGTTAGAAAGAATTATTAAAGCAAGTAGTAATGAAGGCGATATTGTTCTAGATCCATTCTCTGGGACGTTTACAACTTCCTATGCCGCGAAGCAAAATAAAAGAAGGTCGATCGGAATAGAAATACAGGAAGAATATATCAAGATAGGATTACGGAGACTTCAAATAGCTTCAGAATATAAAGGTGAATCTTTAAATAAGGAACCCCGTTCTTTCGGGCCTCAGGTATGCCAAGGACAGAAAATACTGGAGTTCTCAGAAGGATAAAAAATGGAACATGAGTTCACTAAGAAAATTAAGAGTATCCTTGAGGCCAGTTTCGGTGAATTGTCTGACAAAGTTTTTTCCGAAAGTCATATTATTCAGTATTTGAACATCAAAACGAAGTCTGCAAGCAAAGGGTCGAAGTCGCGTGGTGGCTTTGCAAATCTGTACGCGATATATGTTTTGGTTGAAGATTACATATCGAAAG
>CAYSPM010000084.1:3827-11781 GCA_964432925.1 uncultured Pirellulales bacterium | reverse complement strand
GTTTACAGTTGATAGACAGAGCAAGATTGGCTGAAGAGTCTTACGCTCAGGCTGTAAGATCTTACATCGAAGGTGATAACGAAGCGGCAATGCGCAGTCTATTTGTCGCGCTTATGATTCGTCCGACGTACCTTGAGGCAATACGTCTGAAGGAAAGGATCATTGCTGAGATCGATCCTGAGAGTGTGGAAAAATTGGAGAGGATCATCCTGGAGGATATTGATCGCCAGGAAGCGCCCAACTGGATGAGAAGGTAGAAATTGAACGCTTTGTGCCTTAGTTCCTCTGTAACTTTGTGCCTTGATACACGAGGGTCTAAGGCACATAGGAACAAAGAGATTAAGCCAATTTATTCCGGAGTTGCTGTTTTGAGAATAATAACCAAATTATCTTTGGCAGTCACGGTTGTTATTGTGTTTGCTTTGCTTTTGGCAGGCCTCGCCGAGTGGCAGGATTCTGGCGCCGGAATGGCTCATCCTAACTGGTTTAGCGTCCTGTACATTGGCCTGTATTGTGTTGGTGCTGTGGGCGTGATTTGCCTTAGCTGGTATTGGCTACAACTAGCCAAGGCAATCACGTCTATAGCCGATCAGCTTAGGACCGAGCGATTTGTTAATTTCAAGCCGAAGTCCAACACCGTCATAAGCGACTTGACAAGCGTAATAAATGGTCGGCTGCAGACTTACGATACTTTGGTGCAGCAGCTTCAACAGCAAGTCCAGGACCTGCAAATTCAAACCCAGCTCTCACAAAGGCGAAGAAGAAACACCGAAGCGATCATATACAGCCTTCGTGATGCCGTCGTTGTTATTGATGAGTTCGACAGATTACTGATGGCGAATGAACCAGCCGGCAAGCTCTTCAACTTCGACCTTGACCATGCACAACAAAGACCCATCGCGGAACTGATGGATGCACGTAGAAGCGAGTTTGTGGATTTTCTTCGCCAGTGTAGGCAGAGCAAGGTTGAGGCAACGAGACATCAAGTCGAGTTTTATAAAGATGAAAGACAACGAACTTTCGATTGTATTGTCTCATGCGTTCACGATAGCAAAGAACAGGTATCCGCTGTGGTAGCGGTCCTGCACGACATTACGCGTGAGAAGGAAGTATCGCAGATGAAAAACGACTTCGTAAGTCATGTCTCGCATGAGCTGAAAACTCCGCTTGCTTCTATTACAGCCTATTCCGAAATGCTCGTTGATGGTGAAGCTGATGATGAGCAAACAAGAAAAGAGTTCTACGCCGTGATACAGAGTCAGGCTCAGCGATTGAATCGCCTCATAGAGGACATTCTCAATGTCTCACGCATAGAGTCGGGTTTGATAAAGGTCAGCAAAGAACCGGTCAGCCTGGCAATATTGATAGAAGAACAACTGCAGATGATAAGAAGCTATGCTGAGGAAAAGAACATCGAAATTCATGCTCAAAAGCCTATTGTTTACGATCAGGTATATGCGGACAAAGACATGATTTCACAAGTAGTAGTCAACTTGCTCAGCAACGCCGTCAAGTACACACCGTCTGGCGGTTCTGTAAAGATAGAAATAGATGTGGATGACGTTGCATCTCTGGCACGAGTAAGTGTAACTGACACGGGAATTGGGATTCCCGAAGACGAGCTTGAACACGTCTTCGATAAGTTCTACAGAGTTAGCGCAAACAAAGCTCAGGCTAAGGGTACGGGGCTCGGGCTGAATCTCGTCAAACAGATAATCGAGAGGGTCCACAATGGCCGCGTTTTTGTCAAAAGCCAGGTTGGTCTCGGCAGTACTTTCGGCTTTGAGATACCGTTAGCCACAGAGCGAAAGCTAACACACGTGTAAGTATCCAGGATAGTGCAAAAGAACCGTATGAGGGAAGCAACAAGTATACTTTGGCTCTTGGAAAGGTTGGGTAATGAGTGGCAAGAAAGTCTTAGTTGTAGATGACGAGATACACATCATTCACGTTGTAGCGATCAAGCTTCGCAACAATGGATACGAGGTCGTATCAGCGGACAACGGCGTCGAGGCCTTTGAACTCGCCTGTAAAGAAAAGCCCGATATTATCGTCACGGACTACCAGATGCCGGCTATGACGGGCCTGCAGCTCGTCGAGAAGCTTCGACAGTGCGACGAGACGAAAACAGTGCCGGTGATTCTGTTGACAGCCAGGAATTTCGCTGTTTCTAAAGAGCAACAGGAGCAGTTACAGATATCAGGTTGTATCAGCAAGCCCTTCAGCCCCAGGGAGTTGTTACGAAATATCGAGGATATACTTTTCCAGCAGGAGCTCGCAGTAGACGGGTGAAAGCTCGCGATAGAAAACCGCCGGTAACCGCTAACGAAAGATGGTAGATACTCGGACACAACAAGCTATGTCTGATACGCTCAGCAAAACTTTTACTTCGATACAGAATCGCCAACTGGAGAACTTTGGCCGCCGAGTAAATGGATTCGGTGTGAATTTTGCTGTTTGCAGCGCAGATGGCGAAGTTCTAATGCTGGCTGAAGCAGGCAGATTTGCCAGCAACCGACAGCAACTCACGGAACTGGCAAAGCGGGTCCTGAGCCAGAATACAGATCAGTCTTGTTCGGATCAATTTGACCTGCCTGTTTGGAGATTTGCCGACGCCAATCTCATTTTGGCTGTCGTTTTAAACTACCCTGCAAAGGGCGTAAAGCAAGCACGAGCTGTCGGTGTAGCTTTGATCGATTTGGACAGCGTCTCGACATGTCTTACACACCGATCTCAGTCCAATGTGGTTGGCGCAGAGGCCATGCAGACAAATGATATGTATATGGCTGAAATGCTTGCCATCTTGGCTGAAAATCTCCAGGTTCAATTCAAAGCCGAAGAACAAACTGAAATGGTTGGCATCGAATTGGCCAGAGTCTATGAGGAACTTGTTTTGCTACATCGGCTTAGTACAAACATGAAAGTCACCGAGTTAGATGCCAATTTCCTGCAAATGGCCTGTGACAGTTTAACCGAAGTTGTTCTCGTCGAAGGCATCGCAATAGTGTTGGAAAAAACTGTTGATGGTGAAAGGAAATTAGTGGTCGCAGCGGGGTCTGGCCTGATTGACCTCGATGACCGCATGGCTGCCATATTGCATAGCAGGTTGGTTGAAGAAAT
This sequence comes from uncultured Pirellulales bacterium, assembly GCA_964432925.1. GTDB lineage: Bacteria > Planctomycetota > Phycisphaerae > Sedimentisphaerales > Anaerobacaceae > CAYNTC01. The sequence continues at coordinate 8,661 of CAYSPM010000084.1, read as the reverse complement.
GGATAGCGGCAACGAGGCGTTACTCGATAGCGAGATAGATACTCCCTTCAAGTATGACTGGCCCGAAAACATAAGAAATATCATTGCCGTACCTTTGTGTGGCAAGGAAAAAGTCGACTTACGCTTCGCCCAAAGAACAAGAGATGGCAACTATGTGATGGGATTAATGGTTGCAGTAAACAGGATCGACAAGCTTGATTTTGATAGCACCGATGTTAAGTTATTCAATTCTGTCGCCAGCAGTTGTGCTGTTTTTATTGAGAATGGCAGGTTGTTTGGCGATCTTAAGGAACTGTTCATAGGTTCCTTAAAGGCACTAACGCGCAGCATCGATGCAAAGGACAAGTATACACGTGGCCATTCCGAAAGAGTTGCGTTGATCTCAAGATGGATTGCCGAAAGGCTTGCTGAACGCCAATCCTTAAAGCAGGATCAGATCCACAGGGTCTATCTTGCTGGTCTGCTCCACGATGTAGGAAAGATAGGCATAGAAGAGAGCGTATTACGCAAGGAGGGTAAGCTAACCCAACAAGAATGGGACTGCATAAGAAAGCATCCTTCGATCGGAGCCGGCATCTTGCGCGGAATAAAGCAGATGCGTGACATTGTACCGGCAGTGCTATGTCACCATGAACGAGTCGACGGCAAAGGATATCCCGATGGACTAACCGGAGACGAAATACCTTTAACAGGTAAAATCGTTGGACTTGCAGATAGTTTCGATGCAATGACATCCAAAAGAAGCTACAGAGAAGCGAGAACTGTAGAAGATGCCCTTGCTGAAGTAGAAAAGGGGCTGGGCACACAATTCGATGAGAGAATTGGAAGAATATTTTTGGAAAGCGACGTTTATCAGCTTTGGGACATTATGCAAGAAGGTTTCCGCGATATCTATGGCAGCACCAACTTTTCAAAATACGGTATTGCCGCTGTAGGAACACTTATCAGATGAAAGTAAGCACACAAGACTATAATGAGGTTACTGTTGTTGAGTTGCAAGGTGACTTGGATGGTGATCTTGCAGAGCCCCTAAAGGATGCAATTATCGGTGTCATTGCACGACACAGGGTTGGTGTGGTGCTTGATATGAGCGGTATTGCCTTCATCGATGGTGAAGGGCTGGAATTGTTGTTGTGGATCAGGGATTATTGCAGACAGAACAAGACCCAGTTCAGATTGGCGGGCCTTGATGAGAACTGTACTAAGATCCTTGAGGTCACTCGGCTGAATAGCGAATTCGACCATTACATAGAACTCGCCGAGGCGGTAAAGAGTTTCGTTTGAGGGACAAACAGGGACTTCAAACAAGACATTGGAAAGATGCTATGGCTCAGATAGCCGTTCAAAATAAAATGCAGCTTGGTCAACTTTTGATAGCTCGCAACGTCGTAACTGCCGAGCAAATAGAACAGGCCCTTCAAGAGCAAAGCGAAAAAGGTCATCGCAAGCTGCTCGGTGAGCTCCTTGTAGAAATGGGCTATTGCACCGAGAATCAGATTGCCTCAGCGCTAGCTGAAGCCTACGGCGTCCCTTATGCCCAGGTTACTCCCAAAATATGCGACCCTAAAGCGGTTGAGCTTCTCCCGAGAGAGTTCCTCGAAGAGTATATTGTTCTGCCGCTGTTCAAAGTTTATGATGTGCTCACCATCGCCGTTAGTGAGCCGACCAATGTGTTTTTAATAGATGAAATCGAGCGGATAACCGGATGTAAGGTCCAGGTAGTTTGCTCGACGGCCAAGGACATAAAAGCCACACTTCAAACCTATCTGCCTGCCGCCAACGTTTTTGTTATTGACGACATCATAGATGAAGACGGACTGGAGGAATTCACATTAATTGAAAGCATTACCCAGGATATCGGCAATCTCGAGGAGGTCGCCGGACAGTCACCGGTCGTAAAGCTCGTCAACTACTTGCTTTATAACGCAGTAAGAGAAAACGCCAGTGACATCCACATCGAACCCGATGATAAGAAGCTCCGCGTACGCTACCGTGTAGATGGAAGGCTCTACGAAAAGATGCGACCACCGCATCAGATGCATCCTGCTATTGTATCCCGTATCAAAATAATGGCCGAACTCGACATCGCGCAGCGTCGCCTCCCACAGGATGGTGGCATTCACGTTTTGGTTGAGGGCAGGCCCATCGATCTTCGAGTATCAGTTATGCCCGGTAACTTCGGTGAAAAGGTTGTTATTCGAGTCATTGATCCGCATAAGGTGCTTTTCAATCTTGAGTCCCTCGGGTTCACCTACGACAATCTCCAGCGCTTCAGGGAGATTATTCACTCGCCTAACGGCATTGTCCTGGTGACCGGCCCGACCGGTTCAGGCAAAAACACCACCCTTTATGCTGCCCTGTCTGAGCTCAACAGTGAGGAGGTCAATATCTGTACAGTCGAAGACCCGGTAGAGTGCAACATATCGGGAATCAACCAGTTCCAGGTCAGTACCAGCGTGGGTTTTCAGTTTTCGACCGCTCTACGGAGTCTGCTACGGCAGGACCCCGATATAATTATGGTCGGTGAGGTTCGCGATGAAACGACTGCAAATATTGCAGTACAAGCTGCCCTTACAGGTCACCTGGTTCTGTCGACTTTGCACACTAATGATGCACCTGGAGCAGTGACACGTCTGCTCGATCTTGGTGTCGCACCGTATCTTGTCAGCGCTTCGCTGATTGGCGTCCTGGCTCAGCGCTTAGTGAGAAAGATATGTTCAAACTGCAAAACAGAATACGACCCGCCCGCAAGCATAAAGAGGATTGTTGAAAGCACGTGTGGAGAAGTTCCCAAATTCTACCGTGGGGTAGGCTGTAAAAAGTGCCGTAATACCGGTTACGCTGGCAGAATTGCTATTCACGAACTCTTTGTTCTCGATGACGGAGTTGCCGAGATGCTTAACGAACGTGTCAGCACAAAGAAATTGAGAGCAAAAGTGCTTGAGGATGGCATGGTACCATTGAAAACGGACGGAATCGAAAAAGTAAAGGCTGGGATCGTGTCTATCGAAGAGGTGTTAAGAACAACGTAAGTGTAAGGTCCAAACCTATCGCCAGGCTTATGTCAGATAGGCACGCAACGCCCGCTTCAGACAAATGACAACAACTACTACAAAAGTGGCCCAAGCGGCAAACGAAACGATGGCACATACCGGTGCACAAGCGCCCGGGCACCACGCCCAGCCGTCCAGTCGTCCAGCGGTCGAATGGTCTGAGCGACTTTACAAAGCAAAAGTGAAGTCCGCTGAGCTCATACTCTTTACAACGGAGCTATCGGTCATGCTGGATAGCGGCGTGGTCTTGAGCGATGCCCTTGATGCCATCGCAGAGCAAGCTGATAACGCGACATTCAAAGCCATAATTATGGATATTGCCGGTAAGGTCAAGGGCGGCGAAAATTTCTCGCGTATTCTTGCTGACTATCCGAGAATCTTCGATCCGATGTTTATCAGTATGGTAAAGGCCTCCGAGGCGTCCGGAAGGATGGTAGAGATGCTCACAGTTCTTAGTAGCTATCTCGACTTTGAAGCTGAAACCCGCAAGCGCATTAAAGGAGCACTAACTTACCCATTCATCATGGCTTTGATGGCCGTGGCAGCTACTGGGACACTGATGTTCTTCGTTTTGCCGCGGTTTATGAGAATCTATGAAGCGAGAGGAGCTGCGCTGCCAAAGCTCACGCAAGTGTTAGTTCGCTTCAGCAATATCATTGGCAATTTCCGGATCATGACAGTTGTAGTCACGGCTGCTATAGTATTGTCAACGGCATTGTATTACTGGTCACGGACATTGACTGGCCGTCGTGTAATAGACTTTGTAAAAATCCATACTCCTGTGTTAGGTACTATGTTTATCGACATGGTGATTACTCGCAGTATGCGCATAATGGCGACAATGGTAAATACTGGTGTCAGGCTTTTAGATGCCATAAATGTGATTCATGGTTCCTGCAACAATTATTACTTTCAGCAGCTTTGGGCTGACGTGAATGACAAAATTCGTGATGGTTATCAGCTTTCTGAGTCGATACTAATTTCACCAGGTGCAGAGTTGATTGCTCCTGGAATTATCCAGATGCTTCGAGCAGGCGAAAAAAGTGGTAAGCTTGGTGAAGTGTGTGACAAAGTCTCCCTATATTACGAGAAGAAGCTTGAGGCTTCTATTAGAAACGTGATGATCCTTATAGAGCCGCTAATGATTACGATTCTTGGGGCCATAATTGGTACTATAGCCATCGCATTGCTACTGCCCGTCTTTAAAATTTCAAGCGTCATTGCACATTGATGCGTGACGCACCGCGATATTCGCGGTGTTCCCACTGTGGTGAGCGTTCCCCAATATTTCAAAGGTCAACTGACGTAAGAATCCTTCTGCATGTGCAGTGATTGCCCAGGTGACACAATGCAAGTGATGACACGCCAAATTCTATCGGAGCCTCCGGAGTTGGTATCACTCCGTATCCCACCGTTGTATGTGGCAGAAAATTCGCAAAACTCGCTTTTTTCCGGTAATTGTTTATCCATAGAAGCGTACCCTCCGCCACCGTCTCTTCAGGATACCCATATATCATTTCTTTTTTTGCCTCGTATGTAGTGTATTTGGCCATCCTGTTCATAACCTCTTCATGAAGCTGCTGTAACTGCTCAGTCTTCTCAACAACGTATACAGAGACCTTATCACCATTTTTGCTTATAGAAATAAAAACTCCGTACACGACCAGCTTCTGTATTGACTTTTGTCTTGCTAGTGCTGCGAGCATCTTCTTTATTTCAACGACGTCTGCCTCATCAATGCAGCCCATCGCAAGCGAAATGTGCGGCAAACAACATTCTTT
>CAYSPM010000084.1:2249-3727 GCA_964432925.1 uncultured Pirellulales bacterium | reverse complement strand
AATTATTTTTTAGCTCTTACGATTCTGATAACCTCATCATACCCACTGAGAATCTTTCTACTCTTTTGCTTTATCACCTTATTCATAGCGACAATAACAAGACAATTACTGATGAATCCCGGCACGATTTCGTACATGTACCGGTTCAATCCTATTTGCTTCCAAACAACGAGCACTATGGTGCCGGTTACCATTCCTGCCAGAGCTGACTGCCAGCTTGTCTTTCTTGAGAACAACGCAAAAAGGACCAAAGGCCCAAATGCCGCGCCAAACCCACCCCAGGCATAAGCCACTATCCCTAAGATTGTCTCATCGGGTCGTAGCGCCAAAATAAGCGCTATAGTCGAGATTATTACAACAAAAATTCTTCCAACAAGAACAACCTCTCGTTCACCTGCTTTTTTTCTTATTGTTTTCTGATAGAAATCTTCTGTTAACGCAGATGAGCAGACCAAAAGCTGCGAATCTATTGTTGACATTATAGCTGACAGGATTGCTGCGAGCATTATCCCTGCCAGCCACGGATGTATCGCTCTTCTTATCATATATATAAAGACCTTTTCATGCTCTCCTTCGGCAATGTTTAAATTCTCGAACATGCCAATACCAATAAATCCAATCGCTAAAGCTCCCGATAGCGATAAAAATACCCAGATAATAGCGATTGCCATTGATCTTGATAGCTTCCTCACCGATTTAGCGCTCATGAACCTTGTCAGGATATGTGGCTGACCAAAGTACCCCAATCCCCACGCCATAGCTGAGACAACAGCTAATACTGCTGTGCGGCTTTGTGGTATCAGGTTTATTTGCATGCCTTTTGAAATCATGGCTTTGCTTATCGTACTAATCCCTCCAACATCTATATACGCCAGCAGTGGAACGACTAGCAAAGCTAGAACCATAAGTGTACCTTGGAACAAATCAGTCCAGCACACAGCCAAAAATCCCCCAAGAAAAGTGTAGGCTATTATGACTACTCCGCCCATTAATACTGCCGTTGCGTATGAAACGTTAAAAGTCGATTCAAAAAGTTTGCCTGTTGCAACGAGCTGAGCCGATGCGTATATGGTGAAAAATATCAGAATTATTATTGCCGAGACTACCCGCAGCAAACCTGTCGGGTCCCCGAATCGCGCCTCAAAAAAACATGGCAACGTTATCGTGTTTGTCTTTTGGGTGTAAATCCTCAACCGAGCCGACACCAGCTTCCAGTTCAGTACTGTCCCGATGAAAAGACCTATGGCGATCCAGACATTACCCATTCCTCCCAGGTATATTGCCCCCGGCAGCCCCATCAGGAGCCATCCACTCATATCACTTGCCTGTGCCGAGAGGGCAGTCACCCATGCCCCCATTCCCCTGCCACCAAGTAGATAATCCTCGATGCTTACACTCCTGCGGTAAAAATACAGGCCGATGCCAAGTAATACTATAAAGTAGATTAGAAATGTGATTGACGTTGCAGTAGGCATACA
>CAYSPM010000084.1:0-2149 GCA_964432925.1 uncultured Pirellulales bacterium | reverse complement strand
CCAGCCGTGAATTCATAGCAGTCTTTCAGACGTTTTATCAACATGCTTATGTTCCCAGCAGGATTGATCCTTTTGTAAAGAATGTCCCAGCGACGCAGGCAGTCAAAAGGCACGCTAACGTCGCTGCTATTAGTGCCCGCACTGCAATCGCTCCTATGTTACGGCTTCGTTCAGGAGCCAGCGCACAAATACCGCCAACAAATATTGCCATAGATGCAAGATGAGCAAACCCGCATAATGCGTATGTAGTAATCACCGCTGATCGTGGATGCTGCAATAAACCTTCTTCTAACACTGCTGCAAAGTCATTGTAAGCCACAACCTCTGTGACAATCAAACGCTCCCCGATGATTTTGGAGACCACACCTGCATCGCTCGGCGGCACTCCTAACACTATCGTCACTGGATAAAAGATGTAGCCGAAGATTGCCTTCAAGGACCATTGGCCTTCGAAGCCGAAAAGCGGATTTACATACTGTCCTATCGAGGAGAGGATCAGATCTACCAATGCAACCAGACCAAGCACTGCTATCAGTAGCGCTACAATACCGACAATCATTTTAACACCGGCATATGCGCCGTTGATTATCGCTTCGAATACACTGTTGTCTTTCTCGTAGAATGGCTTAACATGTACTCCGAGTGTTTCTGGCTCTTCACTTTCAGGCAGAATAATCTTCGACATTACAAGTGCCGCCGGAGCCGAAAGCAAAGACGCCGAAACCAAATGCCCCGCTATCGTAGGAAAAACATCTATAAGGTTGAAAACATAAAGTGCGAGCACGTTTGAAGCGACCGTAGCCATTCCAGCCGTTAGCACCGTACAAAGCTCAGATCGCGTCATTCTTGCCAGATATGGCTTGACCGTAAGGCAGGACTCAATCCCCACAAATATGTTGCTGGCTACAACAAGGGATTCCGCACCTGATATCCTCATAAGTTTCGTGAACACATATGCGAAGACCCTGATAATCAGAGACATTATTCTGAAGTGGTACAGGATCGCAATCAGTGCTGAGAAGAAGATGATCGTAGGAAAAGCCTGGAAGGCCAGGATAGATCCCAGTGACTGTTGTCCTGTTTCAGTTGTTTGGCCCGGTGGAATCGCCAGCGGCCCGAAAACAAACCTTGCTCCTGCCGAGGCGGAGTCAAGAACCTTCACAACTACGTCATTTACTATCAAAAATAGTTTCGTTCCTGCTGGAACAATAAATATAAAAGCTGCAACCAGTAACTGTAATCCTATGCCCCAAATGATTACCCTCCAATTCATATTCCTCTTTTTATTCGAGAGAATCCATGCAAATCCAAGAAGAACGAATATCCCTGAAAGGCTCACGAGGTTGTAGATTTCCATATCTACCTCACCTTAACTCTTTGCAAATCGACCAGTCCGCATTCCAGCCCATCTTCTAATCTCGGTCTTAATTGTAAATGCTAAGACTGTCGTTGTGAAAGGGAATTCTTATATGCGATACAAGTATGTTTCAGTGCAATAACGCACGGAAGGACTTCCGCTATCTCAGGGTCACTTGGCCTTGGCTTTCAGACCGGGTTCGTTTGTGGTGTAAGTATGCTTTGTTGAAAAGCCCACCGTCATTTCGACCGAAGCCCCTAAGGGGCGAAGTGGAGAAATCTACCCAAAAACAGATTTCTCGACTCGCCTGCGGCTCGCTCGAAATGACATTCTGAACTCTTTTCAACAAAGCAATGTAAGTATTAAAAAATCAATCGATGCTGCTCAGCCCTTTTTCTTTTCTGTGTCACCAAGCCGGACGACAGCATATACCAATGTCCCAAGCAGACCAGCGAGAAGCGCAAGCACAATCCACAGACCTGACCCGCAGTTACGCTGTCTTATATCAAGATAGACCCATATCGCCGTGAGAATGTGAACTGCAGCAACGAGCAGCAGCAGTGGATGCGGCTCATGTTTATTTTTCTCACGTGCTTGCTTCAGTTTAATCCGATGTTCCTCCAACTCCAGTTCCCGCATTTTTCGCTCAAAATCCATCTGCGCCTCACGTTCTTCAAGCTCCATTCGCATTTGGCGCATGTGCATGTCGCGTTCTGGGTTTTCTTCAGGCTCAAATCTCTGGCAAAAAGCTGCTGCCGGAATGAGCATTCCTACAACTACAATGCTGAAAAT
>CAYSPM010000083.1:0-11871 GCA_964432925.1 uncultured Pirellulales bacterium | reverse complement strand
TACAAGCACAAGGAGGTTTTTTCATTACTGCCTTCCAAAACGGGTAATCGCGTGTATAGCTACCATTGACCAGATGAAACTCAGAGTGTAAAATAAACTAGTCGGTGGAACGTAGACGCTCCTGCTGCAAGACCTTAACTGGCAAGATATTACAACTATTGTTGTGTTTCTATTGTTCGTATGGGTTCCATTGTGAGATGCCCAATGATGTGAAGCTCTTGCGTCGGGAGACCATTTGCTGAACTTGCTTGCTTCAAACGTGGCGATACATTCAACGCATCGGAGGTTATTTTCAAGGTTAAAATAAACAAATTTTTCTACGATCTGTGCATTTTGGACATCTAATTTCTCGTCTGGGCTAAAACTAATATAGTGATATTGGTCGTTTATTTTTAATTTTGTGAAGTCAAAAGAGGAGGAATTAGCCTTGGATAAAGATGTGTCAACAAACGAACGGAATACAGACAGATCCTCGGATATGAATGTTAGCAGGGAATTCGTGCTTTTGTTGACTACCAACCAGCATAGGATTTACGCATACATCCTTACGTTAGTCTCGGATTGGGATGTGGCGGACGATATCCTGCAGGATACGTGCGAAGTGATGTGGTCAAAGTATGCACAGGCAAGGCCCATAAAGAACTTCAGTTCTTGGGCTATTCAAATTGCCTATAACAAGGTACTGAACTATTACGCTAAAAAGGGCCGCGAGCATGTGCTATTCAGTTCCGCGATGCTCGATGATGTCGCAGCCCGGGCTGAAGAGGTCTCTGGGCAAATCAGTGAGCGAGTGCATGCACTACGCCGCTGTCTGGCCAAGCTAAGTGAACATGACCAGCGGCTGCTTAGATTGCGATACGAGTATGGTAACACTATCAAAGACATTGCCCAGCAACTGGGTCGGCCGATCCACGGCATGTACAAGACGATGGCTCGTATACATGATGCGCTGACAAGGTGCGTACGCCGCCTATTGGCGCCGGAGGGGTGGCTATGACGAGCGATAGAAAACATTCATTCGAGCTGGACAGATTACTAACGCTGTTGATGGATGGAAACATCAACGCTGTGCAACTCGCCAAGTTGCGAAATTTGCTCGCAGAAGACCCGGTCAATAGACAATATTACGTGGAATTCATGGCAGTCTGCGCCAATCTGCGGCGGTACATGGCTGGCTCAGTAGAGCAGGCAACGTCACCACAATTGCTCGCTTCGACAAATGTAGAAATGCCTGAAGGCTCACAGCACTGCCCTATCCATCCTGGCGAGGATGTCGACGCCGAGAAAGCCAAGCTTGCCGAGCCTTTACTTTTACAGCTTGATTCCTGTTCTCCTGAGGACAGGTTGCGGATAATCAGAGAATACGCTGAGCAACAATTAGAGCAATTCCTTGCCCAGCAACGTGAGCAGGAACGCCGGAGCCTTGAGCGCCGCTACAGACAGCGCTCAATCGATTTCAAAACCGTTGCAGAAAAACTGTATCGCTTTACACAGGTTGCTAAAAGAGTCGCAATAGCCCTCGTTATCTGCTCAGTATTGACGTTCGGGATTGTGATAGCAATCGCTCATATACGAACCCAACGAGCGGTAATAGCAACTGTAGTAGATTCTGTCCATGCCCAATGGACTCCCCAATTGCAGCAAACGAACCTGGGGCGAGGCCGGATTCACTTAACAGAGGGCTTTGCGCAAATCAACTTTGTCAGTGGTAGTGAGGTCATACTTCAGGCACCGTGTGAGTTTGAGTTGGCATCACAAAACAAGATGTACCTCAAGAGAGGAATGATAACAGCCAGAGTTCCTAAACAAGCATTCGGTTTTACAGTTGTAACTCCCATTTCTCATATAGTGGATTTTGGCACAGAGTTTGGCGTAATGGTCGGAACTGCCAGGGAGTCGGAAGTCCATGTCTTTCAAGGCCAAGTTCAAATGATGTGCTCAGCCAGTCACCATTCTGCCGGCAGGACCAAGAATCTGACTAGAGGACAAGCTGCAAAGGCGACTACCGTAGGAGAAATACATCTCGTAAACGTATCAGACCATCCGGGTCTTTTTGTTCGCGAGCTACCCGATAGAAACAGGCGAACCGGTATCCCCGGTAGAATACTGGACATAGCTGACATTGTTGGTGGTGGTAACGGTTTTGGCACCGGTAAAATAGATCAGGGAATAGACCCCAGCACAGGTTTTTTGATACCCGTTCCATCTCTCGGCAGGTATGGGCAAACAACAGGCCAATATATAAAGCTGCAAGCGTTTCCATGTATAGACGGTGTCTTCGTACCAGATCGAAGCGAAGAGCCAGTCGTGATCAGTTCCACAGGTCTGGTTTTCGACCAATGCCCTGACACAACAGGCCTATATTGGCTCGGAATTCACAATGGCGCAAAGATGAAAACAGGCAGCGGGGAAACATTCCTAGGCCAGTTGGGATGCATAGTCTACGGTACCACAGTTCATCCAGCCATTAATATGCACGCAAATGCCGGTATAACGTTTGACCTGGATGGAATTCGCTCAGCTATGCCCGCAGTCCAATTGGTCAGATTCAATTCGCTATGTGGCGTCTCACAGACTACTCGGCTTTCTGAGGCCAAAGCCGACTTCTGGATCCTGGTAGATGGCGTCGTCCGGGCGCATTTTGATGAATTGACCCGGGATTCACAACCAGCCGCACTCAATATCGACCTGCAGGATGAGGATCGATTCCTGACTCTTATTACTGTTGACGACGGCATTAATAACGGTTGGGTGTGGAGTTTATTTGCAGAGCCTATTATAGAACTGAAACCGAAAAACAAATAATCCAGCGTTGTTTGAAAGGAAAATTGCCGAAAGTTTCAAAGGTGTGAAAAAATGAGCATTTACTTAGTTTCGCTGCCCAGAGAGGCCTATAATATATGATTTAGATGCTCAAGAATAAATCGTTGGGCGTCAAAAGGTATAATATGCAAAACAACAATCCGATTTGGCGCATCTGTATATAAGATATGGGTTTGTAAGAGTGTCCTGAATTGAGGAGTACTGTTATGAACAAAAAAAGAGCATTTACTCTAATTGAATTGCTTGTAGTTATAGCCATTATTGCCTTGCTGATGGCGATATTAATGCCGGCGCTGCAAAGGGTTAAGAAGCAAGCTCAATCGGTCAAGTGTATTGCCAACCTTAAGCAGTGGAACCTTATCTTTGCCATGTACGTGGAGGAAAACGATGGCCAGTTCCCCAGCGGAGAACCGCCAGAAGGCTTCTACTGGATAACCCAGATCGACGACAAGTACAAAGACTGGGAAAACTTCAAAATATGGTTCTGTCCGACAGCCACAAAACCACTGTTCGACAAGTATGGCAATGCTACTGGTAGACTCAACACATTCTCAGCTTGGGGCATAGACAAGGAACAACCCGGTTATGGTCGCAAAGGTATTGCCGGCAGCTACGGCCTAAATGGCTATGTCCTCAGTACTCTGCCCGGCACTATTTTCGAAGGCGGCCGGCGCACCGAAGACAACTGGCGAACACCTCATGTGAGGAACGCAAACGAAATCCCTTTGTTTATTGATGCGCTGCGATTTGACCTCTGGCCGATATACGAGGATCAGCCACCGGAGATTGAGGATATGCCGTGGGAGCCCACCAACCACATGAGACGCTGCTGTATCAACCGCCACAATGGATTTGTAAACAGCGCATTCTGTGATTTTTCCGCCAGGAAGGTCGGCCTGAAAGAGCTGTGGAGGCTCAGGTGGCATAAACAATACAAGACAGATTATCCTCTGCCGGTCTGGCCGGATTGGATGCAACATCTCAAAGAATACTGATAATGATAGATACAGGGCCAGCTTCTGACAAGCAGCTGGCCCTAATTGCAGCTTGACTTCTTCGGTAGCTTTTCCGAAGGGATCGCACAAATGAATGTATGCAAACGCTCGGCTTTTACACTGATCGAACTTCTCGTCGTAATCGCGATCATTGCTCTATTGATGTCAATACTAATGCCCGCAATGGCCAGAGTCAAAAAACAAGCTAAGGCGGTTGTCTGCCAGTCAAATCTAAAACAGTGGGGTCTCGTTTTAGACTTCTATGCGGATGATAACAACGGGTATTTCATGTCTGGCGAGGAAAGTGGCCATTTTGAGTGGATGGAACCTGCCAAGCCCTACTACAAAGAGGATGCAATGCGATTTTGCCCAATGGCTAAAAGAAACGAAGATCCAGGCACAGAGCACTGGGGCAGCACCTTTACTGCTTGGCAGTGGGGTGATTTCGTAGGCAGCTATGGGATAAATGAGTTCCTTTTCAATCCGAATCCGGCTACGGATACCCAGTGGGGCCACCCAACCTCGATGAACTGGAGGACCAAGAACGTTCCTGGAGGCAGCTACATACCCGCATTTGCAGATTGTCTGTGGGTCGGAGGCTCACCGCACTACACAGATGAACCTCCGGAGTTTGAAGGACAATGGGAGCATTCTTTCAGTAACAATATGAAGCGATTCTGCCTTAACCGTCATGATTATGGAATTAATATCATCTTTTTGGATTGGTCTATTCAGCGAGTCAGATTAAAGTCTCTCTGGAGGCATAAGTGGAATCGAGAATATGATTTAAACAGCACTTTGCCTGTGTGGCCGGGGTGGATGAGATCACTTCCAGATCCTGATTGATAACAGCTAAATATAACCTCGCCCATTAAACAATAGCATCATCTGGCGGTCGCAGAAATACTGCCACTCATGTCAGAAACCGCCTATAATCTCTATAGACCTTTTAGATGACCGCTGTCTTGTGCCTGTGACTATGGCATTCGATATTGACTGCTACTGGCAGCGACGCTATGTGACACGGCGCAGTCTCGACAAGAACAGCCAAAGCAGTGGTATCGCCGCCAAGGCCCTGTGGCCCCAGGCCGAGTGAATTTATCTTAGACAGCGTTTCTTCTTCGAGTCTTGCGTAATATACGTCGCTGTGTTTTGAGGTCAGATCTCTCAACAGTGCCTTTTTACTCAACAAACAGCTTAGCTCGAAATTGCCTCCTATTCCAACGCCAATCACAAATGGTGGACAGGCATCGGCCCCAGCAGACTGAACAACATCAACAATCCAGTTAATTACATCGCTTCTTTCTGCCGTAGGTCTGAACATTTTAAACTGACTTTTGTTTTCGCATCCACCACCTTTAGCCATGACGGTTAACTTCAGTTTATCCTCTGGCACAACCTGGTAGTGGATAATGGCAGGGATGTTTGAGTTGGTGTTCTCACGCTTATTCAAAGGATCCGCCACAATGCTCTTTCGCAGGAATCCTCTTTCGTAGCCGGCTTTGACACCAACATTAATGGCATCGAACAGTGTCGCATGGCCCATGTCATTAGGCGGTTTTATAACAACATCCGCACCTTGGTCAACAAACACCACGGTCAGCCCAGTGTCTTGACACAGAGGTATTTTTTCGGCTGCTGCTATGTGGGCATTTTCTATAAGTTGGTCGAGTATTTTTGCAGCCCTTGGATTAGATTCCTTCTGTGCAGCGCTTTGCAGAGCAGCCAAGACATCAGTAGGCAGTTCATAATTGGCTGCTATGCAAATTGATTCGACCGTTTCAACGATCTTTTCAAAATCGATGTATCGCACAACGGTTATTCAATAGATATATCAAAAGTCTTGTACGTTGTATTACCGACATCGTCAGCGACTCGGACCGAAATTATGTGCTCTCCAGCCTTTAAGTTCTCAGTCACGACCGTGAAAGTCTCATCCGTAGTATCGTAAACGAAGTCGTCCGGCAAAGCACCTTTCCATTCTTCGTTGCTGTCAATAGTATAATCAAGTTTACCTATCGCACTTAACTGGTCGCTAACGTGCAGCTTGAGTGTTACACTTTTGCCGTTCTTCTCAAGGGTGTACTTGCTGATAGCTGGTCCCGTGTTGTCGACCACAACAGGATCACTTATTCTGCTGCCGGTCAACTTAGTAGTGGACGTATTGCTTCGTTCATCGCTTGCAGTGATCCTAACCTCATATCGGCTGTCCTCCACGGCCTTTCCATCCCATTCGAAATTGTCGGTTTCAAGATCATCGGCCAGTTCAATCCAATTTGTTCTTCCGATCTTTCTAAAATCTATCGTGTAAATCAAGCTGTCGTCGTTGTCATCTTTTGCCTTGTAGCTGATCTTAAATAGCCCCGTCTTACCAGGCGCATGAATTCGGTCGGCATCCACAGATTCGACCTTGGGTGCCAAATTCGGCACTGTGCTGGCCACGGCAATCTCTCTGATAAGCGGGCTTTTCTGGCCATCTTCACTTTGCAGCATGAGTTTATACTGACAGAATCGGCCAAGCGGACAGCTCAACTGCACAGGTTCGGTCACTTCCTCCGGCTCTGTCCAGTCGGAAAAACTAGGATCATTTGCATCTTTTACATTTCCGCTGCGGCAGGCCACGAGAACCTTGCATCCTTGTGGAACTTCAGCCTCAATTTGCAGCTTGCCCCACTTTGCAGGCTGGCCAGCATCAATAAGGTCAGAAATATAGGTCCCTTCAGAGGCAAAAATCTTGCTTAGTTTTACCAATTTTGCTGGATTTGCCGTGCCAAGATATACATCCTCACCGGCAACAGTCGCGGCTGTTATCTGCGATGCCTGCTCGTCCTTATAAATGATTGCTTCCTGCTCCAGAGCTGGATCAACGATGAATAGTTGCGCATCATTTCCCGTTCCAACAAGGAGTTTGTCCTGCTGTTCTGCCAGGCAGAAGAAGACCGCGGTCTCGTGGAAAACATCTGTAACATAACCAGCTTTGTCTATCTTGTAGATATGACTAGCCTTATCCGGCTTGGTTCCCTTTCTAACCGGTGCCTTTCGTTTAGAAGAATCATCGTCAGTTTGTTGTTTTGTGTTTGCAATCTGTAGCTTGCGCCCTCCTTCGTCAGTGCTATTCGGTTTTTCTGATGAGACCTCGGGCCGACCAGCAAGAGGAATTTGTGCGGCAAACTTTGCCTCGATCTGGACAACTTTAGCAGAAGTTGCCGCTGCGTACAGATCGCCATCGCTGCTTGGCAAACCTCCTGCATGTAACAGCGCTGTAATCTCCGGATGGTCGCTATCGTATAGAACTTTGGCTGTTTTAACCCGCGGATCAATTTTGTATACCAACCCGCGGTTGTCAGTACCGGCGTAAACCGAGCCGTCATCTGCTATGGCCAGCGATAGTATATTTTTATCACGGGTGCTCTCATAAACAAGCTCAGTCTCTCTGCCAAGTGGGTCCAGCCTATAGACTTTACCTTGTGGTCCGGTTCCCAGATAAATCGTCCCTTTACCATCGGTCTCTATTGCAAAGATATACTTAGCATCATTGGGCTCAAAAATTGTTTCCATCCGGCCTGCTTCAAACCGACACAGCTTACATTCGTCACCACTTATGCCCACCAAAAGCCTACCAGCCACGTCGGTCGCCATCGCGAAAATGTGTTCGTTTACAAGATATTGCTCTGCTTTGAACGCGTCTTCATCATCTGGTTCGTTTGCATCGTTTGGCTCACCGGTTGGTTCATCACCAACTTGTGCTCTGAAATTGGATGTTTCTGTGCTGTTGTTGTTTGGCGAGACCTCATTTTTGCCCGCGTATATCTTAGTCAGTTTGCCGAGGCTGTATTTATAAATGTTGCCGTTCGGGCTGGTCCCTATATAAGTCGTTCCTGCGCTGACCACGATACAGTTCACCGACCAGACATCCTCGAATTCTTGTGCAAGAACCTCTGCTGCTCGCCCAAGCTGAATCGTCCCTCGTGAGCTAATCACAACATCTTCAGTCTGGCCTTTCAGCATATCCGGACCACTGGAATGGCGTACAACCTTGCTGCTGACAGCTACGCTATCGCGGGCGAAAATTATAACCATTGCAAAAACAACAACTATCACAGTATCCTTCTTCAAACGAACTCTATATTTCATGGCAGCTCCAAAAAATCCCAATCGTATATGAAAATTTAAAACCTAAAATGGTCGAACATACAATATTCCCAGATATCTGCTGTTTTACGAAATCGCAGTGCCCCTGGCATATACGACCGTTAGTCCCTGATACGCTACAATGCGATAACATACTTTCAGCCTCGACCTTGCTGCTATGGTTCAACTGTCACCTGTATGAGCTTCTTGTCGAGGACAATTGTGCCGGTTTCTGCGCTCTTTTCGAGCCAGTGTGGAAACGCTTGAGCCTGCAGCGCCCTTTTGCCATCCTGCAAAATCAGTATCTTAGTTGCAGGCAGGTCTGGAAGCTCGGCTCTGTCAATTGCTACACCCCCGGCAGGCAGCGATAATAGGCAATACAACCTGTCTCGATCAACCGCTAAGGCATTATTAAGAGCCGTAATCAGACTTGGTATGTCCTGGGCAAGAAACCTGTACGGTACAGCCTTTCTCAGGAACCTCTCGTACTCGTATGACCCGCACAGAATCAAGCCATATTTGCCTGGGGCCAATCCTTGCGGCAGTTCAAAGCTAAATTGGTACTTCTTCCTTTCAGCAAGAAATGACTCTACAACTGCCTCTAACCTGACTTGCTCACCGGCCTTGACTTTCGAGTCATACAGGTTCACTGACCATATATGCGAAGTGATATTTTTCGGCACTATCCGAATGTTGCATTCGACTGATTCTATATTAACTTGGCCAAATGGATTATTCATCAGCAGTAGAGTTGACCCCCCCGTCTCAGCCATCATCTCGGCCAGCGCCAGTCCAGTAGAGATATTCTCGAAGCGAATCGATTCGCCGTGTTCCAAATTCATATTTACGCTGTATTCAATGGTGTGATCCGGCGGAAAATCACCCAAATAAAACGCAGCGCCGCTTATGGCTGACTGAATCAATCCGGGCGTGAGCAACTGATTATAAGCTACTCGACAGTTGTAGACTCTTGTTTGAGTATCGTTGAAGCGTTCGATCTGTATCGTCAGGGGAAGCATTCTCGCCGTAGCGCCGAGCTGTCCACGTATTGCTGCCCGCTCATCGCTCCTTACAGCTCCGACTATTTCACCTGCGCTACCCAGCTTAAAAGAACGAGCCACATTGGATACAACAGTGTATACCCTGCCAGTAGCCATTGGAAAATCTATGTCCCCATAGCCAAGGAAATAGTGTCCGAAGCCGTAGACTTTGTCACCTGTAACATCAGTTACTGTGCCAAGTACGGTCATTTTTACATCACCGGTTATCAGCGGCACCGTAAGGGGCGAACCAGGATATAGCTCCGTTTTTGTATCCTCAGAATCAGCACCGCCACTAATACCGGGAACAACCATCAGCCCTAATGGTTCAACCAATTGGCGCAGATGTTCACAGGCCTGGGCGGATAGGCCGGATACAAGCAGAGGACAAGGCAAGGCAGTTCCAGCAAGTGCTGTATTAAAGGTGGGCTGGCAGGCTGCAATTTGTTTGTCAACCTTTGTAAAATCGATTGGCTTGCTGAAATCAAACGGCAGACCTGACGGGTGGGCCTTGCCTGTAGAGCTTTCTCTGTGACCAGCCCGACCTACCATCAGCATCTCTCTGATTGGTGTCACCCCGTAAAGTGGGTCCTTGCTAAAAGTCCAAGCGAAAGCTAATGCACCAGCCAAACGACCCTCGATATAGACCGGAGAACCGCTGCACCCAGCAACTGGGCCTGTATGGATAAACCGTTCGTCGGTACCCTGAACCAGAATCGCATCCCTGCCCGGCTCTATGTCGCGCACGACCTCCAGAATCTTTAGGGCGAACTTTTCAACTCCATGTCCCCCGTAGTCCGTCAGGCAGTATGCTTCCATCCCAGGTTTAATTTCATCGATATCTATATATTTGCTCGGGTCCCACAATCCTTCAACTGGATCATTGCTGTTCGCAGCTCTGGTGGGGGTCTGGCCTTGAGACGCTTGTTCACCCACAGCATTCAGGCAAGGTGGGGCAACGAGAGATAAAAGTAGCAAAATCCAAACAACATGGAGCACTATAGCCCTAACACAACCATTTTCCAGTTTTCTCATCATTCTGAGTATTCATGTCCTTTCGGCAGAGCGTAAACCAAGATTCTAACTATTCTAACGTCCTGTTGCAAGACAAAACACATTCTGTTACACTGTAGGTTTGCGTGAACGCAGATAACCATAAATTTAGGATAGATAGGACTTTTTGCAAAAGTACCATGGAGTAACAGATGAAAGCCGACCATCGACACGAACTAAAAACAAACGAACTGGCCGAGTGGATATCAAATTTTCCGCAGTGGGCTAAGCAGAATATTACGACGATTATCGTTGTTGTGGCAGTTCTTGCCGCCGTTCTGGGATTTTACATCTGGAAATTTTACTTCAAAGGCGCTGCATTAGCTGGACGACAGCTCCACCTAACGAGCCTAATCAACCAGATAGCTGTTGACAAAACGCGGGTTATTCAATCACATTCTGAGGGAAGAGACCTCTCGTTCATACTTCTTCAGCCTGCCGAGGAGCTCTTGAACTTCGCCCAGGAGACGCCCAATGATCAGATGGCAGCTTTGGCGCTGATAAAACGAGCTGAAACACTCCGAACAGAATTGCATTATCGTATGGGAACAGTGAGCGAACAGGAAATCACGGACCAAATAAATAGAGCTAAGATGAGCTACACTGAGGCAGTGAAATGTGGCTCTTCTAATCCATCGTTAGTGGCCGAGGCCAAATTTGGTCTTGGATTATGCGAGGAAGAAACAGGAAACTTCAATGGCGCAGAGCAGATATATCGTGACATTGTCGCAGACCCAAATTTTGAAGGAACTGTAACTCAAGCTGCTGTCCAGCACCGTCTTGAAACGATGGATGATTACAAGACGAAGATCGTCTTCCGCCCGGCACCGCAGCCCGGTCCCACCGTAGAATCCCCGATCCAAATGCAACCCACTGAGATCAATCTACCTGCTGATGCCGAAACAAATCTACCTGTCGACGTCAACCTTTCCCTGCAGGCGCCGAATGCGACCATCGAGAACACCCAGCCCGAGATCGAGCTTAACCTGCCTGACAGCGTTGAAGACGCGGTTGAGACCAACCTTCCAGACGAATAGTTTATACAAGATGATGACTGAATTGCCAGACGCCGAATTCCAGCCTTTGACACTTCATGTGGGTATCGGCATAAAGCAGCGCAGGATAGATCAATATCTTCATGGTCGCTTTAGAAACCTCAGCCGAACCTTCATTCAGGACGCCATAAAAGAGGGCGGCGTGAAGGTCAACGGCAAAACCGTAAAACCAAGCTTCAAGCTAAGCCCAGGCGACATAGTAGAGTTTATCGTTCCCGAACCACCCAGCAAAGACATTTTGCCCGAAGATATACCTCTGGACATTATCTATGAAGATTTAGACCTTATTATTCTGAATAAGCCTGCCAATATGATTGTGCACCCAGCACGAGGCAACACCCACGGAACACTTGTAAATGCGCTTGCATACTATTCCGACCAGCTCTCCAGTGGACTTGGCGAATTTAGACCAGGAATAGTACATCGGCTCGACAGAGATACGACCGGTATCTTAGTTGCTACTAAAAACGATGCCGCCCAGTGGAAGGTTGCAAAGCAATTCGAACACCGCCAGGTAAAAAAGACTTATCTGGCTATTGTGCATGGCACGCCCGATTTGACCCGCGACCGTATAAGCGCACCATTGGGCGTCCACCCGAGGATAAGAGAAAAATACGCAATCCGACCTGAAATAGGTAGAGAGGCAGTGACATTTTACGAGGTTCTCGAATCTTTTCGAGGGTTTTCGTTATTAAAGCTAACCCCGCAAACCGGCCGAACCCACCAGATTCGTGTACACCTCTCTTATATGAAGCATCCTATTGTCGCTGATGA